>CBFGQI010000003.1:0-118243 GCA_965650885.1 uncultured Oxalobacteraceae bacterium
AAAACCGGCAAACCGGTGTCAGACCCAAGGGTCTGACACCCACTGCCCGCCGGCCTGTGGATATGAAAAAGGCGGGCCTTTTGGACCCGCCTTGCTGATCGTGTCGCGCGGATTATACGCGCTCGATGATGCCTGCGGCACCCATGCCGGCACCGACGCACATCGTCACCATGCCGTACTTGAGCTGGTTGCGGCGCAGGGCGTGCACCACGGTCGCGGCGCGGATAGCGCCGGTGGCGCCCAGCGGGTGGCCCAGGGCGATCGCGCCGCCCATCGGGTTCACTTTGCTGGTGTCCAGGTTCAGGTCGCGGATCACGGCCAGTGCCTGGGCGGCGAATGCTTCGTTCAGTTCGATCCAGTCCAGCTGGTCCTGGGTGATGCCGGCAGCGGCGCAAGCAGCCGGGATGGCGACCTTAGGACCGATACCCATGATCTCCGGCGGCACGCCGCGCACGGCGAAGGAGGAGAACTTGGCCAGCGGGGTCAGGTTGTGTTCCTTCAGGATCTTCTCGGAGACCACGATCAGCGCGCCGGCGCCGTCGGACATCTGCGAGGAGGTCGCGGCGGTCACGGTGCCCTTGGCGGCGAACACCGGCTTCAGCTTGGCCATGCCTTCCAGGGAGGCGTCGGCGCGGGCGCCTTCGTCCAGGTCCACGGTGCGCTTGCCGACCTTGATCTCGCCGGTGCGCAGGTCAGGGGTGCGGGTGATGATTTCGACCGGGGTGATTTCGTCCTTGAAGAAGCCGGCCTGCTGGGCTGCGATCGCCTTGCGGTGCGATTCCAGGCCGAAGGCGTCCTGGTCTTCGCGGCTCACCTTCCACTGCTGCGCCACTTTCTCGGCGGTCAGGCCCATGCCGTAGGCCAGGCCCACGTTCTCGTCCTTGAAGGTGTCCATGTTGATCGATGGGTGGTGGCCCATCATCGGCACCATGGACATCGACTCCACGCCACCGGCGATCATCACGTCGGCTTCGCCAACGCGGATGCGGTCCGCAGCCATGGCCAGGGCGGTGATGCCCGAAGCGCAGTAACGGTTGACGGTTACGCCGCCCACGGTGTTCGGCAGGCCTGCCAGCACCACGGAGTTACGGGCGATGTTGAAGCCCTGTTCCGCTTCCGGGAAGGAGCAGCCGACGATGGCGTCGACGATCAGTGCCGGGTCCAGGTTAGGCACGGCGGCCATGGCGCCGCGGATGGCGGCGACCAGCAGGTCGTCCGGGCGGGTCTTGCTGAACATGCCGCGCGGCGCCTTGCCGATCGGGGTGCGGGTTGCGGCGACGATGTATGCGTCTTGCAGTTGTTTGCTCATTTTAAGCTTTCCAGTATCTGTGTTCGTTAGCGTTTGGCGGAGAGGTACCAGTCCACCTGTACTTGTGCTGCCAGCGTGCCGTGTTCATCGAAGATGTCGACGTTGACCGGGAACGCTACTTTTCCTTCATCCTTGAGCTGCGCCCGGATCGCGGCCAGGTCGCCCGGTACCTTGCCCGAGGCGCGCGTCGCGCCCTTGGCCACTTTCTGGTACTGGATGCGCGACTCCTTGGCCACCGGACGCATGTCCATGATCAGGTCGGCGAAGCCGCCTGCCATGGCCGCGCCGGACGCCGTTTCGGCCAGCGTGAACAGCGCGCCCGCGTGCGGCGTGCCGAGGTGGTTGTGCAGCTTGCCGTCGTCCGGCATCGACACTTCGGCCGTTCCCGGGCCGATGCTGTCGATGCGGATGCCGAGCAGGCGCACGAACGGCAGCGACTCCGTCATGTGCTTCTTGATTTGCTCATAGACCATGCTTGGTTTCACTCGCAACAGGATTTTGAAGGCCAGCGACAGGATGGACATTTGCTCTTAGTTGCGGACCGGCTTACCGGTCTGCAGCATGCCCATGATGCGCTCTTGCGACTTAGGATGGTTCAGCAATTCCAGGAATGCCTTGCGTTCCATATCCAGCAGCCACTGCTCGCTCACCACGCTCCCCTGATCGATGTCGCCGCCGGACACGATCTCGGCGATCATGTCGCCCAGCTTGTAGTCGTGTGCGGAGATGAAGCCGCCGTCGCGCATGTTGACCAGCTGGCCGCGGATGGTGCCCCAGCCGTAACGGCCGGTCACCGGCACTGGGCGCTGGATCGGCGCGCGGTAGCCGGAATCGGCCATCGCACGAGCGGTGGTCTTGGCCACATGCAGCAGCTCGTAGGCGTTGAACACGATGATGTCGTCTTCCTTCAGGTAGCCCATGGCCTTCGCTTCCAGCGCGGACTTCGAAACGTTCGCGGTTGCAGCGTTGGTGAAGCCGGTCTTCAGGAATTGCAGGATGTCGTTGCCTTTGGCTTCGCGGGCTGCACGAACAGCCGCTTCCTTCAGGCCGCCGCCGCCAGGGATCAGGCCAACGCCCACTTCCACCAGGCCGATGTAGGATTCCAGTGCAGCCACGCGCTTGGATGCGTGCAGCAGCATTTCGCAGCCGCCGCCCAGGGCGATGCCGGCAACCGCCGCCACCACTGGCACGTTGGAATACTTCATCTTCATGAAGGTGTCCTGCAATTCCTTGATGATCGGATCGACCGCTTTCGCGCCGCCGGCCATGAAGGCTGGCAGGGCTTCCTGCAGGTCGGCGCCGGCGGAGAACGGGCCGCCTTCGGCTGCGTCGGTGTTCCAGATCACCAGGCCCTTGAAGTTCTTTTCAGCTTCCTCCAGGCCGCGCTGGATGCCGGCGATCACGCCTTTGCCGATCACGTGCATCTTGGTCTTGAGCGACAGGATCAGCACGTCGTCGCCGGTATGCCACAGGCGCACGGTTTCGTCTTCGTGCACGGTGGTGCCGGCAGTCTTAGGATCGGCGCCGCCGCCGCCCACTACCGGGGCGCGGAATTCCTGGCGCTTGTACACGGCCAGGTCGGAGCGCGGGGTGTAGGACTTGTTGGCCGGCGAGAACGAGCCTTCAGGGGTATGCACGCCCTGCTCGCCCACCTTGCCTTCGAAGACCCATGCCGGCAGCGGTGCGTTGCACAGCGCCTTGCCTTCTTCGATGTCCTGCTTGACCCACTGGGCCACTTGCGACCAGCCCGACGCCTGCCAGGTCTCGAACGGGCCGACGTTCCAGCCGAAGCCCCAGCGCATGGCGAAGTCGATGTCGCGCGCGTTGTCGGCGATGGTTTCCAGGTGGATCGCGATGTAGTGGAAAGCGTCGCGGAAGATCGCCCACAGGAACTGGCCTTGTGGATTGGTCGATTCGCGCAGCGCCTTCATCTTCTTGACCGGGTCCTTTTCCTTCAGGATGCGGCCGATGATGTCGTCGGCCTTCTTGCCGCCGGCAACGTATTCGCCGGTGGCGAAGTCCAGGCGCTGGATATCCTTGCCGACCTTCTTGTAGAAGCCGCCGCCGGTCTTCTGGCCCAGGGCGCCCTTGCCGATCAGCGAGGCCAGTACGGCCGGGGTCTTGTACAGGGATGCGAACGGATCGGAAGCCAGGTTGTCTTCCATGGTCTTGATCACGTGGCCCATGGTGTCCAGGCCCACCACGTCGGCGGTACGGAAGGTACCGGACTTGGCGCGGCCCAGCTTGGCGCCGGTCAGGTCGTCGACCACGTCCACGGACAGGCCGAATTTCTCGGCTTCGTGGATGGTGGCCAGCATGCCGAAGATGCCGACGCGGTTGGCGATGAAGTTCGGGGTGTCCTTGGCACGCACCACGCCCTTGCCTAGGGTCGAGGTCATGAAGGTTTCCAGCTGGTCCAGGATTTCCGGCTTGGTGGAGGTGGTCGGGATCAGTTCCACCAGGTGCATGTAGCGCGGCGGGTTGAAGAAGTGCACGCCGCAGAAGCGCGCCTTCAGGTCGGCGTCGAAGCCTTCGGCCAGCTTGTTGATCGACAGGCCGGAGGTGTTGGAGGCGAAGATCGCGTTCTGGGCGATGTGCGGAGCGACCTTCTTGTACAGGTCATGCTTCCAGTCCATGCGCTCGGCGATGGCTTCGATGATCAGGTCGCAGCCGGCCAGCAGGTCCAGGTTGTCTTCGTAGTTGGCGACCTGGATCAGTTCCGCGTCGGCCTTGTCGCCGAACGGCGCAGGCGACAGCTTCTTCAGGTTCTCGATGGCCTTCAGGACGATGCCGTTCTTAGGCGTGCCTTCCTTGCCCGGCAGGTCGAACAGGACGACTGGCACCTTGGCGTTGACGCAGTGGGCCGCGATCTGCGCGCCCATCACGCCGGCGCCCAGCACCGCTACTTTTTTCACGTTGAAGTTGCTCATATTTATCCTTTGGTTGGTATTTCCGTTGCTATGCTTGGGGACTGGCTTTCACTGCGAGATCCGGTAAACCGGCCGGGCGGCCGTCCCGTCTGACCCATTGGGTCTGACGGGACGGCCATCTGGCCTGCCCTACCGGTTTGCAGCGCGATCTGCCAGCGCCATCAACTTCAGAACAGGTCAGCGTCCAGGGCCATCAGGTTGGCGGCGCCGGAACGGGCCTGGCGGATCAGGGTTGCGGTTTCCGGGTACAGGCGGCCGAAGTAGAAGCGCGCGGTGGCCAGTTTGGAGGTGTAGAACTTGTCGCCGGAACCTTCTTTTGCCAGTGCGATCTTCGCCATCTGCGCGAAGAAGTAGGAGTACACCAGGTGGCCGGCCACGCGCAGGTAAGGCACGGCGGCGGCGCCCACTTCGTCCTGGTTCTGGAAAGCCTTCATGCCGATTTCCATGGTCAGCTTGGTCAGCTTCTCGCCCAGGTCGCCCAGCGGGGTGATGAACTCGGACATCGCTTCGTCGGTGCCGTTTTCTTCCACGAAGGCGCGGATCTTTTCGCCGAACTTGCGCAGCTTGGCGCCGTTGTCCATCAGGATCTTACGGCCCAGCAGGTCCAGCGACTGCACGGTGTTGGTGCCTTCGTAGATCAGGTTGATGCGCGCGTCGCGCACGTACTGCTCCATGCCCCACTCGGAGATGTAGCCGTGGCCGCCGTACACCTGCATTGCGTCGGAGGTGGCGATCCATGCGTTGTCGGTGATGAAGGCCTTGATGATCGGGGTCAGCAGGGCCACTTCGTCGCCGGCTTCCTTGCGCACTTCTTCGTCGGGGTGGTGCAGTTCGCGGTCGATCTGCAGCGCCACGTAGGAAGCGAAAGCGCGCGCGCCTTCGGCGTAGGCTTTACCGGTCAGCAGCATGCGGCGCACGTCAGGGTGCACGATGATCGGGTCGGCCGGGCCGTCAGGATTCTTCACGCCGGACAGCGAGCGCATTTGCAGGCGGTCTTTTGCGTACACCAGCGCATTCTGGTAAGCCACTTCGGTCAGGCCCAGGGACTGCACGCCGACGCCCAGGCGGGCGGCGTTCATGAACACGAACATCGCCTGCAGGCCCTTGTTCGGCTGGCCGATGATCCAGCCCTTGGCGCCGTCCAGGTTCATCTGGCAGGTCGAGTTGCCGTGGATGCCCATCTTCTCTTCGATGGCGCCGCAGAAGATCGGGTTGCGCTCGCCGATCGAACCATCGGCGTTCGGCAGGAACTTCGGCACCAGGAACAGGGAGATGCCCTTCGAGCCTTCCGGAGCGTCCGGCACGCGAGCCAGCACCAGGTGCAGGATGTTTTCGGACATATCGTGTTCGCCGGCCGAGATGAAGATCTTGGCGCCGGTGATCGACCAGGAGCCGTCGGCGTTAGGGATGGCTTTGGAGCGCAGCATGCCCAGGTCGGTGCCGCAGTGCGGCTCGGTCAGGCACATGGTGCCGGTCCACTCGCCGGAGACCAGTTTTGGCAGGTAGGTGGATTTCTGTTCCGGGGTGCCGTGGGCCAACAGGCACTCGTAGGCGCCGTGCGACAGGCCCGGGTACATGGTCCACGCCTGGTTGGCCGAGTTCAGCATCTCGTAGAACGAGTTGTTCAGCACGATAGGCAAGCCCTGGCCGCCGTATTCGGGATCGCAGGCCAGTGCGGCCCAGCCGCCTTCAACGTACTGCTGGTAGGCTTCCTTGAAGCCTTTTGGCGTGGTCACGGTCTTGGCTGCGGCATCGTGGTGGCAGCCTTCGCGGTCGCCGGAGTGGTTCAGCGGGAACAGCACTTCGGAGGTGAACTTGGCGCCCTCTTCCAGCACCTGGTTGATGATGTCCGCGTCGGTTTCGGCGTGGACTGGCAGCTCTTTCAGCTTTTCCTCCACGTTCAGCAGTTCGTGCAGGACGAATTGCATATCACGGATTGGCGCGACGTATTGACCCATTTTTTTCTCCAGAAGGCTAAAAGGTTATGTTTTCCCGGCTGCGCGGAACGCAGCCTCAAGACGGTTGATAGTTTTCGATCAGTCGGTTGAAGCCAATGCCAGCCCGGTCCACGCTGCCCGGTGCGCGCATGAAGCGCGCCTCGTGGTGCAGGGCCAGGATCAATCCATACATTTCATACACCAGCTGGTTCGCATCGGTATCGGGGCGCAGGTCGCCGTTGTCGATGGCCTGGCGCACGCAACGCAGCAAGGCCGCCTGCCAGGCGCTGACCATGGCCAGCAATTCTTCCCGGATCGGGCCAGGACGGTCGTCATACTCGACGGCGCCGCTGATATAGATGCAGCCCGAGGCGATTTCCACGCTGACCCGTTTGATCCAGTTGGCAAACATGGCACGCAGGCGAGGCAAGCCGCGGGCTTCCTTCATCGCCGGGTAAAACACTTCCTGCTCGAAACGATGGTGATACAGCTTCAAGACTTCGATCTGCAAATCTTCACGCGACCCAAAGTGCGCGAATACGCCGGACTTACTCATGTTCATCTTATCGGCGAGCAAGCCAATGGTCAGGCCTTCCAGGCCATCGCGGCTTGCCAGGTCGAGGGCCACATCGAGGATGGCCGCACGGGTCATTTCGCCTTTGCGCATGAATTTCGTTGGGGTATTTACAAGAATGCCACTCACTTTTGAACCCATCCAGATAGAAGGAAAAACCTTATTCTCGCTCTAACAGATCGGCCGCTGGTGAAAAGTTTTGCGAACGTTCGTACTATTATCCAGCGGGTGGCGAAAGTCAAACAGCGCGACTAGAAGCGCGCCTCTATTGTTGCGACGCAGCAAATGTCCACCCTGGGGTCAGGAACGCTTATGGACATTTCCAAGAATGTCCATAAGCGTTCCTGACCCCGGGGTGGACATTTCTTTTCAGGAATCGGTGGCACGTTGCCACTGGCGGCGGTCGCGCTTGGTGGGGCGGCCTTTGTTGTCGGCGAAGGGTTCGGGGAACAATTTTTTGCGCTCGATCAGGGCGGCGCGGCGGGCCAGCGACTCTTCGCTTTCTTCGTACAGCAGGCGGGCGATCGGGGCCCCTTCGCGCTTGCCGGAAATGCCGACGATGAGCACGTCCCACTCATCGGCACCATTGTCGATATGCAGGCGCTCCCCCAGCTTGGCGTTGCGCGAGGGTTTGATCCGCTCGCCACTGGTCAATTTGACCTTGCCCTTGTCGATGGCGTCGATGGCCAGCTGCCGCGTCTTGAAGAAACGCGCCGCCCACAGCCATTTGTCGATTCTTACCTCATTCATGCGTATTTCCCTACTGCAAATATGCGCATCAAGGTGCGGTACACGATGTATGCGACGTCATAACCGAAACGCCGGAAACGCCCGACGTGTTCGAAATCCTGCGGGTGGATCACCACGCCTTCGGCAATGGCATCTTCGATATGCCGGCGCAGCGCGCGGGCAAATTCCGCATCCTTGATCACCACATTGGCTTCCTGGTTGAGGAACAGGCTCAGCCCGTCCACATTGGAGGAGCCAACGGTCGCCCAGTCGTCATCGATGACGGCCACCTTGGCATGGAGCTGGGTCTTGCGGTATTCGACTACCTTGACGCCCGCTTCGAGCAGTTTGGGATAGAAGGAATGCGCGACCGCATCCTGCATCCACAGTTCGCCAACGCCGATCAGCAGCACCACCTCCACCCCGCGCTGCGCGGTCGCGGCCAGGGCGCGGCGGAACTTGCGTCCCGGCGCGAAATAGGGATTGGCCAGCAGCACGCTTTTCTTCGCCCGGCCCAGCGCCTGCAAATAGGCGCGCTGGATGGTGAGCCGGTTGCGCAGGTTGTCGCGCACCACGAAACCGGCTTGCATCGTACTCTGGCGTGCCATCTTGTTCAGTTTGCGCACTTCATTGAACAGGGTCAGGCGCTTGACGATGGTCATGCGGCCCAGGCGCCGCCATTGCGTCTCGGCTTCGGTACGGATCGATTCCACCAGCGGGCCGCGTACGGCTACCGCAAAATCCCAGCGCGCCGCCGCCAGTTGCAGCCGCGGCCGGTGGTCGGTGTACATGTCGTCGTTGATATTGATGCCGCCTACGAATGCCACTTCGCCGTCGACCACGCAAATCTTGCGGTGGGTGCGCGTCACGCCGCGCCGGAACCAGGGGTTGAAGATGCGGTGCTCGACGCCGGCTGCCGTCAATTCCGCGTGCATGCGGTACACCGGCTTGTGCCCGGTGCCGAACCAGTCGGTAATCATGCGCACGGCCACGCCGCGCTGGGCGGCGGCCTTCAGCGCGGCCAGCACGCGCGTGCCGGTCTCGTCCTCGGCAAAGATATAGGTCTCGAAATAGACTTCGTATTGTGCGGCCCCGATCGCCTCCAGCAGGGCTGGAAAATAGTCGGTACCGCAGTGCAGGAGCTTGACTTCGTTATCGGCTAAAAAATCGACGTGACGCATGGATCAGGAAAGCAATTTCAGGTTGGCCACGATGGGCGCGTGGTCCGACAACCGGGCCCACATCGCGCCATGCAGGACTTCCGCAGCCTCGACTTTGAAGCCGCGCACATAAATGCGGTCCAACCTGAAAAATGGCAAGGCCGACGGGAAGGTGCGCGCCGGCCGCTGGCTCGCCTGGCGCTTGGCCAGGGTCCGCACCATATTGCCGAACGTCGACCCGCGCTCGATTTCGTCGAACACTTCCGTCACCCCGAGCTCGCGCCGCAGCTTGACGCTGAGCGTGTTGCGCCAGTCGTTGAAGTCGCCGGCGATGATGACCGGCTCGCCGTTCGGGGCTGAACTGCGCACGGCGTCGATCAAGGCATCGGCCTGGCGCACGCGGCTGCGCTCGAACAGGCCAAGGTGGATCACATAGCAGTGCAAGGGGCCGCTATCGGTTTGCACCACCGAGTGCAGGATGCCGCGCGCCTCGTATGCATGGTCGGAAATATCGGTATTGGTCCAGCGCGCGATCGGGTATTTGCTGAGCAGGGCGTTGCCGTGGTGGCCGTGGTCGTATTGCGCATTCAAGCCATACACGCACTGGTGCGATTCCCCGGCGAAAAACTCATGCTGGGCCTTTTTCGGCCAATGGCGGTGGCCGTGGGTTTCTTCCCCGTAGCGCGCCTCGATCCGGTCGTGCTGGCCTTGCACTTCCTGCAGGAATACCAGGTCGGCCTGGAACGCTTCGATCGCATGCCGCAGCGCATGCACACGGGGATGGCTGCGGTAGGACACGCCCTTGTGGATGTTATAGGTGGCAACACGGATCTTCATGGGATTTATTCTAACCCCAACGGCCCGGCTTGCTGGCTGTCAAAAGTATCAGCGGTGCCACGGCACTGTGGACTCAGGCCAGGCGCAGCATGAACGCGATGCGGCCCAGCAACTCAAAGCACCAGGTCGCGCCATAGCCGAACGCCCCCACCCTCAGCATCAGCACGATCCAGCCGCCGCCATAAACCTTGCGCATGGCGAGCAGGACGTACACTGTCAAGGCCGAAAGTAAGAGTGGCTTGGTCAGTCCCTGCATGCCGCCGACCGCGAGGATCACCGCCAGCAAACCGACCGTCTGCACATGCATTGCGAACACCAGGTGCTCGCCATAGCGCCAGCCCGTGCCCAGGTGCAGCACTTTCAACATGGCCGCCATCAATGGGATCAGGCAAAGCATGATGGTTGGCCCCACCCGCAGCCACAATTCCCAAAATTGTGCGCTCTGCGTCTGCGCAGGGAGCGCCAGGAATTTGCCGTAATTGACGGCGAAATTGTCGCTGCCCCAGGCAAAAACGTCGAACAGCCGGCGATCGACCTTATGTATGGCCTGGGTGGCAGCCGCCGGTGCCGCAACCACCGCCGTGGCCTGGACGGCAGGCGGCGCCGGCGGCAAGCGATAAACCTGCCATTTCATGACCAGGAACGCCAGCAGCGACACCGTCAGCAGCAGCCGCAAGGGGTCAATGAACTGGCCGCGCCGGCCACGGATATACTCGACCGTCAATTGGCCCGGCTTGGCAAACAGCCAGCCCAGCGTGCGCCACAGCTTGCCTTCGGCTGCGACGTAATGGCCGACGAAGTGGTGCAGGAATTCATGCGCACTGGCGATGTGCACCCTGGCCTTCTGGCCGCATGCGCCGCAATAGGCCGTGCCGACCTCGGCGTGGCAGTTATGGCAGGTGCCGGTGTGCTGCGGGCGGACGGCGCTGGCCTGCTGGCCGGAATGGAACAGTCTTTTCATGCGCGGCATCTTAACGAAGCGCGCCGCAGTTAGTCAATTTACAACGTCATTCTCGGCCGCAATGGGCGCCATCTGTCGCGGCAGGATCACACGGAAGGTGGTGCCGCGCCCGACCTCGCTGTCGACCTCGATGCGGCCGCCATGCTTTTGCACGATGCTGTAGGACAGCGACAAGCCCAGGCCCGTACCCTTCCCGACCGGCTTGGTGGTGAAGAAGGGTTCGAAAATGCGGCCCAGGTTTTCGGCGGCGATGCCGCTGCCGGTGTCGCTGACCGCTACGGTCACCTCGTCATTCTCGTAGCTGGTGCGCACCGTGATGCGGCCGCGCGATTCAATCGCGTGGGCGGCATTGACCAGCAGGTTCATGAACACCTGGTTCAGCTGGGACGGGATGCATTCGATCTCGGGCACGTTGCCGTATTCCTTGACCACTTCCGCCTTATATTTGATCTCGTTCCATACCACGTTCAGCGTGCTGTCCAGGCCCGTCTCCAGGTTGGCCACCAGCACATCGCCGCCGCCGGCGTGCGAGAAGTCTTTCATGTCCTGCACGATGCGCTTGATGCGGTCCAGCCCGTCCATCGATTCGGACAGCAGGCTGCCCAAATCTTCGCGCAGGTAGTCGGCATCGATTTCCTTGCGCAAGGCGTTCAGCTCGCCGCGGTCGGCATCGGGCAAATGTTCTTCGCGCGCCTCGTAGGCGTCGAGCAGGCGCATCAGCGATTGCATATAGCGCTGCAGGCTGCTCAGGTTGGAGTTGACGAAGCCGACCGGATTGTTGATCTCATGCGCCACCCCGGCCGCCAGCACACCGATGGATGCCATTTTTTCCGATTGCAGCAACTGGTTCTGCGCCTCGCCCAGCTTGCGGATCAATTCCGCCTGGCGCGCCTTTTCGCTTTCCAGCGTGATATTGGCCATTTGCAGTGCCAGCGTGCGTTCGTGCACCCGGGTTTCCAACTGGTCGCGCGACTCGCGCAGCGCTTGCTCGGCAAGCTCGCGCTCCGTCGTGTCGAGGAAGCCGAACACGCGGCCGATGATCCGCTCGCCCAGGAATTGCGGCCGCGAGCGGCATTCGAACACGCGGCCATCGTGCAGGTGCAGCTGGTCCAGCGCCTCATGCGGGTCGCTCACTTGCTGCAGGCGCTCGCGGCACAGGTCGTGCTCGACCACGTTCGCGGTCAGGAATTCCAGGATGGCGGCATCGTTGCCGTTCTTGAGGAAGGCTTCCGGAATATTCCACATTTCGCTGAACTGGCGGTTCATGCTGGCGATCTTGTTGTGCCAGTCGATCACCAGGATGCCGTTGCCGGTCGCTTCCAGCGTGGTGCGCAGCTGGGACAGGGTTTGCTCCAGCACGTCCTCCACCTTGCGTTCCTGGCGCGCGTCGCGGGCCAGGATCAGGATCAGCCAATGGTCTTCGTGGCGCAGCACGCGCAGCGACTTCATGACCATGATCGGCGTGCCGTCGGCGCGCTGGTATTCCCCCTCCTGGGCATCGATATCCTGGAAGTGCCCGCTGCGGACGTCCTCCCAATAAAAGACATCCTGCAGCGAGCTTTCGATATCGGTGATCAGCATCTCCGTCAATTGCGGGGCGGTGTAACCAAGCACTTGCTCGGCCACCTTGTTGGCTACGATGATGCGTAGATCGGCGGGATCGACCAGCAGCATGATGTGGGGGCTGTGGTCGAGCATTAACTGGCGCAGTTCTGATATCACCCGGCAGCTCCCTGGCCTGGTTTGGTGGCGTCGAAATAGTAGCTGACCCGCTTGCGCGGGCTGAGGTAGGCATAAATTTCCTTCGGCACCTGCGAAGGCTTGATGGCGCGTACGATATTCAGGTCGCTCTCCCGGTCCATGTCCACCATGATGGCGTCTTCGCGCGCGACGTTCGGCTCGTACACCACCAGTTCAGGCTTGTTCGGCTTTTCAGTGTTGATGGTGGCCACCATGCCGGTGGCGCCGTTCGAGAGCTGGACGATGGTGCCGGGCGGGTAGACGCCCAGGCAGCGGATGAACACCTGCAGCAGCTTGGGGTCGAATTTGCCGCGGTTCTTGGCGAACATCAGCGACAGCGCCTCGTGCGGCGTCAAGCCCGGCGTGCCGTTGATCGGGTTGCACAGGCGGTCGTAAGCATTGGCGATCGCCACGATGCGCGCCAGCACGCCGATGCCCTCCCCTTTCTGATGATGCGGGTAGCCGCTGCCATCGAACATTTCATGGTGATCGCGCACGATGGCCACGGCGGCGGCGGGGAACTTGAGCTGTTGGGCCATTTCGGCGCCGACCAGGCAGTGCGTCTCGTACAGGTTCTGTTCCGATTGGTTCCATGGTTCGGTCTTGGTGATGACCTTGTCGGGGATATTGCGCACGCCGATGTCATGGAACATGGCGCCCACGCCCATTGCGCTGGCCACTTCGCGCGGCAGCTTGATGTCGCGCGCAATCATCATCGACAGCATGGTGACGTTCAGCGAGTGCAGGTAGATTTCCTCGCCGCCGGTGCGGTCGCCCATCACGTGGATGGCCAGGTCGGGCGCGCTGAGGATGGAGTCGGCAATCTTGCCGATCATGGCGCTGGCGCGCTGCAGGTTCTCGGCCGGGCGGGCGAAAATATTCCTTTCCATGTCGCGCATGTCGCGCGCAGTGTCGATGAAAGCGTGTTCGATACGGGCCGCATTCTCGCGCTGCTGGCGCATGCGTTCCATCATGGCGCGTTTGGCGGCCAGTTCCGGCGACTCGGGGGCCGGCGGCGGCGGCGGCTCGGCCGACTTGGCTTCGGCGGCGCGCTGCTCGGCGACCGGCAGCGGGGCCGGCTGGACATCGCTTAATGCCGGGTCGATACGGATCTTGCGCAAGCCCAGGCTGCGCAACTGGTGGATCTGTTCCTGCGACTTGATCTTGAAATGGCTGAATGCAAAGGGATGCTCGAACCACTTCAGGTCGAGATGGACGTATAAGCCGACTTGCAACTGCTCCAGAAGAATATCCTGAGTTTCCGGCATGGCCTGTGCCCCCAGTTTGACAGTCGATGCCTGATTATAGCCGTACGCGGGGCGCACGACTGGCAAGCAAACCGCTAGTTACAAGTGCTGCGGTAACTGCAGGATCGCTTCCGCATTGGAAGGCGAGAAGCAGCGGTCGGCGGCCTCGAGGTAGGGCAGCCAGGCGTGGGCCGTATGCTCGCGCGGGCTCAGCATGATGGGCACGTTGCGCGGCACTTGCACGCTGAATATATGTTCCAGGTTGTGCGTGACGCCGGGGGCGTAGCGGTGACGCCAGACGGGATAGATTTCGTAGATGTTCTGCAGGCCCCAATCGCGCAGCGCGATGGCCTTGCCGTCGGCGACGATGCCGGTCTCTTCGAACAGTTCGCGGGTGGCGGTGGTGAGCAGGGGTTCGTCGATGGCGTCTTTCGAGCCGGTGACCGATTGCCAATAGCCGGGCTTGTCGGCGCGCTCGATCAGCAATACTTCCAGGTCGGCGGTGTGGATCACGACCAGGACGGATTCGGGGATTTTGTAGGGCTTCATAAAACCGTTAACCCGGTGCCTGACCCGCAGGGTCAGGCACCAACCAGCGGCGTTCGCGGGCCAAGTGTCAGACCCTGTGGGCCTGACACTGGTTCTCCGGTTTTAGCCAGCCACCTTCGGCTCAGCCGCACGCAGGCGGATATGCAGCTCACGCAGTTGCTTCTCGTCGACCGGCGATGGAGCGTGGGTCAGCAAGCACTGTGCGCGTTGGGTTTTCGGGAAGGCGATCACGTCGCGGATCGAATCGGACTTGGTCATCAGGGTCACGATACGGTCCAGGCCGAAGGCCAGGCCACCGTGCGGCGGCGCGCCATACTGCAGCGCATCCAGCAGGAAGCCGAACTTCTCGCGCGCTTCCTCGGCACCGATCTTCAGCGCGCGGAACACTTTCGACTGCACTTCCTCGCGGTGGATACGGATCGAGCCGCCGCCCAGTTCCCAGCCGTTCAGCACCATGTCGTAGGCCTTGGCGATACATGCACCCGGATTGGTCTCCAGCATGTCTTCGTGGCCGTCCTTCGGCGAGGTGAACGGGTGGTGGGTCGCGGTCCAGCGGTCTTCTTCCTCGTCGTACTCGAACATCGGGAAGTCGATCACCCACAGCGGCGCCCACACGTCGTTGAACAGGCCGTTGGCCTTGCCGAACTCGGAGTGACCGATCTTCACGCGCAGCGCGCCGATCGCATCGTTGACGACTTTGGCCTTGTCGGCGCCGAAGAAGATCAGGTCGCCGTCCTGTGCGCCGGTCAGCTCCAGGATCTTGTTCAGTGCTTCGTCATGGATGTTCTTCACGATCGGCGACTGCAGGCCATCGCGGCCCTTGGCCTTTTCGTTGACCTTGATGTAGGCCAGGCCCTTGGCGCCGTAGATCGCCACGAACTGGGTGTAGGCGTCGATTTCCGAACGCGGCATGTCGGCGCCTTTCGGCACGCGCATGCCGACCACGCGGCCGTTCTTCATGTTGGCGGCGCCGGAGAAGACCTTGAACTCCACGTCTTTCATGACGTCGGTCAGGTCGGTGAATTCCAGCTTGACGCGCATGTCGGGCTTGTCCGAACCGTACTTGCCCATCGCTTCGGCGAAGTCCATCACCGGGAACGGGTTAGGCAGGTCCACGTCCATGGTGTTCTTGAACACCTTGCGGATCATGTCTTCGAACAGGTCGCGGATCTCCTGCTCGTTCAGGAACGAGGTTTCGCAGTCGATCTGGGTGAATTCCGGCTGGCGGTCGGCGCGCAGGTCTTCGTCGCGGAAGCACTTGGTGATCTGGTAGTAGCGGTCGAAGCCGGCCACCATGAGCAACTGCTTGAAGAGCTGGGGCGACTGCGGCAGCGCGAAGAACATGCCGTCGTGCACGCGGCTGGGCACCAGGTAGTCGCGCGCGCCTTCGGGCGTGCTCTTGGTGAGCATCGGCGTCTCGATGTCGATGAAGCCGTTGGCGTCGAGGAACTTGCGCACTTCCATCGCCACGCGGTAGCGCAGCATCAGGTTCTTCTGCATGTACGGGCGGCGCAGGTCCAGCACGCGGTGGGTCAGGCGCGTGGTTTCCGACAGGTTCTCGTCGTCGAGCTGGAACGGCGGCGTGACGCTGGGGTTCAGCACTTCCAGCTCATGGCACAGCACCTCGACCTTGCCGCTGGTGAGGTTGGCGTTCTCGGTGCCGGCCGGGCGCGGGCGCACCAGGCCCGTCACCTTCAGGCAGAACTCGTTGCGCACGCCTTCGGCGGTCTTGAACATCTCGGGCCGGTCGGGGTCGCACACCACCTGCACCAGGCCTTCGCGGTCGCGCAGGTCGATGAAGATCACGCCGCCGTGGTCGCGGCGACGGTGTACCCAGCCGCACAGGCTGACGGTTTGGCCTACGAGGGCTTCGGTTACGAGGCCGCAGTATTCAGTACGCATGGACATATTGATTCTCAGTTTCAGGTTAAGTTTTATTCAGGGACGACAACGCCCATCGAAACGATGTACTTCAGTGCGGCATCGACGCTCATATCGAGCTCGATCACGTCTTGTTTCCGCATCATCAGGAAGAAGCCGGAAGTCGGGTTCGGCGTGGTGGGCACGTAGACGGAGATGTACTCGCCATCCAGGTGCTTTTGCACTTCGGTGGCCGGCGCGCCGGTCAGGAAGGCGATGGTGCGCGAGCCGGCATGCGGGTACGGCACCAGCACGGCCTTGCGGAAGGCGTTGCCGGTATCGGAGAACAGCGTATCCGATACCTGTTTCACGCTGCCGTACAGGGAGCTGACCACCGGGATCCGGTGCAGCAGCCTTTCCCACTGCTTGACGACAAAATTGCCGACCAGGTTATTGGTCAGCAGGCCGGTGATGAACACGATGAGGATGGTCAGGATAGTGCCCAGGCCCGGGATATCGAAACCGATCAGGGTACGCGGCTGCCAGCGCTCCGGGACGATCAGGAGCGACTGGTCCATGGTGCTGATGATGATGTTGAGCACCCAGGCGGTAATCGCCAGGGGCACCAGGATCAGCAAGCCGGTAATGAAATATTTGCGCATCGGGTTCCTCGTGCGGGGGTAATCAGCCTTCGCTGCCGCTGGCCGCCGGCGCCGGGGTGGCTGGGGCGGCCGCCGGAGCGTCGGGCTTGGGCGAGCTGGCGACGCCGGTCGCCGGGGCGCTGCCGCCACGGAAATCGGTCACATACCAGCCGGTGCCTTTCAGTTGGAAGCCGGCCGCGGTCAATTGCTTCTTGAAGGTGGATTTGCCGCAGGAAGGGCAGTCCGTGAGCTGCGGATCGGAGATCTTTTGCAGCACATCCTTGGCAAAGCCACATTCCTCGCAGCGGTAAGCGTAGATCGGCATCTATTACTCCGCAAAAAACATCAAAACCCTGAATTATAAAGCTTTTTTCCGGCGCCAGGCCATCCAGCGCTCCTTGCCCTGGAATACCGGGATCGAGTCGTCCACCGCCTCGTCCCACTCCAGCTCGAAGTGGGCGCTCATTAACTGGTCGAGCTGCTGCCGGCTGGCGCCGAACGGCGGGCCCTTGGGCTGGTCGCCGAAGTAGAAGTAGCCCAGCAGGAGGCCGCCTTCCGGCAGCAGTTGCGCCCAGCGCTCGGCCACGCGCGGCCACATGTCGCGCGGCATGGCGCACAGGAAGGCGCGTTCGTAGATCACGTCCAGCGGCGCGGGCGGCTGGTATTCGAAGAAGTCGGCCAGCACCACATGCGCGCGCCAGGGCCCGACCGTCTGTTGCGCCGCAGCAACGGCGGCGGGGGAGAAGTCGATGGCGGTGGCGTCCCAGCCGGCCTGGCAGAAGGCTTGCAGCTCGTGGGCACTGCCGCAGCCGGGGATGAGGGCTGTCGAAACCGGTAAACCAGGTGTCTGACCCGCAGGGTCAGACACCGATACGCGGCGGCCGCGGGCAAGTGTCAGACCCTGTGGGTCTGACACTGGTTTACCGGTTTGTAGCCAAGCCGCCAGCTGGATCGGCACCCCACCCCGGTCCCAAGGCGTAAACGCCCCCTCGAAGCGCTGGTCCCAGAACGCCGCCGTGCGCGGATCGCGGTTAGAGAACTCGGGCATAAACCTGGTACGCCACCGCGCCGACCACAAACGCGCCCACAAAGAACACAAAGAACGACATCAGCCGGTTGGTATGCCGCTGCTCCGCCACCAGTTGCGCCAGCAAGACCTTGGTATCCACGTCCCGCTCAGCCGCCAGGGTTAGCGCCTGGTGCGCCAGCCGAGGCAATTGCGGGAAGATGTGCGAATACCTCGGCGCTTCCGCCTTCAAGCGCTCAATGAAACCGCGCCACCCCACCTGCTCCGCCATCCAGCGTTCCAGGTAAGGCTTGGCCGTCTTCCACAAATCCAGGTCCGGATCGAGCTGACGGCCCAGGCCCTCGATATTCAGCAGGGTCTTTTGCAGCAGCACCAACTGCGGCTGCACTTCCACATTGAAGCGGCGCGAAGTCTGGAACAGCCGCAGCAGCACCTGGCCGAACGAAATATCCTTCAAGGGGCGGTCGAAGATCGGTTCGCAGCAGGCGCGCACCGCCGCCTCCAGTTCGTCCACCCGGGTTTCCTTGGGCGCCCAGCCGGACTCGATGTGCGCCTCGGCCACGCGCTTGTAGTCGCGGCGGAAGAAGGCCAGGAAGTTTTGCGACAGGTAATCCTTGTCGTAATCGTTCAGGGTACCGACGATGCCGAAGTCCAGCGCGATATAGCGCCCGAACGTCTCCGGCTCGATCGACACCAAAATATTACCCGGGTGCATGTCCGCGTGGAAGAAGCCATCGCGGAACACTTGCGTGAAAAAGATTTCCACGCCATCGGTGGACAGCTTTTTCAGGTCCACGCCCGCCTCGACCAGGCGCGCAGTCTGCGATACCGGGATGCCATGCATGCGCTCCATCACGATCACATTGCTCGAGCAATAATCCCAGTACATCTCCGGCACCAGCAGCAGGCGCGATTCGGCAAAGTTGCGGCGCAATTGGCTGGCGTTGGCGGCCTCGCGCATCAAGTCCAGTTCATCGTGCAGGTATTTGTCGAATTCCTGCACCACTTCCTGGATCTTCAGGCGCTTGGAATCGGCCCACACATGGTTGATGAAGTTGGCCGCGATATGCATCAGCGCCACGTCTTCATCGATCAGCTTCTTCATGCCCGGACGCAGCACCTTGACCGCCACCTGGGTGCCATCTTTCAGCGCGGCAAAATGCACCTGCGCGATGGAAGCCGAGGCCACCGGCACGCGTTCGAAGCGCGCGAACAATTCATCCGGATGCGCCCCGAGCGAGGCTTCGATCATCGCGATTGCCAGGTCGGAGTCGAACGGCGGCACGCGGTCCTGCAGCTTGGACAGCTCGGCCACGATATCGAGCGGGAACAGGTCGCTGCGGGTCGACAGCACCTGGCCGAACTTGACGAAGATCGGGCCCAGCTCTTCCAGCGCGCGGCGCAGGCGCACTGCGCGCGGCGTGGACAGGTCGCGCCAGAAGAAGACCACATCGAGGAATTTGCTGATGCGCGGCTTGTCGAAGCCGGAAATGGCGATTTCGTCCAGCCCATAGCGGACGGAGACACGGACAATCTTGAGCAGCCGGAGGAATTTGCGGATCATTTAGCCAGTTTTTGTTCGAGTTTTTCCAGCCGTTTGCTGGCGCGCTCCACGTCGTCGCGGAAGCGGGTCACGTCGGCCGCAAAGCTTTCCGCCACGACGGGGCGGATCAGCAGCGGATTCTCGTCGAGGAAGTATTCTGCGACATTCTCGGCGACTTTGCGCTGGCTGTTGCGGGCGCCCTGCACCATTGCCTTCGCCCCCTGCACCAGGCGGACCGCGGCGATCGGGCCCACGATTTTTTCCAGGTCGGCTTCCGCCTCCCAGCGCAACGATTGCGACAGGTGCGAAATGGCGTTGGCGAATTCGGCATCGCCCTCGATCTGCACGTAGGAGAAGGCACGCTCGCGGTTCTGCGCGATCAGCGGCAGGTCGCCCAGCTTCAGGCGAATCGTCACCGCTGCCGCCGACGCGCTGCCCGCCGCTTCCACCATGCCATCGGGTGCCACCCGCAAGCGCAGCACAGCCGGGCTGGCGTCGATCACGGCGACCTTGCCGGCATGCAGTTTGAGTTCTGTGCGCGCCCAGGACTCTTGCGCCAGCAAGTGGTTGATGGTGGCGGCGGCCGGCGCGCTCAGGCCTGGCAGCTTGGGGGGGAATGGGAACATTGTTGTCGTCTTCTTTAACCGCAAAACCTGACCCCGGTTTACCGGTTCTACCGGTTTGCACAAAACAAAACCGCCCCGGAACACCAGGGCGGTCTCGATCTTACCAGTTACAGCGCCGGATCAGGCAAGCTGCTGAATACCCGCCAGCATCCAGCCGCTGCTGCCGTTGACCGGTTTGGTCAAGTTCCACACTTCCTGGAACGATTCCGGCAAGGCGTCGGCAGCCGGCTTCATCTGGCCCCAGAACTTCACGCTGGCCAGGTACTCCTTGCCATCGTTCTCGATACCCAGCAATTCAGCTTCGATGGCCACCACATCAGTGTACTCAGCCTGCGCGCCGCGCTCCTGGATCTGCATGCGCAGCTCGGCAAACACTTCCGGCGTGGTGAAGGTACGGATGTCCTCCACGTCGGCCTTATCCCAGGCCGCCTGCAGGCGGATGTAATTGGACTTGGCCGCGCGCAGGAAGCCGGCGGTGTCGAAATCGGCCGGCACACCCCACGGAGTATGCGCCGCAGCGGCTGGCGCCAGCGGGGCAGCCAGCGGCTGCACCGGTTGGAACGCCGCCGGCTGCTGCTGGCCCAGGCCCGAACCGATTTCCGGCGTCGACGAAGCGCCGTTGTAGCCGTTGCCGCTGAAGGCCGCTGCCGGACGCGGACCGGACGCCTGCGATTTACGGCGCAGCATCGAAACGATGAAGTAGATCACGCCGCCGATCAAGGCGATCATCAGGATCGTGCTGATGGCCGAGGCCATCGCGCCACCCAGGCCGAAGTGCGACAGCAATGCGCCCAGGCCGAGGCCCAGCAGCGCGCCGCCGAGGATGCCTTTCCACATGCTTGGCTTCTGCACCGGGGCCGGCGCAGGTGCCGCGGTACCCGGACGGGTGGCAGTCGGGGCAGCGGCCGGCGCAGCCGGTGCAGGTGCCGGGGCAGCCTGCTTCGGCATGGTGCTCACGTTCGTCGACTGGCGGCCGAAGGATTTACTGCCCCCCATCGGACGCGCGGACAATTCACTCATCATGCTTACTGCGGACAGCGCGATCATCGCGGTGGCCAGGAACTTTTTCATTTTCATCGTCGGATGTCTCACATTTTGATACCAGTGTGCAAAGCGGCCACACCTGCCGTCAGGTTGTAATACTGCACGCGCTCAAGACCCGCAGCCTGCATCATGGTCTTCAGCGTTTCCTGGTCCGGGTGCATGCGGATGGACTCGGCCAGGTAGCGGTAGCTCTCCGCATCGTTGGCCACTTTCTGGCCCATCCACGGCAACACCGTGAAGGAATAAAAATCATACGGTTTTTGCAATGCCGGCGCCACCTTCGAGAATTCCAGCACCAGCAGTTTGCCGCCCGGTTTCAGCACACGGCGCATTTCGGACAGGGCAACATCCTTGTGCGTCATATTGCGCAGGCCGAACGCCACGCTGACACGGTCAAAATAGTTATCCGGGAAGGGCAACTTTTCCGCATCACAGATCAAGGTGGGGGTGACCAGGCCGTTATTCAAGAGGCGGTCGCGGCCGACGCGCAGCATCGACTCGTTGATATCGGTCAGCCAGACTTCGCCCGTCGGTCCCGCCGCCTTGGCGAACGCCTTGGCCAGGTCGCCCGTGCCGCCGGCAATGTCCAGCACCTTCATGCCCGGGCGCACCGCCGCATTGGCGATGGTAAACGCCTTCCAGATGCGGTGCAGGCCGCCGGACAGCAGGTCGTTCATGACGTCGTATTTGGCGGCGACGGAGTGGAAGACTTTGGCAACTTCCTTGGCTTTTTCGTCTTCGTTGACGGTTTTATAACCGAAATGGGTGGTGTTGGTCATGTCGAGGGTGCCTTGTAATTGCCGCATTATACATTTGTGTGCTCCCGCACAGATTTTGAAGAGGCTTGTCAACCAGAATGCTCAACGAGTCGTTTTATGGCTCAGACGCATTTGTCAGTCTTTAGGAGATATCAGATGGAGCTTCAGCAAAAATTGCCCGCGGACATTTTTTTCCCGGAAATCGACGAAGCCACCAAGCAGTTCATCGATGCCACCCGCGCCCAATCGCGCGCCCTGGCGTCCGCCGAGCCGCACCCGATGACCTTTAACGTTGAGGCCATCCGCCGCCTGACGCCCGAAGCCCGCGCCGCCTTCCGCTACATCTGGGAACGCGAGCAGCAGCGCTACGAGGAATTCCAGCGCCGCAAAATGATGGTCAACTGAACATTCTTTCTGGGCAGCAACTCGCTGCCCAACTCTTGATTTTCCCCATAAGCAAAGCAAAGCTGGCCGAGGCTGAAGCCTCTCGCGGCGCCGGCTGCACGCCGCCTTGCCGCACGGCGACCATCAGTGGTGGTGGCCGCAGCCGTGCGCTTTCGCAGGGCCGCCGGGCAATACGGTGCCGGGTTCGCGGCCGCTGTCGCCGGGGAAGCCGGCCGCCTCCAGGCGCTGCAGGTAGTCGGCCCAGTGCTGCTCCATGCGGGCCCCCAGGTCGTACAGGTAATCCCAGGTGTAAAGGCCGGAATTGTGGCCGTCGTCGAAGCTCGGTTTGACGGCGTAATTGCCGACCGGCTCGAGGTTGGTCATGGCGACGTCGCGCTTGCCGACTTGCAGCACTTCCTGGCCCGGCCCATGTCCCTTCACCTCGGCCGACGGCGAATACACGCGCAGCAGTTCGAAGGGAATATTGAAGCTCGCGCCATCGTCGAAGCTCACTTCGAGGTAGCGCGATTTGCTGTGGACTGTCAGGCCGGTAGGATTGCTCATTTCAGGTTCTCGATGATCGCCGCGCGCAAGGCCGGCAGCAAAGCCGCACGCGCCGCGATGGCGGCGGCGTCGTGCTCGCGCTGCTGCGCGCCCCAGGTCGGGTTCGGGAAGTGCGCATCGTCAGTGTAGCGCGGGATCACGTGCCAGTGCACGTGCGGCGTCATATTGCCGAAACTGGCGACGTTGACCTTGTGCGGCGCCATGACCGCACGCTGCGCCTGCTCGACCGCCCACACGGTTTGCATCACGTGGTCGCGGTCCGCCGGCGGCAGGTCGGTCATTTCGCGCACATGCTCGCGCCATACGACGCGGACATAGCCGGGATAACCGGGCTCGTCGACCAGCACGACGGCCAGGCGGTCGTCGCGCCAGGCCAGCACGCCCTCGGGAGGGGCGGCCAGCAGCTTGCACAGGTCGCAGCCGGCCGTCACACCAGCACCCGCTCGATGCCGCCATCGTTGGCGCGCGCCACGTAATCGACCAGCCAGTTCTCGCCCAGCTTGTGGCGGGCGATTTCGACCACGATGTAATCGGCGGTGGTGCCGGAATCGTCGTTGTAGCGGGTCAGGCCCTGCAGGCAGGCCGGGCAGCTGGTCAGGATCTTGACGTCGCCGCCAAAGCCGTCGGCACGCAGCTTGTCGGCGCCCGCCACCATCTCCTGCTCCTTGCGGAAGCGCACCTGGGTCGAAATGTCCGGACGCGCGGCGGCCAGGGTGCCCGATTCGCCGCAGCAGCGGTCGTTCTTCTCGATCTTCACCTGGTCGACCGTGGACACCAGCGCGTTCACCGTCTTCAACGGGTCCTGCTGCTTCATCGGCGTATGGCAAGGGTCGTGGTACATGTAGCGCGTGCCGCTCACGCCTTCCAGCTTGACGCCCTTCTCCAGCAGGAATTCATGGATGTCCATGATGCGGCAGCCCGGGAAGATCTTCTCGAACTCGTAGCCCGCCAGCTGGTCGTAGCAGGTGCCGCACGACACCACCACGGTCTTGATGTCCAGGTAGTTCAGCGTGTTCGCCATGCGGTGGAACAGGACACGGTTGTCCGTGATCATCTTTTCCGCCTTGTCGTAATCGCCGGCGCCGCGCTGCGGGTAGCCGCAGCACAGGTAGCCCGGCGGCAGCACGGTCTGCACGCCCGCTTCCCACAGCATGGCCTGTGTCGCCAGCCCCACCTGCGAGAACAGCCGCTCCGAGCCGCAACCCGGGAAATAGAACACCGCCTCGGTGTTGGCGTTGGTCTTTTTCGGATCGCGGATGATCGGGATCATCTTGTTGTCTTCGATGTCCAGCAGCGCGCGCGCTGTCTTCTTCGGCAGGTTGCCCGGCATCTTCTTGTTCACGAAGTGGATCACCTGCTCGCGCACCGCCGGCTTGCCGACGGTCGGCGGCGGCGCCTTGGTCTGCTTGCGCGCCACGGCCTTGAACACTTCGTGGCCAAGACGTTGCGCCTTGTAACCCCAGCCGAACATGGCTTCGCGGCTGGCGCGGATGGTGGCGGGATCGGTCGCGTTCAGGAAGAACATGGCCGCCCGCTTGCCCGGGTTGAAGGAACGCTTGTCCATCTTGCGCAGCAGGTTGCGCATATTCATCGACACATCGCCGAAGTCGATATTCACCGGGCACGGCGATTCGCACTTGTGGCACACCGTGCAGTGGTCGGCCACGTCTTCGAACTCCTCCCAGTGACGGATCGAGATGCCGCGGCGGGTCTGCTCTTCGTACAGGAAGGCTTCGATCAGCGAAGAGGTGGCCAGGATCTTGTCGCGCGGCGAATACAGCAGGTTGGCGCGCGGCACGTGGGTCGAACACACCGGTTTGCACTTGCCGCAGCGCAGGCAGTCCTTGACGCTGTTGGCAATCTCGCCGATATCGCTTTGCTGCATGATCAGCGATTCGTGGCCCATCAGCCCGAACGACGGCGTGTAGGCATTCAGCAGCGTGGCATCCATGCCCGGCAAGTTGAGCAGTTTGCCTTTGTTGAAGCGGCCTTCCGGGTCGACGCGCTTCTTGTACTCACGGAATTCGCCAATCTCGTCGTCGGTCAGGAATTCCAGCTTGGTGATGCCGATGCCGTGTTCGCCCGAGATCACGCCGTTCAGCGAGCGGGCCAGCTTCATGATGCGCGCCACGGCCTTGTGCGCATCCTGCAGCATTTCATAATGGTCCGAATTGACCGGCAGGTTGGTGTGCACGTTGCCGTCGCCCGCATGCATGTGCAGCGCGACGAATACACGGCCGTGCAGCACGCGCTTGTGGATCGCGGTCGCTTCGTCGAGGATCTGCTTGTAGGCACCGCCATTGAAAATCTGGCGCAGCTGGGCGCGGATCTCCTGCTTCCAGCTGATGCGCACGGTGCGGTCCTGCGCCACGTCGAACAAGGTGGCTTGCGGCTGGTGCTGCAGGCGGTCGTCCAGCGCGCCCGCCAGGTGCTCCAGGCCCAGCGCCAGCAGCGCGGCGCGCACCTCGGCCAGCGGTTTGTCCAGGTTGGCCAGGATGAAGGACCAGCGTGCATGCACCTGGTCCAGCAGCGCCAGCGCCTGCGCCTGGCGGTCGCCCAGCATTTCCGCGTAGCCGACCTTGTCGTCGCTGGCATCGTCGCTCTTGCCGAGCGGGAGCCGGTCGGCGGCCAGGAAGGCGCGCAATTCTTCCGCCAGCTGCAGCTTGTTCTTGATCGACAGCTCGATGTTGATGCGCTCGATGCCGTCGGTGTACTCGCCCATGCGGTTGAGCGGGATCACCACGTCTTCGTTGATCTTGAAGGCGTTGGTGTGCTTCGCGATGGCCGCGGTGCGGGCGCGGTCCAGCCAGAATTTCTTGCGCGCTTCCGGGCTCACGGCCACGAAGCCTTCGCCGACGCGGGTATTCGCCAGGCGCACCACTTCCGACGCGGCCATGGCCACGGCATCTTCATCGTCGCCGACGATATCGCCGAACAGCGCCATCTTCGGCAGCACGCCGCGCTTGGACTTGGTGGCATAGCCCACTGCGCGCAGGTAGCGCTCGTCCAAATGCTCCAGGCCGGCCAGGCGCAGGGTCTTGAATTGTTCGCCCTTGGCCGGCAGCGAGTCGAGGTAATCCTTGATCTCCACGATCGACGGGATGGCGTCGCGCGCCTGGCCAAAGAATTCCAGGCAGACGGTGCGCGTGAACTTCGGCATCTTGTGCAGGATCCAGCGCGCGGACGTGATCAGGCCATCTGTGCCCTCTTTCTGCACGCCCGGCAGGCCGGCCAGGAACTTGTCGGTGACGTCCTTGCCCAAGCCTTCCTTGCGGAACTTGCGGCCTTCGATCTCCAGGATTTCGGTCCTGAACGGTTCGCCTTTGGACTCACCGCGCGCGTTCGGGTGCGTCCATTCCAGCTTGAAGCGGGCCAGCGGCGTGTCGTGGATCTTGGACAGGTTGTGGTCCAGGCGCGTCACTTCCAGCCAGTCGCCGTTGGGGTCGACCATGCGCCAGGAAGCCAGGTTGTCCAGCGCGGTGCCCCACAGCACGGCCTTCTTGCCGCCCGCGTTCATGGCGATATTGCCGCCGATGCAGGAAGCATGGGCCGAGGTCGGGTCGACCGCGAACACGAAGCCGGCCTTCTCGGCCGCTTCGCTGACCTTGTTGGTGATGACGCCGGCTTCCGAGTGGATGGTCGCGTATTCGCGGTCCACGCCCGGCAGCACCTTCATTTCCACCGCGCCCAGCTTGAGCAGCTTTTCGGTGTTGATCACGGCCGACAACGGCGTCAGCGGGATCGCGCCGCCGGTGTAGCCGGTGCCGCCGCCGCGCGGGATGATGGTCAGGCCAAGTTCGATACAGCCTTTCACCAGGCCGGCCATCTCGTCTTCACTGTCCGGGGTCAGCACCACGAACGGATACTCCACGCGCCAGTCGGTGGCGTCGGTCACGTGGGTGATGCGCTTCATGCCATCGAAGCAGATATTGTGCTTCTCGGTGTACTTGCCCAGGACTTTCTGGGTGCGCTTGCGCAGGTCGTACATCTGGCGGAATTCTTCGCCGAAGTCGGCCACTGCCTTGCTGGCGGCGCGCAGCAGCTTTTCGACATTGCCGCTGCGCTTCTGCGACTCCGCATCGGCGGCATCGTCCGCGGTGCGGCGCTTGTCCACCTCGGTCAGGCGGTGCTGCAAGGCGTCGATCAGGGCCTGGCGGCGCTTCGGGTTGTCCAGCAGGTCGTCCTGCAGGTAAGGATTGCGGCGTACCACCCAGATATCGCCCAGCACCTCATACAGCATGCGCGCGGAACGGCCGGTCTGGCGGGATGCCCGCAGTTCGTCCAACAAGGCCCACGACTCTTCGCCCAGCAGGCGGATCACGATTTCGCGATCGGAGAAGGAGGTGTAGTTGTACGGAATTTCCCGCAAGCGGGTTGGGGCGTGACCATCGGGCGATTCGGCAAGCAGGGCTTGGATTTGAGCTGGTGCGTTCATGGTGCGTGGACGGGAGGCTGACGCTGGGACAGGACATTCTATCTTATTGCGACGCACAAGATGGGAACAGCCTTAGAAGAAGGCCGGGTTCCGTTAACGTCAATTGACGGAATAATATTTTGTTGTTTAAGCGAATTTCAGAAATTCATTTGAACCCGCACCGGTGTCGATGCGTGGAATTCTGCAACATTGCTGCTGTGCGGAATCTTTTCAACCCCCCAGGGCATTCGCCACCGAGCGCCAGAAGCCGTCCGGCACGTAGAGCAGCAGGGTCGTCATGGTCAGGTAGCGCGCCAGTTTGCCGATCGCCATGTACATGGTCGCCGGCCAGAACGGCAACTTCAGCCAGCCGCCCAGCGTGCACAGGGGGTCGCCAATGCCCGGCACCCAGGACAGCAGCATGGTCTTGGCCCCATAGTGGGCCAGCCAGCCGAACCAGCGGCTGGAACGCTCTTTGGTAAAGGCCTTCTTGGCGTAATAGCCGATCCAGTAATCGACTATGCCGCCCAGCGTATTGCCAAGCGTGGCAACCGCGATGGCAGGCCAGAACATGGCCGGGTTGGCTTTGCAGACGGCAAAGACTGCGGGCTCCGAGCCCATCGGTACCAGCGTGGCGGAGACGAAACTGATGATAAAGACCGAGGATAGTCCCACTTCGGGCGCCGCAATGACGTCCAAAAGCCAGCGGATAGCGTTTTCAATCATGGCTCAATTATAATCATCCATACCAAGCCCAAAGCACGTTAGACATCCTGCCCCTCGCATACCCGCATGGCAGGCGTGCACCTCCTCCGGTTACCCGCCGTTGACAGTCTTTGCACCACCTTAATCCTTTGCAAATCATGACTATCGACTACCTGAAGAAAATCCTGACTTCCCGCGTCTATGACGTGGCCCATGAATCCCCGCTTGAACTGGCGCCGATCCTGTCGCAGCGAATTGGCAACCAGATTTACTTCAAGCGCGAGGACGTGCAGGACGTCTTTAGCTTCAAGGTACGCGGCGCTTACAACAAGATGGCGAATCTGAGCGACGCGCAATTGAAGCGCGGCGTCATTTGCGCCTCGGCCGGCAACCATGCGCAGGGCGTTGCCCTGTCGGCAGCCAAATTAGGTTGCCGCGCCCTGATCGTCATGCCTGCCACCACCCCGCTGCTGAAAATCGAGTCCGTGCGCCGCCGCGGCGGAGCGAGCGTGGAAGTGGTGCTGCATGGCGAGTCCTATACGGACGCCTACAACCATGCCCTGCAACTGGAGAAGGAGCAGAAGCTGACCTTCGTCCATCCTTTCGACGATCCCGAAGTGATTGCCGGCCAGGGCACGATCGCGATGGAAATCCTGCGCCAGCATTCCGGTCCGATCCACGCCATCTTCGTGCCGATCGGCGGCGGTGGCCTGATTGCCGGCGTTGCCGCTTACGTGAAGCAGCTGCGCCCGGACATCAAGGTGATCGGCGTGCAGACCATGGACTCGGACGCCATGTGCCGCTCGATCAAGGCTGGCGAACGCATCACCCTGGCCGATGTGGGCCTGTTCGCGGACGGTACCGCGGTGCGCCTGGTGGGTGAGGAAACCTTCCGCCTGGCGCAACAATTCGTCGACGAAGTGATCGTGGTCGATACGGACGCCATCTGCGCCGCGATCAAGGACGTGTTTACCGACACACGCTCGATCCTGGAGCCTTCCGGCGCCCTGGCGGTGGCCGGCGCCAAGGCTTATGTGGAACGCGCGGAGATGGGCAAGTACCCTGTGCGCGGCGAGACGCTGGTCACCATTTGCAGCGGCGCCAACATGAACTTCGACCGCCTGCGCTTTGTGGCCGAACGCGCGGAACTGGGCGAATCGCGCGAAGCGGTGTTCGCGGTGACCATGCCGGAACAGCGCGGGTCCTTCAAGCGCTTCTGCCAGCTGGTGGGGCCGCGCAACGTGACCGAATTTAACTACCGGATAAGCGACCAGGAGCAGGCGCACGTGTTCGTCGGCGTACAGATCGCCGACCGCAGCGAGTCGTCGACGATCGCGCGGCGCTTTGAGGAGCACCAGTTCCAGACGCTGGACTTGACGCACGACGAACTGGCCAAGTCGCACTTGCGCCACCTGGTCGGCGGCAAGAGCGTGCTGGCCAAGGATGAATTGCTGTACCG
The DNA here is from genome assembly GCA_965650885.1 of uncultured Oxalobacteraceae bacterium. GTDB lineage: Bacteria > Pseudomonadota > Gammaproteobacteria > Burkholderiales > Burkholderiaceae_D > Rugamonas. The sequence continues at coordinate 28,999 of CBFGQI010000003.1, forward strand.
CTTCGAATTCCCGGAGCGGCCGGGGGCGCTCATGCGCTTCCTCGATTCGATGGCGCCGGAGTGGAACATCTCGCTGTGCCACTACCGCTCGCAGGGCGGCGACGTGGGCCGCATCCTGATTGGCTTGCAGGTGCCGCCGCAGGATGCGGAGAAGTTTGCGCAGTTCCTGGCGACGCTTGGCTATCGCTATTGGGATGAGTCGCAGAATCCGGTGTACAAGCTGTTCCTCTAAAACCGGTAAGGCGGGGTGAGACCCTTTCTATGCAACCGCTGTTGGTGTTGGGGACGCCGTCGGGGGTCTGACCCTTGGGTCTGACCCCGGTTTACCGGTTTTTGGTAAACTCGGGGTCATGAACCTCCCCGAACACTCCCCCCTCGGCAAGACCTCCGCCTACCGCACCGACTACGCCCCGGAACTGCTGTTCCCCATCCCGCGCCAGGCCAAGCGCGATGAACTGGGCCTGCAAGGCACCCTTCCCTTCTTCGGCGTCGATATCTGGAATGGTTACGAGCTGTCCTGGCTGAACATGCGCGGCAAGCCGCAAGTGGCGGTGGCGCGCTTCACCATACCCGCCGACTCGCCGAACTTGATCGAATCCAAATCTTTCAAGCTTTACCTCAATTCCTTCAACCAGACCAAGCTGGCCGGTCCCGACGCGCTGAAAATGTTGCTGCAGCAAGACCTGTCGGCCGCCGCCGGCGCCAACGTGCACGTCACCTTGACCATGCAGGAAGACTTCGAAAAACTGGAAATGGGCGAACTGGAAGGCCAACTGCTCGACCGCCTCGACATCGAGGTGGACAGCTACTCGCCCCAGCCGCAAACCCTGAAAGCCAATTTCGACGAACTGCCGGTGGAAGAAACCCTGGTCTCGCACTTGCTGAAATCGAATTGCCTGGTGACCGGCCAGCCCGACTGGGGCAGCGTGCAAATCAGCTATGTCGGCCCGCAGATCGACCAGGAGAGTTTGCTCAAGTACCTGATCGGCTTCCGCGAGCATAATGAGTTCCACGAGCAATGCGTCGAGCGCATCTTCACGGACATCCTGCGCCAGTGCAAGCCGCAGCATTTGACCGTGTATGCCCGCTACACCCGTCGAGGCGGCCTTGATATCAACCCTTGGCGCACCAATTTTAGTAGTGCCAAGCGGCCGTCGAATTTGCGCAACGCCCGGCAGTAAGTGAATTTTCCAGGTAGAAACATTACATGAATTTCGAGTTACACGGCTGAGAAACAAGCCTATAATGCGCACGCAACAGCACATAATGTGGCGTCATGAATAACTTGAGCAAAATCCTTTCGCTAGAGAACGTCCAGCTCGACCTGGAAGTCTCCAGCAAAAAGCGCGCGTTCGAGCAAGCCGGTCTCATCTTCGAGAACAATTGCGGCATTGCGCGATCCACCGTATCCGACAACCTGTTCGCGCGTGAGCGCCTGGGTTCGACCGGACTGGGCCATGGTGTGGCGGTGCCGCACGGGCGCATCAAGGGTTCCAAGAGCCTGAAGGCGCCGCTGGCGGCCTTCGTGCGGCTGGCCGAGCCGATCCCTTTCGAGTCGCCCGACGGCAAGCCGGTCAACCTGCTGTTCTTCCTGCTCATTCCCGACCACGTGACGCAGCAGCACCTCGAAATCCTGTCCGAGATCGCGGAAATGTTCTCGGACGACGCCTTCCGCCAAGCCCTGACGGAAGATCCGGACCCGAAATCGGTGTACAGCCGCATCGTCAACTGGCAGCCAAGCCTGCAAGCGGCGGGTTAAGCCATGCTGCAGACGCCGCTGACGATCCAGAGACTGTACGACGACAACCGCGAAACCCTGCAACTAGGCTGGTTTGCCGGCTTTCCGGGCGGCGAACGCCTGATCTCCGGCGACGTGGCCTCGGCGGCCGACCAGGTGGGTCACCTGAACACGATCCACCCCGGCCGTATCCAGGTCTTCGGGCACCAGGAAATCAATTATTACCAGCGCCTCAAATCGCTGACGCGCGCCCATGTGATCGGTGAACTGATCGCGGGCGGCCCGCCGGCGCTGATCATCGCGCAAGGCCTCGAGACGCCGCCGGACATCCTGGCGATTTGCGACGAAAAGAATATCCCGCTGTTTTCCACGCCGCTGCCGGCGGCCCAGGTGATCGACTTCCTGCGCGTCTACCTGTCGAAAAAGCTGGCGCAACGCATCATCATGCATGGCGTGTTCATGGACGTGCTGGGCGTGGGCGTGCTGATCACCGGTGACTCCGGCCTGGGCAAATCCGAGCTGGGCCTGGAACTGATTTCGCGCTCGCACGGCCTGGTGGCCGACGATGCGGTGGAATTCGCGCGCATCGCGCCGAACATGATCGAAGGCCGCTGCCCGCCCCTGCTGCAAAACCTGCTGGAAGTGCGCGGCCTGGGCCTGCTGGACATCAAGGCGATCTTCGGCGAGACCGCGGTGCGGCGCAAGATGCGCCTGAAACTCATCGTGCACCTGGTGCGGCGCTCCGCGCTGGAAGAGGAAGTGGAGCGCCTGCCGTTCCAGTTCCCGACCGAAGATGTGCTGGGCCTGCCGATCCGCAAGGTCGTGATCCCGGTGGCGGCCGGCCGCAACATCGCGGTGCTGCTGGAAGCCGCGGTACGCAACACCATCCTGCAACTGCGCGGCATCGACACGCTGCAGGAATTCATGGAACGGCAACGGCAGGCGATGTCCGGCGACTGATGATACTATCGGTCACATGCGAATCGTCCTTATCACCGGCATATCCGGCTCCGGCAAATCCGTCGCACTGAATGTGCTCGAAGACACAGGTTACTACTGTGTCGACAACCTGCCCCCTGCCCTGCTGCCGGACCTGGTCAACCGCCTTGCGGTGGAAGGCACGGAAGCGCTGGCTGTCGCGGTCGATGCACGCAGCGCCTCCAGCCTGGCCAGCCTGCCCGGCGAATTCCGCAAGCTGAAAGAAGATGGCCACGAGGTAAAGATCATCTTCCTGACCGCCAACACGCATTCGCTGGTGGCGCGCTTTTCCGAGACCCGCCGCAGCCACCCCCTGTCGCATGAACTGCGCCCGGGCCAGAACCCCGCCTCGCGCCGCACCCTGATCGAATGCATTGCCGAAGAGCGCGAGCGCCTGTCGGCGATCCAGCAGCTGGGCCACGTGATCGATACCTCGGAAATGAGCGCCAACAAGCTGCGCGCCTGGATCAAGGACCTGGTGCAAAGCGAGAACGCGCCGCTGACGCTGTTCTTCGAATCGTTCGCTTTCAAGCTGGGCGTGCCGCTCGACGCCGACTTCGTGTTCGACGTGCGCGCCATCCCGAACCCCTATTACGACCTCGCGCTGCGCCCGTTGAACGGCCGCGATGCGCCGGTGATCGCCTTCCTCGATGCGCAGGAAAGTGCGGAAGAGATGTTCCAGGACATCAAAGGCTTCGTCGCCAAATGGCTGCCGCATTTCAAGCGCGACAACCGTTCCTACCTGACGGTGGCCGTCGGCTGCACCGGCGGCCAGCACCGCTCCGTGTACATGGCGGAACGCCTGGCGCGCCACTTCGCGCCGACGGAAACCGTGGTGTTGCGGCACCGGGAACAGTCATAGGCCGCACTGGCCTCCGCTACGCCAGCCGCAGCTGCCAGTAACTGACATCGATCCAACGGCCGAATTTTCGGCCCACTTCCCTGAAGGAACCGACCGGCTCGAAGCCCATCTTCTGGTGCAGCCCGACGCTTGCTGCATTCGGCAGCGCCACGCCGCCAATCACCAGGTGTACGCCGCTCTGGCGCAGCAAATCGAGCAAGTGCTGGTACAGCTTGCGTGCCAGGCCTTTGCCGCACGCCTCCTGGTGCAGGTAGATCGAACTCTCGACGGAGAACCGGTAGGCCGAACGCTCCTTCCATTTGCTGGCGTAGGCATAGCCGAGGACTTGCCCATCCTGCTCCAGCACCAGCCACGGCAGTTTGGAAGAAATCACTTTCGTGATCCGGTTCGCCATCTCGTCGGCGCCGACTTCCGCTTCTTCAAATGTGATGGTGGTGGAGGTAATGTAGTGGTTATAGATCGCCACGATGGCGGGGGCATCGGCCGGGTAGGCTGAGCGTATAGTGGTCATGAAAGCTTGGGTAAAGTGGATGACCCAAACGGTACTGCAAATTGCGGGCCAGCCTTGCGCCAGCCCGCCGCACCAAGTTAGCCCAGCCAGTGCACCACTTCGATCGTATGCTGGTCCGGATCGGTGATCATCGTCCCAAAATAGCGCTCGTTGATATCGGGCCGCAAGCCAGGCGTGCGCAGCGAAGCCGCACCGTGCGCCATGGCGTTGGCGTGGAAGGCGTGCGCCGCCAGCTGCGACGGCGCCTTGATGGCGATATGCCCGCGCTGCCCTACCAGCGGCGCATCGCCCTGCGCCGGGTAGATGGCAAACGCCCAGTGGCCGTCGGCGCCGAAGATGGCCTGTCCCGCGTCCTGGTGCTGTACGCTGTAGCCAAGCGGCGCCAGGCAGGCTTTGTAGAATTCCACCGCGCGCGGCAGGTCGCTGGTGGCGATGGATACGTGGTCGATCATGATGCTCTCCTTTCAAACAACCGGACGCCTATCTTATGCAGCCGGCACGAAACGGTTTCCCGAATTCGCAGGACGCGGCGGGAAAATTTCCCGCGCCGTGTTAGGATGTTTGCCATGGTCCTATCGCACACATGAACGGTTTTGTCGCCATCTCAATTGCAGCACTTGTCGTGCTCTCGCCGGCACGCGCCGCCGGGCCACATCCCAAAATCAAGCTCGATTGGGATCGCGCCGGAGAAGTGCTGACCTACCAGTCCTGCGGTTGCGCCGACTCCTGCTGGACTGCGGAACTCAAGCGCGGCGGCCAGCTCAAAGAAAATGAGCCTTATCCCGCACCGCATGAGAGCCTTGACCGCTCCCGCAAAAAGCTGGGCGCGCAATCCGCCCTTGTGACGGGCGGCTTCCTGTGGGGCATGGACGAAACGTCGCCGTGCAAGGAAATGAGCTGGCTATTGACATGACGATCTCATTACTCATCGCCGCAACGCTGGGGGCAGCCCCTCCCGAAGCGGACCCGATCTGGCGCTGCACCGCGCAGCACTACAGCGCTTTCGTATCGCCATCCGGCACCCGCGAGCAATGGCCCCAGGTGCCCAGGCTGCCGGAGCATTTGCGCGAGACGCGCCAATTCACGCTCAACTCACCGGGCATGGTGCCCGGCGGCCGCGCGCATATGATGTACGTCGACCGCACCGCGAAGGTGGTGTATATCGTGCAGACTTCGGGGCCGGCGGATTCCGAGGTTGTGTTCGGGCCGTTGCCCGCCGTCGGCTGTCCCAAATCGTGATGCGCAAGCTGCGCGCCGGGCAGCCTAAAGCGCGAGCTTGGTCTCGAACTTCGAGCAGTTCATGGCGAACAGGCTCTTGACGTTGGTGACGTTGTGGTGGGAAGTGAAGACGCGGCGGGTGAAGGCGCTGTACTCCTCCATCGACTCCACCGTGACGATCAGGTGGAAATCGAATTCGCCCGCCACTTCATAGCAGGACATCACTTCCGGCTGCTGCCGCATGCGCTGCTCGAATTGCTTGAGGATGTCGGTGTTCTGCTTCTCCAGCTCGACCGAGACGAACACCGTCAGCGGGCGCCCGGCCAGCACCCGGTCGACCAGCGCGACCGCTTTCACCAGCACGCCGTCGGCGCGCAGTTTCTCGATGCGGCGCTGGCAGGTGGCGACCGATGAATGCACGCGTTCCGCGATCTCGCGCAAAGGCGTGCTGGCATCCTCTTGCAGGATATTGAGGATGCCACGGTCGATCCGGTCCAGCTCCCTCATGCAAGATGGCGCAGCGGATGCGCCCAGGCCGGCCAGCATGGCTCGAAGAAGCGCGCCACCAAATCGGGCGTGACTTGCTCCAGCGTTGCCGGATTCCACTTCGGCTGGTTATCCTTGTCGATCACCAGCGCACGCACCCCTTCGAAGATTTCGCCATGTTCAAAGTTGCGGCGCACGAGGTTGCGTTCCATGCGCAGGCAATCGGCAACGCCGAGGGCGGCGCCGCGCTTGAGCAGTTCGTGCGTCACGCACATCATCAGCGGCGAACGCAGCTCCATGGCCTTCAGCGACTTTTGCGCGAAGGGATTGCTGTCGCCGCGCAGCGATTCCATGATGGCGGCCACGGAGCCGGCAGCGAAGTGGCGATCGATCAGCGCGCGCTGGCGCTCCAGCTCGCTATCGCCGGAAAATGCGCGGTGCGGACCGGCAAACACGGCGACCGCATCGCGCAGCGCCTTGCCGGGCGTGGATCCGATCAGCGCGGTGAGCGCGGGCAGTTCGGTCTCCGGCACGAAATAATCGGCCAGGTCCAGGTAGAGCGCATCGGCCGCGCCGACGGTCAGGCCGGTCAGGCCCAGCCACATGCCGAGCTGCCCCGGCGCATGCGACAGGAAATGGCTGCCGCCCACGTCGGGGAACAGGCCGATGTTCACTTCCGGCATGGCCATCTTGGTGCGGCCGGTGACGATGCGCACGCCGCAATCGGGCCCGCCCTGGGCAATGCCCATGCCGCCGCCCATCACCACGCCATCCATCAGCGCCACGTAGGGCTTGGGGTAGAAGTGGATCAGATGGTTCAGCGCATATTCCTCGGTGAAGAAATCCTCCAGCAGCGCGCTGCCGCCCTGCGTATTGCCGCGCCCCACGTCATGGAAAAAGCGGATGTCGCCGCCGGCGCACAGCGCGCGTTCGCTGGTGCTGCGCACCACCACGGCTGCCACAGCGTCATCGTCGCGCCAGGCAAGCAACGCCTGCGTCATGGCGCGCACCATGTCGAGGGACAGCGAGTTGAGGGCCTTGGGGCGGTCCAGCGTGATGAAGCCGGTACCGTTGGAAATGTGGGTGTGGACGTGTTCGCTCATGCAGGCATTCTAACGCACGCAAAAAAGGGCGCCAATTGCGCCCTTTGGTGTGCTGCACGGCCAGTCCTTTACATGGCGGTGGGTGGTGCTTCGTAGGTATCCGGGAAATGCTTGATGGCTGCGTGATTGTGGTTCTGCACACGGTCCTTGTACTTCATGACCTGGCGATCCAGTTTATCAATCAGGGAGTCGATGGCGGCGTAGAGGTCTTGCGACAGGCTTTCGACGTATACGGTTTTGCCAGACATATGCAGGTTGATTTCCGCTTTCTGGCGCTTCTCTTTCTCGGTGAGGTTATCTACAGTCAGGATGACAGCAATATCGATTACTTGATCGAAATGGCGCTTGACTCGTTCCAGCTTGTTCTGCACGTACTCGCGAATGGCCGGGGTCACTTCGACATGATGTCCACTGATGGTGAGATTCATACACACTCCTAAAGATGATGTCGCTCTCGAGTTCGTGCGCGCCAAGGCGCACAGAGGAACCCATGCACTACAAAGATTTGCGGAGGCTTACCGGAGGGATTTTCAACGCTTCTCGATATTTGGCAACAGTCCGTCGCGCAATTACCATGCCTTGTTCACCCAGCATGTCCGCAATCTTACTGTCGGATAAAGGATTTTTCGGGTCTTCTGCTCCTGTCAATTGCACGATCAGCGCCCGTATCGCAGTCGAGGAAGCTTCACCCCCAGCTTCCGTGGCGACGTGGCTGCCAAAGAAATATTTCAACTCAAACATGCCATGCGGGGTGAGCATATATTTTTGAGTTGTTACGCGAGAAATAGTGCTCTCGTGTAGTCCCAGTGTATCAGCAATTTCACGCAACACAAGGGGTCTCATGGCCACCGCGCCATGGCTGAAAAAGTTCTTTTGTCGTTCTACTATCGCTTCCGCGACGCGCAGGATGGTATCGAAGCGCTGCCGCATATTCTTGATCAGCCATTTCGCTTCCTGCAGCTGGCCATTCATCTGCGATTCGCTCTTGCCTTGCTTGAGCAGGTTGGCGTACAGGGCATTGACGCGCAAGCGCGGCACCACGTCGTTGTTCAGGGTGACCACCCAGCCGCCGCGGCCCTTTTTCACGATCACGTCCGGCACCACATAGTCTGACTCGCCTGACGCAAATTCGGCGCCCGGATGGGGGTTGCATTGGCGGATCACGGCCTGGGCTTCGCGCAAGTCTTCGTCGTCGCAATCAAGCGCCTTCTTCAGCTTGTTAAATTCGCGCTGGGCGAACCAGGCCAGGTGCTTGTCGACGATGGTCAGCGCCATGCGCCGCGTGACCAGCGGCACGCCGGGCATGCGCTTGATTTGCAGCGCCAGGCATTCGGCGGCGTTGCGCGCGCCCACCCCGGCCGGGTCGAAGCTTTGCAGCAGCACCAGGGCGCAGCGCAGCTCGTCGACCTCGATTTCCAGCTCGGGCGGCAAGCGTTCGTGGATTTCTTCCAGCGGCTCTTCCAGGTAGCCATTTTCATCGAGCGCGTCGATGATCAATTCCATCAGGGCGCGGTCGCGCGCTTGCTGCACGGTCACGCGCATCTGTTCCAGCAAGTGTTCGCGCAGGGTGCAGCCGGACGCTTCCAGCTGCGGGCGGCTGTCTTCGTCGTCGGCCGATTTGCTGCCGGCGCTGGCGCTCCAGTCGGCATCGTCGCTGCCGCCCTCGCCGTCGCCGCCTTCATAGCCTTCGCCCTCGGCGGCGGGCGCGGCGCCGGCCTCGCCCTCGCCGGGGCCGCCTTCGGGCGCGGCCGGGCCTTCAGTGCCATTGCCGCTGCCCTGGCTGATGGCGCCATCGGCCAGCAGGCGCACCGAATGGTCGAGTGGATCGTCGAGGCGTTCCAGCATCGGGTTGTCGCTGAGCAGCTGCTCCAACTCCTGATGCAACTCCAGCGTGGACAGCTGCAACAGGCGGATCGACTGCTGCAGCTGCGGCGTCAGCGCCAGGTGTTGCGAGGTTCGCAGTTGCAGTGTCTGTTTCATGGCCTTCGCTTACATGCGGAAGTGTTCGCCGAGGTAGACCCGGCGCACGGATTCGTTGGCGATGATATCGTCCGGTCGGCCCGAGGCCAGCACGGCGCCCTGGTTGATGATGTAGGCGCGGTCGCAAATGCCGAGGGTCTCCCGCACATTATGGTCGGTGATCAGCACACCGATATTGCGCTCCTTCAGGAAACGGACGATACGTTGGATTTCGATCACGGCGATCGGATCGACGCCGGCGAACGGTTCATCCAGCAGGACGAAGCGCGGGTTGGTGGCCAGGGCGCGCGCGATTTCCACCCGGCGCCGCTCGCCGCCGGACAGCGACAATGCCTGGTTTTCGCGCAGCTTTTCAATTTGCAAGTCAGCCAGCAGCGCGTCCAGGCGCTGGTCGATGTCGGGCTTGGACAGCGGCTTGCCATCGGCATGCTGCAATTCCAGCACGGCCCGGATATTTTCTTCCACCGTCAGCTTGCGGAACACCGATGCTTCCTGCGGCAGGTAGGACAGGCCCAGCGTGGCGCGTTTGTGGATCGGCAGGCTCGACACGTCGGTGCCGCCGATATCGATGGTGCCCGCATCGGAGGCCACCAGGCCGACGATCATGTAGAAGGAGGTGGTCTTGCCGGCACCGTTCGGGCCCAGCAGGCCGACCACTTCGCCGCAATCGACTTGCAGCGAGACGTCGTGCACCACCTGGCGTTTGCCGTAGGATTTCTGGAGGCCGCGCACGACCAGCGTGCTGGCGCAGGTATTTGCTTCCATGCTTACTTTTTCTCCACTGGCGGGGTGGCCGGCGGTTCGCTGCGCGAAGGCTGGATCACCATGGTGCCGCGTCCGCCGCCCGGCTTGCTTTCGCCGGTGGCGGTATTGCGCACGCTGAAGAATTCCTTGCGGCTGTCGTAGGAAATGAATTCGCCCTGGACTTCATCGTTCTGCTTGCCGCCTTCCAGGCGGCGGATGGCGGCCTTGTTGAACATCTTCACCAGTTCGGCCTGCTCATCGTATTCGATGCGGTCGGCATCGCCGTCCACCCACAGGTCGCCGGCGCCGTCGCGCTTCTGGCGGAAGGTGGCCTTCTTGCCGTCGCCGAACAGCGTCACGTGCCGGTAGCCTTCCGGCGTCTGTTTGACGAAGGCGCGTTCGGCCGTCATGGTCAGCGTGCCGCGCGTCAGCTTCACGCCGCCCGACAGCACGGTGACCTGCTTGACGTCGTCGATGTCCATCGAGGCGTAATTGATCACGGTCGGTTTGTAAGAGTCGGCCTTTTCGGCCAGCGCCGGCGCCGCTGCCCCGAGCAGCATGGCAAGCGACAGTAAAAGTCGTTTCATAGTCATTCCTTGTTTATTGGGCCGCAGGCGCCGCCGGAGGGAATTGCAGCACGCCGTTGCCCTCCATGTGCAGCTGGCGCGTCGCATTGTTGGCGCGCATGCTGTTGGCCGTTGCCACGTTATTCCCCAGCTTCATCCTCACCGGCTGGTCGGTTTCCATGCGGTCTTCGTCCGGGAAGATCACCAGTTTTTCGGTCGCCATGTGCATGGCCTGGGCATTGGGCGCCGCGGCGCGGTCGATCCGCACCGCCCCCTTCAGCGTCACGCGGCTGTTGGCATCGTCCACCCGCGCCGTGGCTGCCACGATGTCCATCGGCGGGTTCTCGCCGGCCAGGCTGCGCACGCGCGGCTTGTCGATCTCGGACGAATCGTCGACCGGACGGTGGGTCAGCTTGTCGCCGGCAATGATGTAGCTTGGCTTGCCTTCCTTCGACATGCGCACGAAGGAAAAGTTCTCGATGATGTAGTCAGGCTCATTCAAGCGCAAGTCCGCCTGCATGTCCTCGTCGGCGCGGTTCATCAGCTCGAGCAGGTAGAAGCTGCCGAGCGCCGCCAGCAGCACGACGACCATGCCAAGCGAAAGGCGGAAACGGTGGGCCATCCTCTGGTTGCGCATCGCTCGCTCCACTCAAACCAGGAACTGGGCCATGACGCGGTCGTAGTTGCCGGTCGCACGCAGCACATACTCGCAAGCTTCGCGCACCGCGCCGCGGCCGCCCGCGGCCTCGGTGATGTAGTGGGCGCGCGCATGCACCTCCTGGCGGCCATTGGGCACGCTGACGGCAAAGCCGACGCGGCTCAGGATGGGCAAATCCACCACGTCGTCGCCGATGAAGGCAACCTGTTCCGCGCCCAGTCCGAGCTGTTCGAGCAGGGCCTTGAACGGGGTCAGTTTGTCATGGCCGCCCTGATGGACATACTCGATCCCCAGGTCTTTGGCGCGGGCCAGCACGATCGGCGTACGGCGCGCGGAAATGATGGCAGTCTTGATGCCGGCTTCCTGCAGCAGCTTGATGCCCAGGCCGTCCTGCACGTTGAAGGTCTTGACGATTTCGCCGTCGGGGCCATAGGACAGGCTGCCGTCGGTGAGCACGCCATCGACGTCGAAAATGAACAGGCGCACCTTGGCGGCACGGGCAAGCAGGGCTTGGCGGGTCAGCGGCATCAGATCACCTTGGCGCGCGTCAGGTCGTGGATGTGCAGGGCGCCCACCAGCTTGCCCGCTTCATCGACCACCAGCATCTGGTTGATGCGAAATTCTTCCATGACCGCCACGGCATCGACCGCCAGCTGGTCGGGGCCGATGGTACGCGGGTTCAGGTGCATCACATCCTTGATGACGACCTTGGTGAAGTCCTGCACCTTCTCGATCATGCGGCGCAGGTCGCCGTCGGTGAACACGCCGGCCGGCTTGCCGTCGGCATCGACGACGGCCGTCATGCCCATGCCCTTCTGGGTGATTTCCAGCAGCGCGTCCGGCAGGCGCGTTTCCAGCCCCACGGCGGGAATCGCGCCATCCTTGCGCATCACGTCGCGCACGTGGGTCAGCAGGCGGCGGCCCAGGGCGCCGCCTGGGTGGGAACGGGCGAAATCCTCTTCCTTGAAGCCGCGCAGCTCCAGCAGCGCGACGGCGATCGCGTCGCCCAGCGCCAGCGTCACGGTGGTGGAGGCGGTCGGGGCCAGGTTCATGGGGCAGGCTTCCTTCGCCACCGACACGTCCAGGTGCACTTCGGCCAGCTTGGACAGGCTCGATTCCGGTTTGCCGGTCATGGCGATCACATGGCCGCCCATGCGCTTGACCACCGGCAGGATGGCCATCAGCTCGGCCGCTTCGCCGGAATAGGAAATCGCGATCACCACGTCTTCGGGGGTCACCATGCCCAGGTCGCCGTGCGCGGCTTCGGCCGGGTGGACAAACAGGGCCGGGGTGCCGGTGGAGGCCAGGGTGGCGGCAATCTTGCGGCCGATATGGCCGGACTTGCCGATGCCGGAGACGACAACGCGACCTTTGCACTGCAGCAACAGCGAAACCGCCTGCCCCACGGACTCGTCGGTTGCCAGCCGTGCATGCAGGGCAGCCAGGGCATCCGTTTCGATCTGCAGGGCTTCGCGCGCCAGTTCCAAGGCCCGGCTTGCGGTCTTGGCATCAAAAGATTTCAGCATTGTTTTTTCATCGGTTACACTCATGCCCGAAGTATAGCCGAATTAGATAAGCAAAAAACTTGCCAGACAAAACAAACTACGGATGTTCTCCCCCCTTGAACTGACCCTTCTCCTTCTCGGCAGCGCCGTCCTGGGCGTGGTGGCCTTCCGCATGATGCACCTGCCGCCGATGCTCGGCTACCTGGCGGTCGGCATCCTGCTGGGGCCGCACGCCATGGGGCTGGCCGAGCAAAGCCATGCCACCGAACTGCTGGGGGAGTTCGGCGTGGTGTTCCTGATGTTCTCGATCGGGCTGGAATTCTCCCTGCCCAAGCTGATGGCCATGCGCTCCATCGTGTTCGGGCTGGGCATGGCGCAAGTGGTCCTGACCATTGCCGCCACCATGCTGTTCGGCTGGGCGATCCAGTTGGTGCTGCCGCCCACGATCCAGCTGGGCTGGCAAGCCTCGTTCGCCCTGGGCGGCGCGCTGGCCATGTCGTCCACCGCCATCGTGGTCAAATTGCTCACGGAACGGCTGGAGCTGGAAAGCGAGCATGGGCGCAAGATCATCGGCATCCTGCTGTTCCAGGACTTGGCGGTGGTGCCGCTGCTGATCCTGATCCCGGCCCTGGCGCAGAATCCGGCCGACCTGCCCAAGACCCTGGCGACGGCCGGCCTGAAGGCGGCCGTGGTGCTGCTCCTGCTGCTGCTGCTGGGACAGAAGGTGATGCGCAAGTGGTTCACCATCGTGGTCATGCGCCGCTCGCAGGAACTGTTCATGCTCAACCTGCTGCTGGTGACGCTGGGCGCGGCCTGGATCACCGAGCGCGCCGGCCTGTCCCTGGCGCTGGGCGCCTTCGTGGCGGGCATGCTGATTTCCGAGACCGAATACAAGCACCAGGTGGAAGAGGACATCAAGCCCTTCCGCGACGTGCTGCTCGGGCTGTTCTTCATCACCGTCGGCATGCTGCTGAACGTGCGCATCGTGCTGGAAAACTGGTGGCTGGTGCTGGTGCTGCTGACCGGCCCGGTGCTGCTCAAGTTCGCCCTGATCGCGGGGCTGGCGCGCCTGTTCGGCGCGTCCACCTCGACCGCCATGCGCACCGGCCTGGCGCTGGCACAGGCGGGCGAGTTCGGCTTTGTCCTTCTGAATGTGGTGGGCGGCATGGAGCTGGTCGACCCCTTCGTGGTGCAGCTGGTGCTGGCATCGATGGTGCTGTCGATGCTGCTGGCGCCTTTCCTCATCGCGCAATCGGACAAGATCGTGCTGAAGTTCTCCGCCAACGAGTGGATGATGCAGTCGCTGAACCTGACCAATATCGCGGCGCGCACGATGTCGGCGCAAAAGCATGTGATCGTGGCGGGCTTCGGGCGCTCGGGACAGTCGCTGGCGACCTTGCTGAGCGAGGAAAAGATTCCTTACCAGGCGCTGGACCTGGACCCGATCCGGGTGCAGGAGGCGCAGGCGGCCGGCGCCAACGTGTCCTACGGCGATGCCGCGCGGCGCGAATCGCTGGTGGCGGCGGGTATCAAGCGTGCCTCGGCGGTGGTGATCACGTACGCCTCGACGCCGTCGGCGCTGCGGGTGCTGCACCTGGTGCATGAACTGGCGCCCGAGCTGCCGGTGATCGTGCGTTCGCACGACGATTCAGACCTGGATCGGCTGAAGGAGGCCGGCGCGGCGGAAGTGGTGCCGGAGCTGATGGAGGGCTCGCTGATGCTGGCGTCGCACGCGCTGGTGATGCTGGGCGTGCCGCTGCGGCGCGTGGTGCACCGGGTGCAGCGGGCGCGCGAGGAGCGTTACGCTTCGCTGCGCGGCTATTTCCACGGCACCAGCGACAGTGGTGAAGAGTCGGAGCTGATCAGGCTGCATTCGGTTTCGCTGGGGGAGCAGGCCTCGTGCATCGGCAAGTGCTTGCAGGACCTGGGGCTGGATGAAACGGGGGCCGAAATTTCGGCGATCCGGCGCGGCAAGACGCGGCTCGAGGCGCAGCCCGGGACCACGCTGGAGGCGGGTGATGTGGTGGTGCTGCGGGGGACGGCGGAGGAAGTGGCGCGGGCGGAGAATGATTTGCTGGCCTAAAACCGGTAAACCAGGGTCAGACCCACAGGGTCAGACCCTGCCATGCGGCGGCTGCGGACTGGGGGTCTGACCCTTCGGGTCTGACCCCGGTTTACCGGTTTCAGGCAGCATACCGCACCACCCGATTGCGCCCGCCTTCCTTGGCCTGGTACAACGCCTCGTCCGCATGCGCAATCAGCTGCGCCGCCTGTTCCTCCGGCTTCGCCTCCGCAGGCACCTGGTCCAGGCTGGCCACCCCCGCCGACGCCGTAATCGACACCCGCACGCCGTGCGACAGCTCGATCATGCTGGCCGCAATCCCCGCCCGGATACGCTCAGCGACATAGGCCGCGCTCTCCAGATCCGCATCGATCAACAGCACCACGAACTCCTCGCCGCCAAAGCGCGCCAGCGCATCGGACAAGCGCAATTCCGCCTTGATCCGGCAGGCCACCTCGCGCAGCACTTCATCGCCGCCGCCATGCCCCACCGTATCGTTGACGCGCTTGAAATGGTCGATATCGATATACATGAACGACACCGGATAGGCCTGCCGCCGCGCCCGTGAAATTTCCTCCAGCAGGCGCCGGTCCACGTAGCGACGGTTGAACACCCCGGTCAAGGCGTCGGTCAGCCCCAGGTATTTCAACATTTCATTGGAGATCACGTTCTCCAGGCAGATGGCGATGATGGATGCCATATGCTCGACGAAATCGGTACCCAGGCTGGGCGAGAAGCGCGTCGGATCGGCGCTGCCCAGGTTGAGCGACCCGATCAGGCGCTTATTGCGCAATAGCGGCACCACGCCGACGCTTTGCAGGCGCAGGCCCGGTTGCGGGAACTGGCGCCCGTGACGCAGCGGATCGAACATACCTAGCAGCGGCTTGGGGGGCTGCCCCGCTTCGCAATCGAACGCCAGCCCCTCCACGCCCGGCACGAATACCAGGTCGGGGAAATCGCCGAAATCGACCCCCAGCTTCTCCATCACGGTGCGGATATCGTCATCCTCGTCGACCAGGGTCAGGGTCACGGCATCCAGGTCGGAAATGACCGGCAAGGAGCGGAAAATGGTACCAATCAGCTCCGGGAAACTGGCTGCGCCAACGATTTCCAGGTCGAACGCCTGGTGGCGCATCATGATCGAGTGGTTGCGTTCCGCCTGTTCGATCAGATAGGCAAGGCGGGCACGCAGGGACTGGTTTTCCGCCGCCAGTTCCGCCTGCGTGGGCTGCTTGCCCGTGATTTTTTGCGTAATCTCCATCGCCTGCCGCTATTGACTACTAAAACGACAGTGTAACCTCGATTTGGTCTCCAACCCTTAGTTTCGTGCCATCACCTGTTGTTACAACGGCATTCATGCCGAAGCAGATGCCGCCATCGACTTCCGGCTTGGCGCGGTAAGTTTGCAGGATATCCAGCGGGTCAGGGCCGAATTCGCCGGTGGCCTGGTCGATCGACGGCATGGGGCAGCGCGGGCATGGTTTCACCGGTTTCAAGGTGGCCTCGCCGATGCGGAATTCCTCGGTATAGTCCTCCTCGAACGCGTCCAGGTCGCCCACCACCAGGTTGGGACGGAACCGGTTCATCGGCAATGGCGCGCGGCCCTGCTGCGCCAGTTTGTCATTCAAGTCCTGCAGCGAACCGGTGCCGATCACCAGGACCGGGTAACCGTCGGAGAACAGGGTCGGGTGCTGCTCGCCATCGGTCCATTTGCCGCTGGTCAGGCGCTTGGCGTTGGCGTGGAAGCGCACCAGGCGGCATTCGATGCCGAGGAATTTGCCGAACCAGGTGGCCGTGGTTTCGTCGCAATCGTAAGCCAGCACCGTGTCGTCCCAGACTTGCACCTGCAGCGACGGCGCCGTTTCGGGATCCGGCAAGCCGAGCGGGATCTCCAGCTGCAGCATGCCGGGCGCGCGCAATTCCATGGTCTCGGACTTCAGGCGCGGCACGATGAGGGACATGCGCGGATGCTCGCGCTGGGTCAGCGCAATGCCGTTGGCATCGACCAGCATCCATTCGCGGTCGTAGATCTGCTCGGTCATCAGACCTGCGCGGGTCAGGGTCGCTTCCTTCAGCGACAGGCCGGCGCAGGATTTGATTGGGTAGAGGTTGAGTTCGGAGATGATGGGCATGGTGCGCATCAGTATCGCAGAAAAACCGGTGAACCGGGTCAGCCCCAAAGGGTCGGCCCCCGATGCGCGGCCGCCGCAGGCCGGGTCAGACCCTTGGGTCTGACCCCGTTTTACCGGTTTAGGCCACCTCAGCCTTCGGCTTCTTCGGCAGCTTGCTGCGCGCCGACGGCTTATGCGTCCCTGGCTTTTTGGCGCGTTTCGCCGGCGCCGCTTCCGGAGCCACCGCTTCCGCCTCGGCCGCCACCGCCGCTTCCGCTGCCGCGGCCAGCACGGCTTCCGCCTGCTGCACCGCCTCCGCCGCATCGGCCGCGGCCTGCGCTACCTTGCTGCCGCGCGCGCTCGCCTTCTTGGCCGCGGGCTTCTTGGCGGCGGCGCGGGTACGTTTGGCAGGCACCTCGGCCGCAGGGGCCTCCACCACCGGCGCCACCTCCTCCACCGCTGCCACCGCAGCGACTTCGGCGTCGGCCGGCACTTCGACCGGAACGGCTGCCGGCACGGCTTCGCTGTCCGCCGCAGCGGCCTCGCCCCGGCGGCCACGGCCGCCACGGCTGCCGCGTCCACGGCGCCCATCGCGGCCTTCGCGCTCGCGGCGCGCTTCGGCGGTTTCGCCCGGTACGCCGGCTTCCTGCGCTTCCGCAGCATCGCCTTCAGCGCCCATGGCAACCGCTTCCTGCTCGGCCGACGTTTCCACGGCCGGCAGCACAACCGGATGGCTGCTGCGGTACACATAGGCGCCGGATTTCTCGTCGCGGCCAAACTCCAGCAGGCCGCGGGCCTTCATTTCCTCCAGCAGGTTGCCGAAGGTACGGAAGCCGTAATAGGACTCGCTGAAGTCCGGTTTGCGGCGCTTGATCGCTTCCTTCAGCACCGAAGCCCAGATCTTGCCCTCGCCCCGTTCGGCAGCCAATGCGTCGAAGGTGGTGTAGGCAATCTCGATGCACTGGTTGCGGCGCTTGTCCATTTCCTCGCGGCGGCGCTTCTCCTCTTCCGCTGAACGCTTCGGCTGCTGTTCGCGCTCATTGCGCGTGGCCTGGCGCTGGCGGCGCGATTCGCGCACCAGGTCGTCGTAGAAAATGAATTCGTCGCAATTGGCGACCAGCAGGTCGGAAGTGGAATCCTTCACCCCCACGCCGATCACGCGCTTGGCGTTCTCGCGCAGCTTGGATACCAGCGGCGAAAAGTCGGAGTCGCCGGAAATGATGACGAAGGTATTGACGTGGGCTTTGGTGTAGCACAAGTCCAGCGCATCGACCACCATGCGGATGTCGGCCGAATTCTTGCCCGACAGGCGCACATGGGGAATTTCGATCAGTTCGAAGTTCGCTTCATGCATGGGTGCCTTGAAGGCCTTGTAGCGATCCCAGTCGCAATAGGCTTTCTTGACCACGATGCTGCCTTTCAGCAGCAAACGTTCCAGCACGGGTTTGATGTCGAACTTCTCGTAGTTGGCGTCGCGGACGCCCAGTGCGACGTTTTCAAAGTCGCAGAACAGCGCCATGCTGGCATTTTCGTTGGGTGAAGCCATTTTTTTTGGATTAGTAGCTGTGCACAATTTGACGATTATACTATTTCGCCAACATACGATTGAGGAGACAAGCAATGAAGCGCCTGCTGATCGCCGCCGCCACCGTCCTGACGATGTATGGCGCCATGGCCGCCGACCCCGATGCCGACTTCCGCCAGCAGGTCAATGCCTTCGTCGACCGCTGGCACGACGACGCGGCCAATACGCGTCCGGACTATTGGGAAAAGTTCACGCCGGACGCCGTCTTCATCGGTACCGACAAGAGCGAAGTGTGGAGCTACAAGGAATTCAAGGCCTGGGCCAAGCGCTTCTGGGACCGCAAGAAGGCTTGGAGTTTCACGGCGCAAAAGCGCAATGTCTACTTTTCGCCGGATAAAAAGTATGTCTGGTTCGACGAACAGTTGAACACCCAGATGGGCACCTGCCAGGCCAGCGGCGTGCTGGTCAACACTGGCAAGGACTTCAAGGTCGAGCACTACCAGCTGTCGCTGGCCGTGCCCAATCCCCTCATGGACAGCTTCACCAAAGCGATCAAGGAATTCGAGGCAAAACAGCCTTAAGCAGCGACGCCGACCAACTGGATGGGCGTGTCGGTCAGCACTTCCACGATCTTGTGCAGCACGGACGGCAAGCCCCGCACGGCGGCATAGACGCTGCCGTCATCGTTGACCGGCTGCAGATAGTTGGCACCATACTCCAGCGACGACGTGTAGGCACTGGCCAGCAAAGGCGTGATGTTCAGCGACGTGGTGAACATCTGCGATGCGATGACGCGGTTGTCCAGCAGCTCCAGGTCTTGCTGCCGGGCGCCCGCCATCACGCCCAGCACGAGCTGGTCAATCGTGGCCTTGCCCGAGCCCAGCGCGTCGGCGTAAAAGCGCAGGCCCTCGCTGTCCGCATGGTGGCCGAACAGGTTGAGATAGACGTTATCAACGATGGCATCGTTGCCCAGGCCCTTGATGCTGTCCTGGTATTCCTTCGATTGGGCGAATTTCTGGCTGACCGCCTGCACCGAACTGTCGGCGAGCGCTTCATTCCAATACTCCAGGCCGGCCACATCGGCCGGGCGCTTCAGGTAGGCCAGGTAGAGCTGCTGTACAGCCGCTTCGCTCGACAGCGCACGCGGATCGACGATCACCGAACCTTGTACTTTGAGTATCGCGACGCCCTCCATCAAATCGGGCAGCGTGCCCAGCGCGCCATACAGGCTGTCGTCGCCGGTGATCGAGGCCAGGAATTGCTTGCCTTTGCTGAAGTCTTGCGGATAGCCGATGATGTTGATCGGATCGACGCCGAGCAGGGTCGTGAACAACCCGGCCGCCACCACCTTGTTGTAGGCGACTTCGGCATCGGAGCCGATGGCGCCGTTGACGATATTGCCCACCACTTCACCGACGCTGACCTTATGTTGGTCGAGCATCCCGGCGTAGTAATCCAGTCCGGCCTGGTCGGGATGGGCGCCAAACAAATTGACATATAAGCCGTCGACCACTTGCGCGTGCGACTTCCCGGCGATGAATGCCTGGAACTCGGCCTGTTTCGCGAACTGTTCGCGGATGCTGGACAGGGAGGCGCCAATTTCGAGCGTATGGGTCCAATAGGCCAAACCCGCCGAATCGGCTGGGCGCTGGAGGTAGGCGAGATACAGCTGCTGGATGGATTCGGTATGGGTAAGCATAGTGGGTGCGATTCTAGCAATGCACCAAAGCCCAAAGTCTCACCTATTCTCACGGCACAAACAAAAAAAGCCGCGTCATTTACGCGGCTTTCCTGGGGCGCTTCCTGGGATCAGACGTTGAACAGGAAGTTCAGCACGTCGCCATCCTTGACCACGTATTCCTTGCCTTCAGCGCGCATCTTGCCCGCTTCCTTTGCGCCGGTTTCGCCCTTGTAAGCGATGTAGTCATCGAAGGCGATGGTCTGGGCGCGGATGAAGCCGCGTTCGAAGTCGGTGTGGATCACGCCGGCAGCTTGCGGCGCGGTGTCGCCCACGTGGATGGTCCAGGCGCGCACTTCCTTCACGCCGGCGGTGAAGTAGGTTTGCAGGCCGAGCAGCTTGAAGCCGGCGCGGATCAGGCGGTCCAGGCCCGGTTCGGCCATGCCCATGTCGGCCAGGAAGGCTTCCTTGTCGGCGTCGTCCAGTTCGGCGATCTCCGCTTCGATGGCGGCGCAGATGGCCACGATCGGCGCGTTCTGCGCTTCAGCGTACTTGGTCAGCTGGTCCAGCAGCGGATTGTTGGTGAAGCCGCTGTCGGAAACGTTGGCCACGTACATGGCCGGCTTGGCGGTGATCAGGCACAGCGGCTTGATCAGGGCCATGTCTTCGGCGCCCAGGCCCATGGCGCGCACTGGCTTGGCTTCGTTCAGGTGCGGCACCAGTTTTTCCAGCAGGGCCACCAGCTTGGCGGAATCCTTGTCGCCGGAACGGGCTTTCTTCTGTTCGCGGGCGATGGTCTTTTCGACGGTCGACAGGTCGGCCAGCGCCAGCTCGGTCTGGATCACTTCGATGTCGTCCAGCGGCGAAACGCGGCCGGCCACGTGCACCACGTTGTCGTCTTCGAAGCAGCGCACCACGTTGACGATGGCGTCGGTTTCGCGGATGTGGGACAGGAACTGGTTGCCCAGGCCTTCACCCTTGGACGCGCCAGCCACCAGGCCGGCGATGTCGACGAATTCCACGATCGCAGGAAGAATGCGCTCTGGCTTGACGATTTCAGCAAGTTGCTTCAGGCGCGGATCAGGCACTTCCACCACGCCGACGTTCGGCTCGATGGTGCAGAACGGGTAGTTCTCGGCCGCGATGCCGGCCTTGGTCAGTGCATTGAAAAGGGTGGACTTGCCGACGTTAGGCAGGCCGACGATGCCGCATTTGAGACTCATGGAAAACCTTTAAATGATAATGTTCTGCTACGGAATTTTCCGCAAATAGACCGAGATTGTACCCCAGATCATGTCCAGAACCGCCCATGTCACCCTGCTGGCCCGCTATAACGAGTGGATGAACAACAAGCTGTACGAGGCCGCCGCCACGCTGCCGCCGGGCGAGCTGGAAGCGGACCGCGGGGCCTTCTTCGGTTCCCTCTTCGCCACCTTGAACCACATCGCAGTCGGCGACACCATCTGGCTGAAGCGCTTTGCAGGCCATCCGCGCTTTGCCGCGGCGCTGGCGCCGGTGGCAGCCCTGCCGGCGCCGGCTGCGCTGGACCAGTTGCTGTTCGACTCCCTGCCCGCCCTGCGCGAGCGCCGCGCCTTCCTCGACCGCTTGGTGCTGTCCTGGACCGCTGCGCTGGCGGAAGACGACCTCGATGCAGTCATCAGTTATCGGCGTTTCAACGGCGAGGCAAACAACCGGCAGCTGGGCATGTTGCTGCTGCACTTCTTTAACCACCAGACCCACCACCGCGGCCAGGCGACCACGCTGCTGTCCCAGGCCGGGGTCGACGTCGGCGTGACCGATCTGTTGATGCTGGTCCCCGAAGCGGAAGCTTGATCGGGATCAAATCCCGATACTCCGCCGGGCGGCCGGCGATACGGGTATCGCTGCTGCTTGTGCTATTGTGACCGAGGGCAAATAATGCTTTTAGAACAACAGAAGGAGCATTCATGGATTTGCTTTGGTTTCTGGCGCTAGCCGTGGTGGCGCGCTGGGCCTGGAGTGCGCGCCGCGATGCGCGCCAGGCCCGTGAACTGGCCCATCGCCTGCAAAGCGACCTGGCCGCAATGGAGCACACCCTCGCCAGCTTCCAGCACGGCACGGCCGGCCCGCAGGCCGCCGAACCGGTCATGCCGGCCGCACGGGTCGTGCCGCAACCTGCCACGATGCCGGAGCCGCCGACAGCCGCACCTGTGCCACAGGCTGCGCCGGCTGGACCGCAAACCTCTTCGCCAACGGCTCCGGAACGCGCACCGCTGGTGGCGCGCGCCGCCGAAGTCCCGCCGCAACCGAAGCAGCCGTCAATGCCGGACGTGCCCGGGCCTGCACCCGCACCTGCCGCACCTGCCGCTTCTGCCACGCCGGCTGCCGCAGCGCCCGCCGGACCCGCTGGCACGCCACGCGCTGTTGCCCCGGCCAAGGCAAGCGACGCGGCTGACCAGTCCTGGGCCGCCGCGAAAGAAGCCGCGCGCAGCGCACCCGCGCCATCGCGTCCGGCAGCGCCGCCCAGGCAGCCGCCGCGCGAGGCGCCGGCATGGCTCACGGCCGCCCGCAACTGGCTGTTTGAAGGCAACCTGGTCGCCAAGATCGGCCTGCTGATCCTCTTCATCGGCGTCAGCTTCCTGCTGAAATATGCGGCCGCCCGCGTCACCGTGCCGATCGAGCTGCGGCTGGCCGGCATCGTGCTTGCCGATCTCGCCGCATTGGCCTGGGCCTGGCGCATCCGCGGCAGCAACCGCGGCGTCAGCCTGCCGCTGCAAGGCACCTGCATGGCCGTACTGATGCTGGTCGTGTTTGGCGCCTTCCGCATGTACCAGCTGATCCCCGGTAGCCTGGCCTTTGGCCTGCTATTCGTGCTCACCATCGGCACCTGCCTGCTGGCTGTGCTGCAGAACGCGCAATGGCTCGCCATCTTTGGCATTGTCGGCGGCTTCGCAGCACCGATCCTCACTTCAACTGGCCAGGGCAACCACATAGCCCTGTTCAGCTATTACGCCCTGCTTAACGCCGGCATCCTGGCAATCGCCCTCAAGCGCTCCTGGCGCGCGCTGAACCTGCTGGGATTCGTATTCACCTTCACCATCGGCACCGCCTGGGGCGTGCTGCGCTACGATCCACAGGATTACCAGTCCGCGCAAGCCTTCCTGCTGCTGTTCTTCCTGTACTACGTCGGCATCGCCATCGCATATGCCCACCTGGAAGTGCCCAAGCTGAAAAGCTACGTTGACGGCACCCTGGTATTCGGCACGCCGATGCTGGCAGCCAGCCTGCAATTCGGGCTGGTCAAGGAATTTGAATTCGGCATGGCTTATTCGGCCGTCGTGCTCGGATTGTTCTATGGCGTGCTGGCCACAACCCTGGCGCGCCGCCGTGCCATCTACGGCCTGCTGGTGGACGCCTTCACCGCGCTGGCCGTGGTGTTCGGCACACTCGCCATCCCGATGGCGCTGGACGGCCGCTGGACTTCCGCCGCCTGGGCGCTGGAAGGCGCCGGCATCGTCTGGATCGGCCTGCGCCAGCGCCAGCCGCTGGCCTGGGGCTTTGGCCTGCTGGTGCAGTTGGGCGCCTGGGTCAGCTTCATCGGCGCGGTCAGCGGCCTTGACCAGCAGGCAGCGCTGCATTCCAACCTCTGGCTGGGCTTCCTCCTGCTGGCCGTCAGCGCCTGCATCATGGCGATGCGCTTCCGCAGCCACGCCACGGATGGCGCTGCGGCCCCGCGCGGCTTGAGCATACTCGCGGCCCTGTTCCTCGCCGGCGCCGCGCTGTGGCTGGTCGGCGGCGCATGGACCGAAATCGTGCTGCGCACCAGCGGCCGGCTGCAAGCCAACCTGTTGGCAGCCAGCGCCCTTGGCGCAGCCGTCGTATTGGGATTGATCGCACGCCGCCTGGCGTGGCCGATGGCGCGCAACTTCGCGCTTGCCGCGCAACTGCTTGGCGGTTTCGTGCTGGCCCTGCTGTTGCTCTTCAACTGGCACGTCGCGCCCGTGTCACCCGACTTGTTTGCCACCCCATTCCTCGGCAGCGCCCTGTTGCTCGCCGGCGCCCTGTTCAGCGCCTGGGCGCTGATGCGCAACGCGGTGCAAGCTGCGCCCCTGCTGGCCAATACCGTCCTGGCCTATGCCGGCATGTGGTGGCTGCTGGTGGTGGCGCCGACGCTGGCCAACTGGCTGCTGGCGCATTACCTGCTCCTCACTACCGGCGGCTTCGACCCTGCCAGTCCGCTGCGGGCTGGCGCCTACTGCCTGCTCATTGCCGCAACCACCCCGCTCCTCCTCAAGATGTCACATCGCCTGAATTGGCCGGCACTGCGCGCTGCGGCGCTCCCGGCCTGGATACTGTTCGGCGTGGCCACCGTGAATCTGCTGGCCCGGCTCTACGGCCACGCCGGCATGCCGGCGGGCGAGGAATGGACCGCTTACGCCGCCCTGTGGCTGGTGTCGGAATGGCTGATGCGCGCGATCGCCGTGCCCACTGGCGCGCTGACCCTCCTGCATACCGTGCGCACTGCCGCTCCATGGCTGATGATCTGGCCGGTCGGCGCCCATTGGATTGCGCGCGGCCTGGAAGGCAGCGGCGCCGATCCGGCCTGGGCCAAATTCCTGCCCGCATGGCTGATGATGGGCGGCCTGGCCTGGGTGATGCGCCGCGTGCGCTTAGAGGCCTGGCCGGTCAAGCCGCTGGCCGCCTGGTACCGCAACGTGCTGCTGCCGCTGGGCTGCGCCTGGTCGCTGCTGCTGGCCGCAATCTGGAACCTGACACAGGACGGCGCCATGGCGCCCCTGCCATACATCCCCCTGGCCAACCCGCTCGACCTGACCAGCATCTTTGCCGTGCTGCTGGCGGCGGCCTGCTGCCGGCTGCTGCAAGCACGCCTCGACGCCGCGCGCCCGCAGCTGCTGGCCATCGGCGCGCTGGTCATCTATGCCTGGTTCAACCTCGCGCTGCTGCGAACGGTGTCGCATTATGTCGGCGTGCCCTACCGCTTCGATGAGCTGTTCGCATCGCAGTTCGTGCAAGCCATGCTGTCGCTGGTGTGGAGCGTCACCGCCCTGCTGCTCATGCGCTACGCCGCGGGCAAGCAGGAGCGCAAGCTGTGGATGGCCGGCGCCGTGCTGCTCGGCGTGGTGGTGGCCAAGCTGTTCCTGGTCGACCTGTCGAACGTGGGCGGGGTCGAACGCATCGTTTCCTTCCTCGGCGTCGGCGCACTGATGGTCGGCATCGGGTACATCGCGCCCTACCCGTCGGCACGTAACGGCCAACCGGATCAGGAGGCCGCGTAATGAACGCCCTGCTCCTTGCCGCCGCCGTCGCCGCGGCGACGCCCAGCGATACACCGAGCGACTATACCCATATCGTCCCGCTGTCGATCAGCGGCAAGCCAGGCGTGGTGCAGCTGCAGCTGCCGCGCGATGCCTACCTGCACGCCCGCTCGCCGTCCTTGGACGACTTGCGCATCTTCGATGCGCAAGGCGTGCCGCAGCCGTTCGCCTTGCGCCGGCCGGTGCCGGCCCCCAGCGCCGGCCAACGCCCGCTGCCGCTGCGGGTCTTTCCCTTGTGGGCCGGACGCGCCGACACGCCCCTGGCCGGCCTGGAGGTCAGCACCGCCAGCGATGGCCGCGTGCTGTCGGTGCGCTTGCAGGGACCGCCGGGCGCGGCGGAACCGCAGCGAGGGCGCGACCGCCTGGCCGGGCTGGTGCTCGACCTGCGGCAGGAGGGAGCGGACCAGGCGCCGCTGGTGGATGCGCTGCATTTCACCTTGCCTGCGGACCGGGCCACTTACTCTGCCCAAGTCCTGCTGGAAGCAAGCGAAGACTTGAAGCGCTGGGAGACCATCGGCGCGGCGGAACTGAGCTGGCTGGCCAATGCCAGCGACGAGAGGCTCGCCAACGATAAACTCGAATTCCCGGCCCGCCCGCTGCGCTATGCGCGCCTGAGCTGGCGCGGCGGCGAGCCCCTGCAATTCGCGGCGATCCGCGCCTTGTCGCCGGTGTCGCAGCCGGCGCCGGCAACGGCCGAAACGCTGTTGTTGCAGCCGCAGCCCGGCCGCGATGCGCGCGACCTGCAGTACCACAGGCCCGCCGCCATCGCGCCTCTGCGCGCCGGCCTGCAAATCGCCGGCGGCAACGTGGTGCTGCCGGTGACGTTCGGCAGCTATCGCCAGCAGCACCGGTCGGGCCGCTACCAGTTCGAAGCGGCGCGGCGCGCCACGTTCTTCCGCCTGGAGCAGGACGGCAAGACGCGCGAATCGGCCGATATCGCAGTGCCGCAATGGCTCGGCGAGCGCCTGGTGGTGCGCTTCGACCAGGCGCCATCGCTCCAGCCCCCCTTGCGCATCAGCTGGCAACCGGCGACGCTGGTATTCCTCGCCGGCGGCCGGCCGCCCTATACGCTGGCCGTCGGCCGCGACAAGGCCGTGCCGGCCGCACGCGACATCGCCGACGTCGCGCCCGGCTTCACGCCTGCGGAATTGGGCGCATTGCCGCGCGCCAGCGCCGGCGCGGCCCAGCCGCAGGCTGACGTGCTGGCCAATGCCGCAAGACAGGCCAGCGCCGGCAACAGCGCCGCGCAGCGACGCCTTATGGTGCTGTGGGGCGTGCTGGTGCTGGGCGTGGCGGCCGTTGCGGCGATGGTTTGGCGCCTGCTGCGGCAGGCCCGCGGCGCCTCCTGAGATGGCATAATCGAGCGGTTTGCCATCCCGAGGAAGACCAATGACGATTGACGTGACCAAGTATTACAAGCCGGTTTATGGCAGCACCCAGCTGACCGCCGGCCCCGCTTCGCAAGCCATCCCCGAAATGATCGATGCCAATGGCGATGGCATCCAGGACATCCTTGTATTTGGCGCCTACTATCCGTTCAACGGCTCCAGCCCCGTGGCGCAACCGGCAATGCTTTTGCTGGGCAAAGGCGACGGCACCTATGCCGTTGGCAACAGCGCGCTCTCCGCGCTGACCACCATCCATCCGCGCGAAATGGTGCGCGGCGACTTCAATGGCGACGGCAAGGAAGATTTCTTCATCGCCGACCACGGCTACGACATCCACCCCTTCCCTGGCGCGCAGAACAAGCTGCTGCTGTCCTCACCCAATGGCTATGTGGACGCCAGCGCCAACCTGCCGCAAATCGCCGATTTCACGCATAGCGCCGCAGTCGGCGACGTCAATGGCGACGGCAAGCTGGATATCTTCGCCGGCAACCTGTCCGGTCCTTCCAGCCCCAGCCAGCCGTATTTCCTGCTGGGCGACGGCACCGGCCATTTCACCAAGAGCGATGCCGGCCTGCCGGTGGGCACCGGCGGCCTGCTGAACCGCAACACCGACCAGTACGGCGCCACCGCCTCCCTGCTGGCCGACCTGAATGGCGACGGCCGCGACGACCTGGTGCTCGGTAACGACGGCAACACCTATGGCAAGGAACACCGTTCGGCGGTGTTCTGGAATACCGGCAGCGGCTTCAGCGCCAGCAGCATGAACTACCTACCGCAAGGCTTCTACGGCGACTACCGCATCGTGCACGATATCGCGGCCGTCGACCTCGATGGCGACGGCGACAAGGACTTGATCCTGCTGTCGTCCGAATCGCGTCCCATCGAAGCCTACGGCGATGGCTGGGCCATCGATACCCTGCGCAACGACAACGGCACGTTCGTCGACGATACGGCCAGCCACTTCGCCAACGCCGACCGCTACGAAGGCCAGCCCAATGAGTTCAGCAAGATTGGCGCGAGTGAGTTCATCCGCATGCTGGACGTGAACGGCGATGGACATCAGGACCTGGTCATCACCCAGTTCATGAACAACCCGCCGACCGCCAATACGCCGGTGGTGTGGACCAACGATGGCTTCGGCCATTTCGAGGTCGCCGTGCGCGCCGGCCAGATGGCTACGCTGTCCGGCAATCCATCGTTTATCGGCACGTTCACCCTGCCGTATGCCAGCGCGAACGGCTACAGCTTCAGCACGTTCCACAACGATAAAGGCACCGTCTACACCGCCACGCTGGAAGCGCAGAAAATGCTGCCAGGCTCGGTAGCGATCACCGCCACCGGCGGCAACGACACCATCCGCCAGAACGCCGGCAACAATGCCATCGAAGGCGGCGCCGGCCGCGACACCCTGGTCTATGGCAAGGCGGCCAGCAATTACACGGTTGCCACGGCGGCGGGCGGCGGATTCACGGTGACCGACAAGACCGCGGCGGATGGCGTCGATGCCCTGGCCCATGTCGAGCGCATCAGCTTCAGCGACAAGGCGCTGGCGCTCGATATCGACGGCGTGGCGGGGCAGGCTTACCGCATCTACCGCGCAGCCTTCGACCGCGCGCCGGACAATGCCGGCCTCGGGTTCTGGATTTCCGCGCTGGACAAGGGCTATTCGATCAATGCGATGGCGGCCGGCTTCATCGATTCGAAGGAATTCCGCGACCTGTACGGCACCAACCCGTCGAACGAAGCAGTGCTCACGGCCTTGTACAAGAACGTGCTGCACCGCACCCCGGATGCAGCCGGCTACGAATTCTGGATGGGCGCCATGGCCAAGGGTTACACCGTGCAGGAACTGCTGGTCTACTTCAGCGAAGGCGCGGAAAACCAGGCGCAGGTGGTGGGGCAAATCCAGAACGGCATCGAATTCACCCCATACGGTTAAGGCGTGTGCAGCTCCATGGTCGCCTTGGTGAAATCGCCGGCGACCGCGGTGGGGATGATGCGCAAGGCTTTCTCGATCGCTTCTTCGATCAGCAATTGCTCTTCGCGGCGCGGGCGGTGCAGCACGAAGTCGGCTACCGGCTGGTTCAGGTTCAAGGTGCGCGGGTGGCCGATACCGATGCGCAGGCGCCAGTAGTCCTGGGTGCCCAGCGCGGACGTGATGTCCTTCAGGCCGTTATGGCCGCCCGACGAGCCGCCCTTCTTCAGCTTGGCGGCCCCCGGCGGCAAATCGAGCTCGTCGTGCACCACCAGGATTTCGTCGGGCTGGATCTTGTAGAAGCGGGCGATGGCGCCGACCGATTGGCCGGAGCGGTTCATATAGGTTTGCGGCTCCAGCAGCCATAACTGGTTGCCGCCAATGATGGTCTTGGCGACCAGCGCATTGAAGCCGGACTCGCGCTGCAGGCGCGCGTTCGGCAGCGAATTCGCGAGATTATCGACCAGCCAGAAGCCGGCATTGTGACGGGTTTGTTCGTAGTCGGGGCCGGGGTTGCCGAGGCCGACGATCAGGCGGATGGGCATGGTCTTGCGGTTGCGAGTGCAAAACCGCAGATTATACCCGCGGCTTCACCCAGCATCCCGCGGTCATTCGCGCGCATCGCGCCTTGGGCGGGCGCACATCAGCCAGCCCTGGTCGACGGCCTGGATCGCCGCCACATCCGCCTTGGCATCCGCGCCGACGGCCAGCGCCGCGCACGTGGCGGCCAGCACCATCATCCCTGCAAGTTGCGCCTTCGTGGACAGCCCGCCCCTGTGGTGAGTCGTGTCCTCAGAATAGCCCCAGGTTCAGCGCAGGTGCGGCGGCCGCCCGTCTTGCGACGCCACCAGCTGCGCGTGCTCGTCCAGGTTCGCAGGTCGGTATTTGACCGTGGAGCTGGCAGGGTCGGCCCCCAGGAAATTGTTGTTCTTCCAGTTCTGCGCCGGACGGATGGGGCGCGGCACAAAGCCGCCGCCGCAGTTCGGACATGTGCCGGACAACAGCGTATCGGCGCAGTCCACGCAGAAGGTGCATTCGTAACTGCAAATACGGGCTTCCTGCGAATTCGGCGGTAAAGCCTTGTTGCAGTGTTCGCAGCTTGGGCGCAGCTCCAGCATTCGATTCTCCTCGGCAAGTTAAATAAAAATTAATGGTAACTGATTTTCTTACTTGACATCGGCCTCCACCTGTAAGATATTTATTACACATGTCTACAACATCAAACGGAGGACTGGAATGAGAATACTCGCCACAGCGCTGCTCGCAGCAAGCCTCGCCTGCCCGGCCTTTGCCGCCGATGCGCCGCTGTCTGACAAGGAACGGATCGACCAACTGATCCAGCAAAACAAGATGCTGATCGCCCAGAACGCTCAGCTGCTGGAGCAATGCGGCCGCCCCCAAACCAAAGAGCAAGCCTTCGCGCAATGCATGCAGGCGGCGCGCGGTGAGAAGGGCGCCATGGCCACGGAATCGGTCAGTGCAAACTGCCGCCTGCTGTTGAAGTGAGCGGAATGCACAACCTGCTGCCGGTGCTGGAAGCGCTGGCGAACCCACACCGCTTGCGCATCATCGCGGCGTTGAAGAAGGACGGGCGCAACTACGTCAGCCAGCTGGCGCGTGACGTGGGCATCAGCCGTCCGCTGCTGCACCTGCATCTTGCCAAGCTGGAGGCGGCTGGGCTCGTGACCAGCAAGCACGAGTTCTCCAGCGACGGCAAGGCGCTGAACTATTTCGAAGTGACAGATTTTTGCCTGACGGTCGATCCGGATGCCATCGTGGAAGCCGCCAAACACATCAAACTTGAAAAGGAATGACAGTATGTCCGAGCACATCTACCTGCTGACCCTTGGCCTGCCGCTGACTGCGCTGCTGGTCATTTTCGGCATGAAGTACTGGTCCGCTGCGCACAAGGCGCGGGCGGAGGCGGCCAGCGCCGAAGCCTACCGCGAACTGGCCAGCAAGTCGGCCGCGGCGCTGGCAGAAAATGCCGCCGCCCTGGCGGCCATCCAGGCCACGCTGGCCGAGATGAAAGGCCGCCTCGCCAGCGTCGAAAAAGTACTGAAGGAGGTCGAATGAGCGCCGCCGTCGCCGCCGCCTTCCGGCCCGCTGCCCGCTTCGACGGTGTCCGGCCCATCAACATCTACCTGTTACGCCTGCTGTATGGGCTGATGTTCTTCGTGCTGGGGCGCACCAGCTGGAGTGAAATCCTGACCCACCAAGGCGCCTGGGAAGCACTCGACGCCATGGCCTGGACCGTCTGGACCGCCTTCGCCACCCTGGCCGGCCTGGGCATCCTGCGGCCCTTGAAGATGCTGCCCATTATCCTGCTGGAGGTTTTCTACAAGGTGCTGTGGCTGGCCATGGTCGCCTATCCGCTCTGGTCGCGCGGCGAGCTGGCCGGGTCGGCGGTGGAAGGCATGGCCAACGCCTTCATCTGGGTGATCCTGGCCATCATTGCCACGCCCTGGGCGCATGTGCTGCGCGAGTACCTTACCTGGCCCAAGCGCCAAGCCGCGCACGATGCCTGAAAATGAAAAACCCCGCCGTGGCGGGGTTTTCCAGCGAAGCGAAAGAGGATTACTCTTTAGCAGCGGCTTCAGCGGCAACAGCACCGGCTGGCACGGAAGCGGTCGCGATGGTCGCGTCGGAACCGTGGGTCACGATGGTCACGCCTTTTGGCAGCTTCAGTTCGGAAGCGTGGATCGACTGGCCAACGTCCATCTTGGACAGGTCGACGGTCAGGAACTCTGGCAGGTCAGCTGGCAGGCAGGAGATTTCGATCTCGTTGGCCACGTGGCTGATGGTTGCGGAGTGCAGCTTCACGGCTGGGGAGATCTCAGCGTTTTCGAAGTGCAGGGCCACTTTCACGTGCAGCGGCTTGTTGGCGTCGACGCGCTGGAAGTCAGCGTGCAGGACCAGTTGCTTGAATGCGTGCATCTGGAAATCGCGCAGCAGCACTTTTTCCACTTTGCCGTCAACTTCCATGTCCAGGATGGAAGAGTGGAAGGCTTCTTTCTTCAGCGCGTGGAACAGGGCGTTGTGGTCCAGGGCGATGGTCACAGGGGCTTCGGTGCCACCGTAGATGATGCCAGGGGTCTGGCCGGAATTACGCAGGCGGCGGCTCGCACCCGTACCTTGCAGTTCACGTTTGAATGCTACAACTTTCATGGAATACTCCAAAAAATAAGACAAGGCTTGCGCCTTGCCGATAAAAAGAAATGCCCCGCGACCAGGGCACTTCAGCGAAAACGGCCTCGGCTTGCGCCATGGCCGGCAAATCTTAGTCGACGAACAGGGAGATCACGGAATCGCCCTTGATGATGCGTTTGAAGGTTTCAGCCAGCAGCGGTGCGCAAGTCAGTTGACGGATCTTGCCGCATGCCTTGGCCGCTTCGGACAGCGGGATGGTGTCGGTCACCACCAGCTCGTCCAGCGACGAGCCGGAAATGCGGTCGATGGCCGGACCGGACAGCACAGGGTGCGTGCAGTAAGCGATCACTTTCTTGGCACCGCGCTCTTTCAGCACTTCGGCTGCCTTCACCAGGGTACCTGCGGTATCGACCATATCGTCCATGATCACGCAGTTGCGGCCTTCCACGTCGCCGATGATGTTCATCACTTCGGACACGTTGGCTTTCGGGCGGCGCTTGTCGATGATGGCCAGGTCGCAACCGAGGCGCTTGGCCAGGGCACGGGCACGCACCACGCCGCCGACGTCCGGCGACACCACCAGCAAGTCTTGCTCGGCCTTCTTCTGCAGGTCGCCCAGCAGGATTGGCGAAGCGTAAATATTATCCACCGGGATATCGAAGAAGCCCTGGATCTGGTCGGCGTGCAAATCCATGATCAGGACGCGTTCGACACCGGCTTCTTCCAGCATATTGGCAATGACTTTTGCCGAAATGGCCACGCGGGCGGAACGCGGACGGCGATCCTGGCGCGCATAGCCAAAGTAAGGAATTGCAGCGGTGATACGGCCAGCGGACGCACGTTTCAAGGCATCGACCATCAGGATCAGTTCCATCAGGTTGTCGTTGGTCGGTGCGCAGGTCGATTGCAGCACGAACACATCCTTACCGCGGACGTTTTCGTTGATTTCGACCATGACTTCGCCGTCGGAGAATTTGGAGACGACAGCTTTACCGAGCGGAATGCCGAGATTTTTTGCGACCCCTTCTGCCAAGGCAGGATTAGCGTTGCCGGTAAAAACCATCAGGTTTTCGTAAGCCATTGGGAGTCCCGAGAGGTAGTGTTGAATTCTTTGAGGCACTCCCGTGTGGCGGGAGTCTTTGTCTTGACCCTGGCTGGAGACTGTTGCCTCGACAGACCCAGGGAAAACGGTGGCAGGGGAACAAGGATTCGAACCTTGGTATGCCGGAATCAAAATCCGGTGCCTTAACCAGCTTGGCGATTCCCCTACTCTTAACTGACTGTCTTCCGTCAGTAGGCCGACATTATATAGCCTAATTCACGAAAAACCAAATCTTTTTACGCTTCACAACTTTTCGGCCATCGGATGCCGTTTCAGCGCCCTCGCCTTCCATCCGGTCCAGGCGGCTGGCACTTTCGCAAGCACCGCATCGGCCTGTTCTTCGCTATGGAGGGCGACGAACACACAAGCTCCGGAGCCAGTCATCCTGGCATCGCCGTAAGCGCCCAGCCATTCTACCGCGTCTGCTACTTGCGGGAATAAGCGGCACGCCACTTGTTGCAAATCGTTCTTCCCAAACTGCCGCAAATCGCTGCGCTTTGTGTGGTAGCTGGAAAAGTCCGACATCTTAACGGGCGGTGTATCCCTTGTCAAATGCTCCGAGGTAAATATTTGCGCCGTCGGGCACTGCACGCCGGGCTCGATGACAACATACCAACAGTCCGGCGCGGCGACCGGCTGCAAGGCTTCGCCCACCCCTTCGGCAAAGCCGGTCTCGCCGAAGATAAAGAAGGGCACGTCGGCGCCCAGCGGCAGGGCCAGCGCCATCAATTCTTCGCGCGTCAGCCCGGCGCCCCACAGCTTGTTCAGCGCCATGAAGGTGGTCGCCGCATCCGACGAGCCGCCACCCAGGCCACCGCCCATCGGCAGGATCTTGTCGACGGTGATATCGACGCCCGGCGGCGTCGCCCCCGTGCGGCGCAGCACTTCGGCTTGCAGGAGGCGCGCGGCGCGGATCACCAGGTCTTGCTCCGCCGGCACGCCCTCGATATCGTTGGTGCGGTGCAGTTCCTTATCGCCGCGCAAGGTGAAGTGCAGCGTATCGTGGCGGTCGATGATCTGGAACACCGATTGCAGCAGATGGTAGCCGTCGGCGCGGCGGCCAGTCACGTGCAGGAACAGGTTCAGCTTGGCCGGGGCCGGGCAATGCAACAGGCTTTTCATCTTTATTCCACCTGGTCGATCACGATGCGCAGCGCCATTTCCTGGATCTCGCCGCTGCCGGGATGTTCGGCGTCGAAGCGTTGCGGCCGCGGCACCGCGCCACCCTCTTTCCACCCGGTGTAATGCAGGCGCCAGCCTTCGCGCGTGGTCACCTCGCTGTTGGCGGGACTGGCCGCCCAGGGCTTGCCATTGGCATCGGTCGCGTGGCCTTGCAGCCAGGCGCGCATGCCGGAGACCGGCAAGGTCCAGCCCAGCGCGCGCGCGCTCAGCGCATCGATGCTCGGTGCCCTGACCGGCGGCTTGCCGCCGCCTTCGCGCAGCGTGGCGCCCTGGGGCGTGACTTCAATCGTGGCGACGGTGTTGCCGAGCGGCGTGGTCAGCGCCACGTCGGTGCGCTGCGCATCCTGCTTCCAGGTGAAGTTGACGGTGACCGATTCCTGTTTGCCCTCCTTGAGGTAGCGGGCGTTCAGGCGGCCTGTCAGCGACAGCGTGTCGGCGTAAGGCGCAACGGCGGCGGTGGAGGGCGGCGTGGCAGGCGTGGTGGCGCAGCCGCACAGGATGGCGGCCGCGCCCGCGATGGCGGCGAGGGTCTTGAAGCTCATTAAATTCCAGCGTTGAGGCGCGCCAGCGTGCTGCGCAGCGCGTCGTTTTTCGGATCCTTGGCGCGCGCTTCGCGCCACAGCTTGGCGGCACCGGCCTTATCGCCCTGCATCCACAGCACTTCGCCCAGGTGCACCGCGATTTCGGCGTCGCCGCGCAAGGCATAGGCTTGGCGCAGCGATTGCTCGGCTTCCTTCAGCTTGCCCATGCGGAACAGGACCCAGCCCATGCTATCCATGATGTAGGGGTCGCCCGGCGCCATCTTCAAGGCCTTGTCGATCAGTTCATACGCTTCATCCAGGCGCACGTTGCGGTCGGCCAGCGAGTAGCCCAGCGCATTGTAGGCGTGGTGGTTGTCCGGCACCGCTTCGATCACCTTGCGCAACGCCGTTTCCATGGCATCGACCTTGCCCAGCTTTTCTGCCGCCAGCGCGTAGTCGTACATCAGGTCGGGACTGTTGGGGAAGCGCAGCACGCCATCCTGCAAGGTCTTGAACGCTTCGGCCGCGCGGCCGGAGTCGCGCAGCAGTTGGCCTTCCGCTTGCAGGATCTGCACTTGCTCCGCCGGGTCGGTGGGCGTGATTTCCTTCAACTGGGTGCGCGCGCCTTCGATATCGCCCTTGCGGGCCGTGATGTGGGCGCGCTTCAGGCGGGCCGACAGGGTCGCGCGCGCATCCTCGCGGTCGATCTTGTCGAGCCAGGCCAAGGCGCCGTCGAGGTCGCCGCGCTCTTCAGCGATCTGGGCCAGCAGCATCAAGGCCTTGCTCGGGTCGCGTTCCGGGTCGGGCTGGGCTTCCAGCACTGCCACATAACGCGTGAAATAGCCTTCCGCCGCCTTCGCATCCTGCCCTTGCAGCGACATGATGCCCAGCGCGTACAGCGTGCCGGGATTGTCCGGCTGCTCCTTCAACAGGATCAGGAACTGTTCGCGCGCCTGGTCATACTGCTTTTGCTCGACCAGCAGGCGGGCATACGCCGAACGCACTTCGCGTGCCGCCGGGTGCTGCTGCAGGAAGGCGGCAAACAGTTTTTGCGCACCGTCCAGGTCTTGCAGCATTTGCGCCATGGTCAGCGTGGCCAGTTCCGAATCGGGCTTGATGGCCACCGCCTGCTTCGCTTCGGCGCGGGCCCGCTCGGTATCGCCGGCGGCGTTCGCGGCCTGCGCCAGCACCAGGTGGGCTTCCTGCGTGTTGCGGTAGGGCTGCAGCACGCGGTCCAGCAGGGCGAACGCCGCCGCCTTGTCTTTGGCCCGCAGCAGGAATTGCTGCATCTGGAACATCAACAATGGCCGGCCGTTGGCTTGCGCAGCTTTCAGGCGCTGAGCAAACAATTGCTCCGCTTCGGCCAAGTCGTCGCCCAGCACCGCAAAGCCGAGGAAATATTGGGCGGCTTCGTCGGAATCGGGGGCCAGTTCACGCCACAGCCGGATTGCCGCCATCGCTTCGTTGCCCTGTTTGGCCGACAACGCCATTTCCGACGCGCGGCGCGCCAGCCGCGGGTCGCGCGTCTGCTGCGCCAGCACCATCATGGTCACGTAGGCGCTTTGCCACTGGCCGCGCTTGAAGTCCATCTCGGCCTTGGTGAGCTTGTAAAACAGGTCGCTGGTCAATTCGACGCTGGGCAATTGCTCGCCCGGCGGCGCGGCCTTGGCGCTGGCTTCCGCCGCCGCCGCCGCGGCCGGGCTGGCAGGCGCGGGGGCGGCCTGTTCCGGTGGCACGACCGCGCAGGCGGACACGAGGACCGACAGGGTTACAATGGCGAATGCGTTTTTCAAAGGAAGATCCTGCAAAATCGGGCTCAAGACTTGATTCTACGCCAACCCGCAAAAAACCACTCCATGCCTGAATTACCAGAAGTAGAAGTCACCCGGCGCGGCGTCGCGCCCCATATCGAAGGCCGCATCGTGCGCGCCGTGGTGCTGCGGCGCGAAGGTTTGCGCTGGCCCTTCCCGGACGACTTGCCGGCGCTCCTGGCCGGGCAGCGCATCACCGGCACGGATCGCCGCGGCAAGTACTTGCTGGTGCAGTTTGCGCATGGCACGCTGATCATCCATCTCGGCATGAGCGGGCATTTGCGCGTGCTGCCGGCCGGCATCCCGCCGGAAAAGCATGATCATTTCGACATGACGGTGGAGGGCGCCGATGGCGTGCATGTGCTGCGCCTGACCGACCCGCGCCGCTTTGGCGCGGTGTTGTGGCACGCGGCCGGCGATGGCGCGCTGGACGAACATTTGCTGCTGCGCGGCCTGGGCGTGGAGCCGCTGGGCGCGGCGTTCACTGGCAAGCTGCTGTTCGACCAGACGCGCACGCGCAGCGCCGCCATCAAACAGGTGCTGATCGCCGGTGATATCGTGGTCGGCGTGGGCAATATCTACTGTTCGGAAAGCCTGTTCCGCGCCGGCATCAACCCCAAGACCGCAGCCAACCGCATCAGCGCGGCGCGCTACGACCGCCTGGCGCAGGCAATCCGCGATGTGCTGGCCGAGGCAATCGTTCAGGGTGGCAGCACTTTGCGCGACTTTATCGGCGTAAATGGCCAATCGGGGTATTTCCAACAGACTTATTTCGTCTATGATCGTGCTGGTGTGCCTTGCCGCCTGTGCGGCGCGCCGGTACGCCAGATCAAGCAGGGCCAGCGATCGACCTTTTATTGTGTAAATTGCCAGAAATAACGAGAAGACCATGGTAAGGGACCTGGAACAATACAGCGCATGGCGCCAGGGCGTCATGCGCGCCGTCGCCGACTATCGGGATTGGGTGGTGCAGGCCGACCTGGCCGATGCGGCGACCGAGCAGCGCCTGGCGCGCACACTGTCCAAGCTGGCGGACGACAAGCTGTCGGTCGCCTTCGTGGCCGAATTCTCGCGCGGCAAATCTGAACTGATCAATTCCATTTTCTTCGCCGATTTCGGCCAGCGCATCCTGCCCTCGGCGGCCGGCCGCACCACCATGTGCCCGACCGAACTCATGTACGATCCGGCCTACCCTGCCTGCATCCGCCTGCTGCCGATCGAGACGCGCGCCGACAACCTGTCCACCAGCGATTACCGCGACGACCCGCACGCCTGGACCGTGCTGCCGCTGCAGCTCGATGCGCCGGAGCAGATGCAGGAAGTGTTCAAGCAAGTGAGCCTGACGCGCCATGTGCCGGTGGAGGAAGCCAAGCGCTACGGCCTGTACGACGAGAACGACCCCGACCTGCCCGTCACGCTGGACAGCGAAGGCCTGGTCGAGATTTCGCGCTGGCGTCACGCCATCATCAATTTCCCGCACCCGCTGCTGAAGCAGGGCCTGGTGATCCTCGATACGCCGGGCTTGAACGCCATCGGCACCGAACCGGAGCTGACGCTGAACCTGATCCCGCATGCGCATGCGGTGCTGTTCATCCTGGCGGCCGATACCGGCGTGACCAAGAGCGATATCGAAGTGTGGCGCACCCATATCGGCAGCGGCGCCGGCCGCATGGTGGTGCTGAACAAGATCGACTCGATGTGGGACCCGCTGCGCACCGCAGCGGAGGTGGAGGCCGAGATCGCGCGCCAGCAGGACCATGCGGCGCACATGCTGGGCCTCGATGCGCGCCAGGTGTTCCCGGTGTCGGCCCAGAAGGCGCTGGTGGGCAAGATCACCGGCGACCATGAGCTGGTGCACAAGAGCCGCATGAAGCAGCTGGAAAGCGCGCTGTTCAACGAGCTGATCCCGGCCAAGAAGGACATCATCCGGCGCCGCCTCGGTGACGAGCTGGCGGCCCTCAGCGGCGCCCAGTATGCGGCGCTGGCAACGCGCACGCGCGGCATCGTGGAGCAATTGCTGGAGCTGAAGGGCTTGCGCGGCAAGAACCAGACCGTGATCGCGCACATGGCGCGTCGCGTGGAGGCGGAAAAGAAGGAATTCGACGAGAGCCTGTTTAAGCTGCAGGCCACGCGCGCCGTCTTCACGCGTTTGTCCACCGAACTGTATTCGAGCCTGGGCATGGACGTGCTGCGCGATAACCTGGTCAAGGCGCGTTCGGGCATGCAGACCAGCCGATTCACCACCGGCTTGCGCGACGCGATCAAGGCGTACTTCGACAGCATCCACGCCAACCTGGACGAATCGGAGCGCAAGATCGAAGAGATCCGCAGCATGATGGAAACCATGTACAAGAAATTCTCGGCCGAGCACGGCCTGGCGCTGGCCCTGCCGATGCCGTTCTCGCTGGCCAAGTACCGCGACGAGATCAACGAGGCGCACGACATCTATGAAAAGCAGTTCGGCACCGCGATGATGCTGACCACCACGCGCGTGGTACTGATGGAGCGCTTCTTCGACTCCGTGGCGTCGGCGGTGAAGCGCAGCTTCAAGGCGGCCAATGCCGATACCGACGCCTGGCTGAAGGTGATCATGGCCCCGCTGGAAGCCCAGATCCGCCAGCACAAGGAACAGTTGAAGCATCGCCAGGCGTCGATCCAGCGCATCCACGATGCGACCGACACACTGGAGCAGAAGATCGAAACCTTCGAATCGACCCAGGCGTCGCTGGAACAGCAAAAGGCCAAGCTGGCCGCGCTGGCCGCGGCCATCCATGAAGCCATCGCAGCCGAACCGGTGATGCTGGAGGCGGCAGCGTAAAGTGCAGTACGAAGATCCAAGCTTCGCGGCCGACCTGGTCGCGTGGCAGAAACAACATGGACGCCACGACCTGCCGTGGCAGAACACCCGCGATGCCTACCTGGTGTGGCTGTCCGAAATCATGCTGCAGCAGACGCAGGTTTCGGCAGTGCTGGGCTATTACGCGCGCTTCCTGCAGCGCTTCCCGACCCTGGCTTCGCTCGCCGCCGCGCCCGTCGAAGACGTGATGGCGCAGTGGGCGGGCCTGGGCTATTACACGCGCGCGCGCAACCTGCACAAATGCGCGCAGCGCGTGGTGGCCGAATATGGCGGCGAATTCCCGTCCGATCCGGCCTTGCTGGCCGAACTGCCCGGCATCGGGCGCTCCACGGCGGCTGCCATTGCGGCGTTTTCGGCCGGCCGCCGCGCAGCCATCATGGACGGCAATGTGAAGCGCGTCTTTGCGCGCGTATTCGGCATCGATACCTATCCCGGCGAACGCAGGACCGAAGAAGCCATGTGGGCGCGCGCCGAAGCGCTGGCGCCGGCGCAGGACATCGAAGCCTACACGCAGGGCTTGATGGACATGGGCGCGACGCTGTGCACGCGCAGCAGCCCGTCCTGCGGACGCTGCCCGATGCAAGCGCGCTGCGTCGCCTTCGCCACCGGCCGCACCGCCGAACTGCCGGTCCGCAAACCGAAGAAAGCCACGCCGGAAAAAGCTGCGCATATGCTGCTGATGGTCGATCGCGGCCAGATCTTGCTGGAACAACGCCCCGCGACAGGCATCTGGGGCGGCCTGCTGTCGCTGCCTGAGCTGGCCGGCCACCAAGCCCTCGCCGCCGCCACTGCCGGTCTCCCCGAGGCGCCGCCTGATGCCGTCGTCGCAGCCGCCGTGCAGCCATTCGGCGCCATGGAATCGCTGGAGCGTTTGCTGCCGGTCGTGCACATCTTCACGCACTACAAGCTGCACATCCATCCACTGCTGGTCACATTATCGGCACGTGCTGCACTGGCGGGCGAGAGCCGCTACACATGGCTCGGAACCGCCGCCCTCCCCGACGCCGCCCTGCCCGCCCCGGTCAAGAAGCTCCTTCTCGACTTGCTCGGCGAACGCAGTCAACCACGCCCATGATGCTTCATCATGCTTCGCACACGCTTGAATTTCAAGCTCGCTGAAGCGCGAATTCATGGCGTTGATTTGCGGTCTATCTTGATGACCTGCCGCCGCGACAGGCGGGACTGCATAGGCCAACGTGCCAAGCTCCGTAGCAATCGAGCAGGGGCGTTTTGCGAGACCGCAAGCCTAGAGGTCTTCCAGCGAATAGATGCGGCGGTGTTCGGCGATGGCGTAGCGGTCGGTCATGCCGGCGATGTAGTCGGCGATGCGGCGCGCCTGGGCGCTGGGGTCGCCGCGCGCCGTGCGGTAGTCGGGCGGCAGCAGCGAGGGGTCGGCGGTGAAGGCTTGGTACAGTTCGCGCACCATGCGGCTCGCTTTCAGGCGCATGCGGTTCACCTTGTAGTGGCGGTACAGGTTCTCGTGCAGGAAGCGCTTGAGGTCCGTGGCATCCTTGCGCATCTGGTCGGAAAAGCGGATCAGCGGCGGCGCGGCGCGCACCGCGTCCAGGCTTTGCGGGCCGTGCGCGGCGATGCGTTCCTGCGAGGTCGCGATCAGGTCGTCGGCGAGGGCGGTGATCAGGCGGCGCAGGGTTTCATAGATCGCGCGCCGGCCGGCCAGGCCCGGGTGCGCCTGCTGCACGTCGCGCCACAGGCGGCCGAAGAAGGCCACTTGCTCCAGCTGTGCGATGGAAATCAGGCCGGAACGCAGGCCGTCATCGATGTCGTGGCTGTTGTAGGCGATTTCGTCGGCCAGGTTGGTCAGCTGGGCTTCCAGCGACGGTTGGGTCTTGTCGAGGAAGCGCTGCGCCACGTCGCCCAGCAGGCGGGCATTGTTGACGGAGCAGTGTTTCAGGATGCCTTCGCGCGTTTCGAACATCAGGTTCAAGCCATCGAAGGCGCCGTACTGTTCTTCGAGCACGTCCACCACCCGCAAGCTTTGCAGATTGTGTTCGAAGCCGCCATGCTCCTTCATGCATTCGTGCAGCACATCCTGGCCCACATGGCCGAACGGCGTGTGGCCCAGGTCATGCGCCAGGGCGATGGCTTCCACCAGGTCTTCGTTCAAGCGCAGGTTGCGCGCCAGCGAGCGCCCGATCTGGGCCACCTCCAGGCTGTGCGTCAGGCGCGTGCGGAACAGGTCGCCTTCATGGTTGAGGAAGACCTGGGTCTTGTATTCGAGCCGGCGGAAGGCGGTCGAATGGATGATGCGGTCGCGGTCGCGCTGGAATTGCGAGCGCGACGCGTGCGGGGCTTCCGGGAAGCGCCGGCCGCGCCCCCGCTCCGAATGTGCTGCATAGGGCGCGAGCGTCTCTTCCATGCTTATTGCGTGCAGGCGGCCAGGGTTTGCAGCAGCACGTCGCGCGGCGCGGTCGTGATGCGGGCCTGGCCCAGGGGATCGAGCAGGATGAACTTGATCGCCCCGCCCTCGTTCTTCTTGTCCACTTCCATCAGTTCCAGCCAGCGCTCGCTACCCAGGTCCGGCGCGGCGATGGGCAGGCCGGCCGCCGCCACCAGGTCGCGGATGCGCTCCACGGTGGCCGTGTCGATGAAGCCCAGGCGCTGCGACAGGTCGGCCGCCATCACCATGCCGCAACCGACCGCCTCGCCGTGCAGCCAGGCGCCGTAACCCATGCCGGCTTCGATGGCGTGGCCGAAGGTGTGGCCGAAATTGAGGATGGCGCGCAGGCCGCCTTCGCGTTCGTCCTGGCGCACCACGTCGGCCTTGATCTCGCATGAGCGGGCAATCGCATAGGCCAGCGCACCCTTGTCGCGCGCCATCAGCAAGCCCATGTTCGCTTCGATCCACTCGAAGAACGGGACGTCGATGATGCAGCCGTATTTGATCACTTCCGCCAGGCCGGCCGACAGTTCGCGCACCGGCAGCGTCTCCAGGGTCGAGGTGTCGGCGATCACCGCCTTGGGCTGGTAGAAGGCGCCGATCATGTTCTTGCCCAGCGGGTGGTTGATGCCGGTCTTGCCGCCCACCGAGGAGTCGACCTGCGACAGCAGGGTGGTCGGTACCTGCACGAAGTCCACGCCGCGCATGTAGGAGGCGGCGGCGTAGCCCGTCATGTCGCCGACCACGCCGCCGCCCAGCGCCACCAGGGTGGTCTTGCGGTCGGCCTTGTTGGCCAGCAGGGCATCGAACACCTTCATCAGCGATTCCCAGTGCTTGTGCTCTTCGCCGTCCGGCAGCACCACTTCGATCACGTCCTTGCCGGCGGCCAGCAGGGGGGCGCGCACGCGCTCCAGGTAGAGCGGCGCCACCTTATCGTTGGAAACGATGGCGACTTTCTTGCCGCCCACGTATTTGGCCAGCAGGCCGGCATCGTCCAGCAGCGCCGGGCCGATGGCGATCGGATAGCTGCGCTCGGCCAGGTCGACGGTGAGCAGGATATTGGTTTGTTCGTTCATGGTGGGTTCTGCCTTGGTCACGCAGTTGGGCGCAGCCTGGCAAGCCATGGCGTCCAGCTGGTTGATGATGGTCTGGACCATCGATTGTACGTTGGGGCGGCCGGTGTCGATGACCAGGTCGGCCAGTTCCATGTACAGCGGTTCGCGCTGCGCCAGCAGCTCTTCCAGTTTCCTGCGGGGGTCGGCCGTTTGCAACAGTGGCCGGTTCTTGTCGTGCGCCGTACGGGACAGGATCGCATTGATCGAAGCCCGCAGGTAAATGACGATGCCGCGCTCCTTGAGCAGGGCGCGGCTGCCTTCGTTGAGGATGGCGCCGCCGCCGGTGGCCAGCACGATGCCTTGCTGGCCGGTCAGGTCGCGGATCACTTCCGCTTCCCGCCGGCGGAAAGCCGGTTCGCCTTCGATCTCGAAAATCCACGGGATCGAGGCGCCCGTGCGGCTTTCGATTTCATGGTCGGAATCGACGAACCGCATGCCCAGCTTGCGGGCGAGCTGACGGCCGATGGTCGTCTTGCCCGCCCCCATCAATCCAACTAAATAAACATTCTGCATTCACGCATGATAGCTCAATTCGCGACCGCGCAGTCCGCGGCACTGAACGAGTTGGTCTGGCCATACGGGCTGGTGTAGCCTGGCGGCGCGACTTTCACATCGCCGTAGTCCACGCCGGCGCCCGGCAGGATCGGCACGAAGGCGACGTACACCGCCTCCGAGCCGGAGACCGTGCCGCGGATGGTCAGGTCGACACCCAGCCACAGGGCGCGGTCGCGCGGATAGGTCAGCGTCACGGTGGCGCGGCCGGTGGCATCGGTGGTGACGTTCGAGGTCACGCTGACCGGGATGCCGGGATCGAGCCTGCCATTGCTGTTCTTGTCTTCGCCGGAATCGATCACGCCATTGTTATTGGCATCCTCGTTCGGGCAAGCGTAAGGCAGGATCGGGTTGGTGGCGGTGCCGTTATTCGGCAGCTGCCACGGGCCATCCGTGCCAGGGAACACCAGTTGGCCCTTGCGGTAATGGCGTGGCAACACGCTGGCCGTGATGTTCACGCCGGGCACGGCATTGCCGCTGGCGTCGGTCACCAGCACGGTGTAATCGATGGTATAGCTGGTCGGGATCGCGATGCCGATATCGCGGCCGGTACCGGCCGAAATGAACAGCGACTTCTTCGACACGGTCAAGGCGGTGGTGGCCGACGCGGTCGACGCGCCTTGCAGCTGGGCGCGGATCACCACGCCATTC
Source organism: uncultured Oxalobacteraceae bacterium (assembly GCA_965650885.1). Lineage (GTDB taxonomy): Bacteria > Pseudomonadota > Gammaproteobacteria > Burkholderiales > Burkholderiaceae_D > Rugamonas. Next base: position 72,741 of record CBFGQI010000003.1, read on the forward strand.
AGGGCCGTGGCCGCGGTGCCGGCCACATAGCTGACGGTGGCGGTGCCATCGCTGCCGGTGGCGACCAGGGACGGCTGGGTCAGGGTGCCGCCGCTGGCATCGCTGACGATGCTGAAGGTCACCAGGGCGTTCTTGACCAGGTTGTTGGCCGCCGTGCCGTCGCGCACCACGGCACGGATGGTGGCTTGCTGGGTGGTGCTGCCCGGGGTATTGGCGCCCACCACGGCAGGATCGGCCTGCACCGTGATCACGGCCGATGGCGTCAATGGCGCCACGAATTCCAGGCTGCCCTGGGTGGTGCCGCCGCCGACCAGGTTGGCGGTCAGGGTCGCCACACCGGGGCTGGTGGCCCGCACGTAGAGCACCGCTTCGCCACCGCTCAGTGCCGTACCGGCAGTCTGCTGGCTGGTGCAGCCGGCATCGGTATACACCGTGCCGCGCGAGCTGCTGACCATGACGGCGCCGCTGGTGGCCACGCCGCCGCTATCGCTGTGCACCAGCAGCGGCACGCAGGTGTTGATGTCGGCCACGGCAGCGCCGCTGACCGTGCGCACGGTGAAGTTGGCCGAGCTGACCACCACTTCGGTCGATGCCACCTCGCCCATCGCACGCACGGTGATGGTGTCCTTGCCGCCGGCCGGCACGGTGCTGGCGGTGTACGACAGGGTCAGCTGGCCGGCCGCGTTGGTCACGGCTGCGCCGCCGCCCTTGACCGACAGGGTGTTGGCGCCGGAACTGAAGGTGACGGTCTTGTTGGCCAGCGCATTGCCGGAGGCATCGGTCAGCTTGACGCTGACATCGGTGCTGGTGCCGACGTTGACGGTCGGGTTGGCGGTCACTTTCAGCGAGGTGCCGGTCACGGCCACGGTGGTCGACACCGGCGCCAGGCCGGCGATACTGCCGGTGATCTTGATGGTGCGCGAAGTCGGGTCGCCGCCGGTGGACAGCTTCTCGGACACGCGGCCCTGGGCGTCGGTGATACGGGTGCCGGTGGTCAGGCTGCCGCTGTCGACCGACAGGTCGACTTTCACGCCCGGCATCACGGAATTGTTGGAGTCGCGCACCAGGGCGGTCACGGTCACTTCCGAACCGGCCGCGCCGGACGAGGACAGGGTGCCCGAATCGGTGGTCAGGGTCAGGGTCTGGGTCGCTTGCACCACCTTGACGATGATTTCCGGCGAAGTGATGCTGCCGACGCTGGCCGAAATCTTGATGTCGCGCAGCGAAGAATCGCCCTTCACGCTCAATTTTTCGGACACGCGGCCGTTGCTGTCGGTCACGCCGCCGCTGGTGCTGATACTGCCGGAGCTGGCCTTGAACACCACGGTGGCATTGGGCACGGCGCGGTTATTGGAATCCTTGACTTCGGCGGTCAGGGTCACTTCCGTGCCATCCTGGCCGGACGAGGCGATGGTGGCCGCGCTGGAGGTCACGGTCACGGTCGCCGGCCGCGGCGCGGTCGGATCGGGATTGTTGGGGGTTGCGCCGGGCGAGCCGCCGCCGCCGCCGCAGGCGGCCAGCAGGCTGGCGCACGCTAAAGCGCCGATCCAGCCTGACAATTTTCGGAATACCACGTTCGTCATTTCTCTTACCCTTATTTTGATGACACTGGAACTTCGTCTCAACGCGCAGAGAGGCGGTCGGTAACGATCTTTGGCGTAATGAAGACCAGCAGTTCGGTCTTGTCATTGGTGCGCGAATTCTGCTTGAACAAGTGGCCCAGCACCGGCACATCGCCCAGCAGCGGGACCTTGCTGGTGGTGTTGCGCTCGACCTGCTGGTAGATACCGCCCAGCACCACGGTGCCGCCGTTCTCCACCATCACCTGGGTCTTGACGTGCTTGGTGTCGATGGCGAAACCGGCGCGCGTTTCCTGGCCCACGGAATCCTTGTTGACGTCCACGTCCAGCACCACGTTGCCGTCCGGGGTGATCTGCGGCACCACATCGAGTTTCAGGTTGGCCTTGCGGAACACGATCGAGGTGGCGCCGCTGGAAGTGGCCACCTGGTACGGCAGTTCGACGCCCTGCTCGATCACGGCCGGCGCCTTGTCGGCGGTGACCACGCGCGGGCTGGAAATGATCTTGCCGGCACCTTCGGCTTCCAGTGCCGACAGCTCCAGGTTCAGGAAGCGGTTGGCGGCCGAGTTGAACAGGCTGATGGCCAGGCTGCCGGCCTGCACGCCGTTGATGCCGGCGGCCGGCATGTTGATGAACTGGGTATTGTTGTAGGAACCGGTGCCGTCGTCGACGCGCACGATGCCCTGGGTCTGGCCCATGCCGACCTGGTTGCCGGCGATGCCGATGCGGTTGTTGCCATTGCCCACCTGCCAGCCGGCGTCGCCGCCGCGGATGGCGCGCATGTCGGCAAAGCCCAGCTTGGCGCCCAGGTTGCGGGTGAACTGGTCGGACGCTTCGACGATGCGCGCCTCGATCAGCACTTGCTTGGTGGCGACGTCGGTCTTCTGGATCAGCTTGCGCACCTCCTCCAGCTTGGAGGCGATGTCGGTGACGAACACCTGGTTGGTACGCGGTTCGATGATGGCGCTGCCGCGCTTGGACAGCACGCGGTTCCTGGTGTCGGCGCCGCCCTCCAGGCCGAACACGGTCTTGAACGCTTCCGCCTTCTGGTAGTTCAGCTGGAAGATCTCGGATTTGAGCGGTTCCAGGTCGGCGATCTGGGCCCGCTGTTCCAGTTCCAGCTTTTCCTTGGTCAGCAATTCTTCCTTGGGCGCGATCCACAGCACATTGCCGTTCTTGCGCATGTCCAGGCCTTTGGCCTGCAGCACCACGTCCAGCGCCTGGTCCCACGGCACTTCCTTCAGGCGCAGGGTCAGGTTGCCCTGCACGCTGTCGCTGGTGATGATGTTCAAGCCCGAGATGTCGGCAATGGCTTGCAGCGCAGCGCGCACTTCCACGTTCTGGAAGTTGAACGACAGCTTCTCGCCGCGGTAGCCCTGGGTGCCCTGCACCAGCTTGTTCGGGTCTTCCTTGATCGGCTTGACGTCCACCACCAGCTGGGTGTCGCTCTGGTACACGCTCTGCTCCCACAGGCCGCTCGCCTCCACGGTCATGCGCACATTGTCGCCTTGCGGCACGGTGGTGACGCGGGTCACCGGGGTGCCGAAATCGGTCACGTCCAGGCGGCGGCGCAGGGTTTCCGGCAGGCCGGTCTTGAGGAAGTCCACCACCACGCCGCTGGCGGTCTGGCGCACGTCGACGGCAACCTGGTTGTTCGGCAGGTCGATCACCACGCGGCCTTCGCCGTTGGTGCCGCGGCGGAAATCGATATCGCGCAGCTGTTGCTTGCCCACCGGCGCGGCCGCCACGGCCGCCGCCACGGGCAGGCCGCGCGCGTCGACCGCCTGGGCCACGCCGCCGGAGGCGTCGATGGTCAGGATCACGCTCTTGCCGTCGATCGCGGTGGCGTAGTTGAGGGTGCGCTTGAGGTTGAACACCAGGCGCGAGCGCTCGCCGGCCTGCACCACGTTGACGCTGGCCAGGTCGCCCAGGTTGAGTTCCTGGCTGGTCTTGCCGGTGGCATTGACCGTCTGGCCGAAATCGAGCGCGATGCGGGCCGGGTTGGTGATGGCAAAGCCGATCGGCAGCTTCTGCGGCGCTTCCCTCATCTGGATCTTCACGATCACATTGCTGCCCTGCTGGTTGGCCGTGATCGATTCGATCGCGTTGCCTTGCTGGGCCTGCGCCACGGCTGCGCTGCCTGCCAGCGCCAGCACGACGCTCGCCTGGCGGCACAGGCGCTTCAGGGTTCTGATGGCGATCATTTGGAGCTCTCCTTACTTTCCTGCAGTTCCAGCTTCGACATGCGCTCGACCCAGTCGCCGGCCGCATCCTGAACAATTTCGCGCACCGCGATGCCATCTTCGGTCACGGCGGTGATCAATCCATAATTCTGTCCCACGTACTGTCCCTTCTTCACCTGGTAGACGGTGCGGTCGATCTGCACCAGGCCGTACACCACCTTGCTTTTCTCCATGGTGCCGACCATCTTCATGGCGTCGAGCGGGAAGCTTTCGAGGAATTCCTTGCGCCGGTTCTGGTCCGGTGCCTGGGCGCCGCCCGGACGGCTCTTGGCCAGTTCGGTCAGCAGCTTGCTGGCATTGAACGGGTCCAGCACGTCGCCGGCGGCATAGGCAAAGGGCGTGAACGTCTTCGGTTCCGGCAACGGCTTGACCGTGGGCCGGGTCTGTGCCTCGACATCCTTCATCCAGGTACGCACTTGCTGCACGTCGCTGTCGCCGCATGCGCTCAACAGCAGGACGCAAGCCAGGGGGGCCAGCTTCTTCATTTCTTCCCTCCCTTCTTGTCCTTCTTCTTCTTGTCGGCGACCGCCTTGCGCTGCTCGGCCACTTCTTCAGGGTCGAGGTAGCGGAAGGTCTTCGCCGTGGCATTCAGCTGCAAGGTCCCGGCCGGCAATTCCTTGTTGTCCCTGCCCCTGGTGTCGAGCGATATATTGTTCAGCGTGACGATACGGGCCATGCCCGCCAGGTCGCCGGCAAAGGCGCCCAGGTCGTGGTAACTGCCGTTCACGCGCAATTCGATCGGCTGCTCGGCATAGTATTCCTTGACGTCGACCCGGTTCGGCTTGAACAGTTCGAACGACAGGCCGCGGCCCGTGCCGGCATTGTTGATGTCCGACAGCAGGGCCGCCATTTCCGCCTTGCCCGGCAGCTGCTTTTCCATCTGGACCACGTACTTGTCGACCTGCTCCTTCTGGCGCCTGAGCTCGTCCAGGTTGACCGCCTGCCCGACCTTGCTCGTGAATTCCGTCCGCAGCTTGGCTTCCTTTTGCTCGCCTTCCTGCAGCCGCTCGTACTGGCCCTGCCAGTACAGGAAATAGCCGGCCAGCACGGCCAGCCCTGCCACGCCCAGCGCGCACAGCACGCGCGGCACGATGGGCCACAAGCCGGGATGCAGGCCGTTCAGGTTGCGGAACTGGGCGCTGAGCGATTCCCCTAATTGTTTCAAATCAGTTGCCATGGCTTAGCTCTCAGGACTTGGCAGCGGTATCGGCCTTGGCGCCTGGCTTGGCGCCCGGCTTGCCGTCCGGGTTTTCGTCCTTGTCGCGCGGACGCTTGATGATGACCGACAGCTGGAATTCGACGATATGGCGGTTCTTGTCCTTGCCCAGCGTGCCGGCCTTGACTTCCACCAGGTCCGGGCGCTCCAGCCATGGCGAATTGCTGGACAGGTTGCGCAGCAGTTCGGACACGCGTTCCTGCGATTGCGCGCTGCCGGTCAGGGTGACCTTCTGCGCTTCCTGGCGCACCGACTTCAGGAACACGCCCGGCGGGGTCTGCTTGACCAGTTCGTCCATCAGGTACACCGGCTGGTTGCGGTCGGCCTGCAAGTCTTCCACCGCCTGCTGGCGCGCTTTCAGCGCATCGATTTCCTCGCGCAAGGTGGAGATCTCGGCGATCTTCTTGTCCAGTTCCTTGATGGCGGCCCTCAGCACTTCCTGGCGCTGTTCCTGGATCGACAAGGCGCGCGCATTGTAGCCGCCGACGATCGCGACGATCGCGACGCCGATGGCGAAGCCCGCGCCCAGCAAGGCATAGAAGGCGTTCTTGCGCAGCTTGCGTTTTTGCTCCCGGTGCGGGAGCAGGTTTATGCGTATCATCAGCCGAACCTCCGCATGGCAAGGCCGCAGGCGACCAGGTAGGCCGGCGCATCGCTGCGCAGCGCCTGTTCACGCACGCCCGATGCCAGCTGCATGCCCTTGAAGGGCGAGATGACGGCGCTGGAGATGCGGGTGCGGCTGGCGATAATTTCCAGCAGTCCCGGCAACACGGCGCAGCCGCCGGCCAGGAAGATCTGGTCGATCTTGGTAAATGGCGTGGACGTAAAGAAGAACTGGATGGCGCGCGTCACTTCCAGCGCGGCGCCTTCCAGCCACGGTGCGAGCACGTCGGCCTGGTAATTCTCCGGCAGATCGCCGGCCTTCTTGCGCGCTTCGGCCTCCTCGAAGGCCAGGCCGTAGCTGCGCACGATATCCTGGGTCAGCGAGTTGCCGCCGAAGGGCTGCTCGCGCTCGTACACGGTGGCGCCATCGAGCATGACGGAGATCTGGGTCGATACCGCGCCGATCTGGAACAGCGCGATCACCTGGCCGGCGCCGGCGTCGGGCAATTGCGCCGTGATGCGGTCCAGCGCGGCGCGCGCGGCATAGGATTCGATATCCATCACCGACGCCTTCATGCCGGCCATCTCGACGATCGCCACGCGGTCCTCCACCTTCTCGCGGCGGGCCGCAGCCAGCATGACTTCGAGGTCTTCGGTGGAGTTGGCGACGGGGCCGATCACGTCGAAGTCCAGGCTCACCTCGTCGAGCGCAAACGGGATGTACTGGGCCGCTTCCGACTCGACCTGCACTTCCAGCTGTTCTTCGGTCATGCCGGCCGGCAGCACGATCTTCTTGGTGATGACGGAGGCCGGCGGCATGCCTAGCGCCACGTGCTTGGCGCGCGTGCCGCTCTTCTTGACCAGGCGGCGCACCGCTTCCACCACTTGCTCCATATTTTCGATATTGCCGTCGGCCACGGCGCCGCGCGGCAGCGGCTCGGACGCGCAGCGCTCCAGGCGCATGCCATCCTTGCCGCCATCGGCCAATTCCACCAGGCGCACGCTGGAGGTGCTGATATCGAGGCCGACGAGGGGCGCTTGCGCGCCGCCAAACAGGGCTTTCAGGTCCACTGGCATGGATGCACTCCTGACAACTCCATAGACATTTACATATCCAAATTCGTTTAAAAACCCGTGTTTAGACGGCAAACATGAGACAGTACATTAGATGCTAGCAACATTGCCGGAGCAATGTAAAGGTATTTCTCCTGTGCACTTGTCAGCGAATTGCCACACCAAATCTTGCAATTCATGGCAACGCTACCAACGAAGTTGTTTTGTTGCTCATGGTAAATATTTCCGATTGTCACGTGCGCGCTGGGCCCGGAGGGCTCATTTATAATGCTTCGGATAAATCCAACTGAAGCTGCATATGACTGCAAACAACCACGAGGCCCCGGCCCGCAAATCGCCCAAGGGCTTCCTGCTGATGGCCCTGCTTTCCCTGCTGGGCCTGCTCCTGGCCGGCGTGCTGCTGGTGGTGTTCGGCCTGGCGCTGGCCTACCCCAACCTGCCGTCGCTGGACACCATCACCGACTACCGTCCGAAAATGCCGCTGCGTATTTACTCGGCCGACAATGTGCTGATCGGCGAGTTCGGCGAAGAACGCCGCAACCTGGTGCACATCAAGGACATCCCCGACGTCATGAAGAAGGCCGTGCTGGCCATCGAAGACAGCAACTTCTACGAGCACGGCGGCGTCGACTACTGGGGCATCCTGCGCGCCGCCCTGCACAATGCCACCGGCGGCGCCCGCCAAGGGGCGTCCACCATCACGCAACAGGTAGCGCGCAACTTCTTCCTTTCGAGCGAGCAAACGTTCAAGCGCAAGGCCTACGAGGCACTGCTGGCCTGGAAGATCGAACAGAACCTGACCAAGGACCAGATTCTGGAGGTCTATATGAACCAGATCTACCTGGGGCAGCGGGCCTACGGCTTTTCATCGGCCGCCCAAATCTACTTCGGCAAGAATCTGAAAGACATTAGCGTGGCCGAAGCGGCCATGCTGGCCGGCTTGCCCAAAGCGCCCTCGGCCTATAACCCGGTGGTCAATCCGAAGCGCGCCAAGGTGCGCCAGCAATACATCCTGCAGCGCATGGCCACGCTTGGCTATATTACGCCCGCACAGTACGAAGCGGCGAAGAATGAACAGTTAAAAGTGAAAACGGACAGCAGCGAATTCGGGGTGCATGCCGAATATGTTGCGGAAATGGCGCGCCAGCTGGTGTACGAGCAATTCAAGGAAGAGACCTATACGCGCGGCCTGAACGTCTTCACCACCATCACCAAGGCCGACCAGGACGCCGCCTACCTGGCGCTGCGCCGCGGCGTGATGGAGTACGAGCGCCGCCATCCCTATCGGGGACCGGAGGCCTACGTCGACCTGCCCTCGAACAAGGCGGAGGCCGACGAAATCATCGAGACCGAACTGGCCGAACACCCTGACAGCGACGATATCGTGGCCGCCATGGTGTTGCAAACCAGCGCGGACAAGGTGGTGGCGGTGACCGCCTCGGGCGAAGAGATCAGCATCAGCGGCGCCGGCCTGGCCATGGGCAAGAACTGGCTGTCGGATAAAAACCCGCCGAACAAGCGCATCCGCCGCGGCGCCGTGATCCGCGTCATGCAGGAAGGGAAGGATTGGCAGATCACCCAGATGCCTGAAGTGGAATCGGCCTTCATTTCGGCCAGCACCGAGGACGGGGCGATCAAGGCCATGGTGGGCGGTTTCGACTACAACCGCAACAAGTTCAACCACGTGACCCAGGCCTGGCGCCAGCCCGGCTCCTCCTTCAAGCCTTTCATCTATTCAGCCTCGCTGGAGCGCGGCCTGTCGCCGGCGACCATGATCAACGACGCCCCGATCTCCTTCGATGCGGGCCAGACCGGCGGCCAGGCCTGGGAACCGAAGAATTACGACGGCAAATACGAAGGCCCGATGAGCATGCGGCGCGGCCTGACCAAATCGAAGAACATGGTATCGATCCGCATCCTGCACCGCATCGGTGCCAAGTATGGCCAGGAATACACCACGCGCTTCGGCTTCGACCCCGAGCGCAACCCGCCTTACCTGACCCTGGCCCTGGGCGCCGGCGGCGTGACGCCGATGCAGATGGCGGGGGCTTACTCGGTATTTGCCAACGGCGGCTACAAGGTCTCGCCCTACCTGATCGCCAGGGTCACCGACGCCAACGGCAAGGTGCTGTCGCAAGCCAACCCGGACCGCGCCGGCGACGAAAAGAACCGTGTGATCGACGAGCGCAACGCCTTCCTGATGGATTCGATGATGAAGGACGTGGTGCGCTTCGGTACCGCGACGCGCGCCCTGTCGCTGAAGCGTCCGGATATCGCGGGCAAGACCGGTACCACCAACGATTCCATCGATGCCTGGTTTGCCGGCTACCAGGCCAAACTGGTGGGCGTAGCCTGGATCGGCTTCGACCAGCCCAAGAACCTGGGCAACAAGGAAACCGGCGGCGGCGTGGCCTTGCCGATCTGGATCGGGTACATGGCGAAGGCGCTGAAAAATATTCCGATTGAGGAACGTCCGGTGCCGGAAGGCATCATCGCCCAGGATGGGGAGTATTACTACGCGGAGAATCCGCCGGGCGTGGGGATCGATAGCCTGGAAGGCAATACCCGCGGCACCCCGGCGGAGGAAAAGCAGAAGGACGCGGTGAAGAACGAGCTGTTCTGAAACCGGCATGCCGGAGCCGAGGACAGTAGCGCAGACGGGGTCAGACCCTGGGATCTGACCCCGGTTTACCGGTTTTCAAGGCGCCACCACCACCGGCGCCCCGCCCTGCTCCGTCACAATCTCCGACAGCGCCTCAAACAGTTCCGTCCCGCGCCGGGTATCGACCCACTTGCCATCGACCTGGCGGTAGTGGAAGCCGCCCGAGCGCGCCGCCACCCACAATTCCTGCATCGGCGCCTGCGAGTTGATGATCACCTTGGACCCGTTGCCGACGAACTCGATCTCCAGCACGTTTCCGCTGCGGCTGCACTCCACATCCACCATATCCTGCTCGCACAAGCGGTCCAGCGCAGCCTCGATCGCGTCCAGGGTTGCCTCGGCCAGGTCCAAAAATTCCGATTCGGTCATGCTACACTCCAAGATTCCTATCAAGCCCCTATTTTAATCGTGAAGTCCCGAATCGCACTTGCTGCCGTTGCAACGGCAGCCCTGCTGGCCGGATGTGGCCAAACCGGCCCCCTGTACCTGCCAAAGCCACCCGCCAAGCCTGTTACCACGGGCAAGCCGGGCGTGGCACCGCCATCGGCTCCGGTTCCGTCCACCCCACCAGCATCCCAACAGTAAGCTTATGTCCCACTTCGAATACCAGAATGGCGTGCTGCACGCCGAAGGCGTCGCGCTCAATGCCATCGCAGAAACCCACGGCACCCCCGCCTACGTTTATTCCAAATCCCAGCTGACCGAGAACTTCGACGCCTACGCCAACGCCTGCGCCGGCCGCGACGCGCTGGTGTGCTATGCGATGAAGGCCAACTCCAACCTCGCCATCCTGGATTTGCTGGCACGTCGCGGCGCCGGTTTCGACATCGTGTCGGGCGGCGAACTGCTGCGCGTGATTGCCGCCGGCGGCGACCCGAAGAAGGTGATCTTCTCGGGCGTCGGCAAGAGCGTGGAAGAAATGCGCCTGGCCCTGGACCACGACATCCTGTGCTTCAACGTCGAGTCGATCCCCGAACTGCACCGCCTGAACGAAGTGGCCGGCGCCATGGGCAAAAAGGCGCGCGTGTCGCTGCGCGTGAACCCGAACGTGGATCCCAAGACCCATCCCTACATCGCCACCGGCCTGAAGGCCAGCAAGTTCGGCGTTGCCTTCGACGATGCGCTGGAAACTTACCGCGCCGCCGCCAAGCTGCCGCACCTGGACGTGTCCGGCATTGACTGCCATATCGGCTCCCAGTTGCTGGACGACCAGCCGCTGCTGGAAGCCCTGGACCGCCTCATCGAATTGATCGACGCCCTGGGTGCCGAAGGCATCCACCTGCACCACCTGGACATGGGTGGCGGCCTGGGTATCGATTATGGCGATGGCGCCCCGGTGGCGGTTGGCGATTACGTCGCACGCATCTTCAAGCGCATCGATGCCTGGCGCACCGAAAAGCATGGCGGCGTGCCGATCAAGGTGATCTTCGAACCGGGCCGCTCCATCGTCGGCAATGCCGGCGTGCTGCTGACCCGCGTGGAGTTCATCAAGCATGGCGAGGAAAAGAATTTCTGCATCGTCGATGCGGCCATGAACGATATGGCGCGTCCGGCGATGTACCAGGCGTGGATGGATATGCAGCCGGTGGTGAAGAGCGATGCCGCCAGCGCCATGTTCGACGTGGTGGGGCCGATCTGCGAGTCGGGCGACTGGCTGGCGCGCGACCGCGAACTCAACGTCGGGCCTGGCGACCTGCTGGTGATGAAGACTGCCGGGGCCTACGGCATGACCATGGCATCGAACTACAATACCCGCGGCCGCGCAGTGGAGCTGATGGTTGACGGCGACAAGGTGCACGTGGTGCGGCAGCGCGAGAATCCGGCTGACCTGTTTGCGCTGGAGTCGGTGCTTCGCTGACCCGGTCAGTTCATAGGGGGTCTGACCCTTGGGTCTGACTCCGGTTTACCGGTTTCACAGCACGTCCCCACCAAGCCCGCACCCCCAGCAGCACAAGCACGATCACGCCAAACAGGATCGGCTTATCGAAATCATGCTTCCCCGCCCGCATCCACCAGAAGTGCAGGATGCCCAGCGGGGCGATCACATATACCAGCTTATGCAGCATCTGCCAGCGCTTGCCTCCCAGGCGCCGCACCATGGCATTGGTGCTGGTCACCGCCAGCGGCACCAGCAGCACGAAGGCGGTAAAGCCGACGGTAATGAACGGCCGCTTGGCGACATCCTTCAGCATCTCCTGCACGTCGAAGAAATGGTCGAACCACAGGAAGGTGGTGAAGTGCAGCAGCGCATAGAAAAAGGCATACAAGCCCATCATGCGCCGCAGCTTGAGCACCCAGTTCCAGCCCGACAGCCTGCGCAGCGGCGTCACCGCCAGCGTGATGCACAGGAAGTACAACGTCCACGACCCCGTATTGCGCGTAATGTACTGCAGCGGCTCCACCAGCTGGTCGGTCGCCACCAGATAAACCAGGGCAAAAAACGGCACCAGCGCCAGCACGAAGGCGGTGGCCTTGATCGCCATCAGCTGGCGCGGCGACGGGGTGAATGCCATCAGTAGAACTTTTTCAGATCCATGCCGGAATACAGCGAAGCGACGTCGCTGTAACCGTTGAACATCAGCGTCTTGCGCTTGCGCGTGAAGAAGCCATCCTCGCCGATGCGGCGCTCCGTGGCCTGCGACCAGCGCGGATGGTCGACCTCGGGATTCACGTTCGAATAAAAGCCGTACTCGTTGGGCGCCGACTTGTTCCAGGAAGTGCGCGGCATGTCGCGCACGAAGCGGATCTTCACGATGGACTTGGCCGACTTGAAGCCGTACTTCCACGGCACCACCATGCGCACCGGCGCCCCGTTCTGGTTCGGCAGCACTTCGCCATACATGCCCAGCGTCAGCAGGGCCAGCGGATGGTTGGCTTCGTCGATGCGCAAGCCTTCCACGTATGGCCAGTCCAGCACGCGGCTGCCGATGCCCGGCATCTGCTTGCGGTCGGCCAGGGTGACGAATTCGACGAACTTGGCATTGCCGGTCGGTTCGACCTTCTTGATCAACTCCGAGAAGGAATAGCCGATCCACGGGATCACCATCGACCAGCCTTCCACGCAACGCAGGCGGTAGATGCGCTCTTCCAGCGGCGCCAGCTTGAGCAGGCTGTCGATGTCGAGCGTCATCGGCTTTTTCACCTCGCCTTCGATCTGCACCGTCCAGGGACGCGTGCGCAGCGAATGCGCGTTCTCGGCCGGATCCGACTTGTCGGTGCCGAACTCGTAGAAGTTGTTGTAGCTGGTGGCGTCCTTGTAGTCCGTCTGCTTTTCCATCACGGCGAAAGCGGCATTGCGCTTGGCCGGCAGTTTGGCGAGCCCGCCACCCTGTGCCTGGGCCAGCTCGGGGCCGAGGATGGCGCCCGCCGCCGCCAGCTTGATGAACTTGCGGCGCGACTCGAACACTTCGCGCGGTGTGATTTCGGAAGGAAGGATCAGCATGGTCAGCTCCAGGACTGGTGCAAGGTAATAGCTAAACCTTACACCAGTTTGCTGAAGCCGATATTAAAGCTTGCCGTAGGAATGCAGGCCGGACAGGAACATGTTCACGCCGAGGAAGGCGAAGGTGGTGACCACCAGGCCGACCACGGCCCACCAGGCGGCGGCCTTGCCGCGCAGGCCGGACATGAGGCGCATGTGGAGCCAGGCGGCATAGTTCAGCCAGACGATCAGGGCCCAGGTTTCTTTCGGATCCCACGACCAGTAACCGCCCCAGGCTTCCGCCGCCCACAGGGCGCCCAGGATGGTGGCGATGGTGAAGAAGGCGAAGCCGATCGAAATCGCCTTGTACATCACGTCTTCCAGCACTTCGCCGCTTGGCAGGCGGTCGACGAACTTGCCGCGCACCAGGTTGACCACGGCGAACAAGACCACCAGGGCGCCGACCTTGCTGCTCATCTGGCCCAGCGCGGCCATGGTCGACTCCTGTGCGCCGCCGATGAAGCCGACCAGCCAGGACGCCGCCACGATGGCAAGCGGCGCCACCACCAGCGCCAGCCACAGGGTGCGCGATTCTTCATACTTGAGCAGGTAAGCCCAGGCCACCATCGACGCCAGGGCGAAGGTGCCATAGCCGATGAAATTGGCCGGCACGTGGATCTTCATCCACCAGCTTTGCAGGGCTGGCACCAGCGGCTGGATTTCCGAGGCGCCGCGCGCCACCGTGTACCACAGCAGGAAGCCGACGGCAGCCGAGATCACCAGTAGTACGAAGGGGCCCAGGGCGCGGGTGGCATAGTGCTCTTCGTAGTACAGGTAGAACATCGCCGTAATCAGCGAGAACAGGATGAACACTTCGTACAGGTTCGAGATCGGGATGTGGCCGACGTCGGCGCCGATCAGGTAGGACTCGTACCAGCGCACCAGCATGCCGGTCACGCCCAGCACTACGGCCGCCCAGCACAGTTTGGAACCCAGGGCGCCACCCAGCGCCGAACGGGTGAACAGGCCGCCCCAGTAGAACAGGGTGGACAGGAAGAACAGGGTGCTCATCCACAGGATCGCGGACTGGCTCGACAGCATGTACTTGAGGAAGAAGCGCGTATCCGCCGCCGCCAGCTGGCCGCCATACAGGCCGACCGCCGCCAATGCCAGCGCGAACGATAGCGGCATCAGCCAGCGCAGCGGCTTCCAGTACCAGCCCAGCGCGGCGAAACAGGGCGCCGAGGCCAGCAGGATGACCTTTTCGTAGATGTCCATATAGGCGCCGAAGCGGCTGAACGCGTACAGCGCGCCCGCGCCCAGGGCCAGGGCAAACAGCCAGTCGAAGGCGCCCAAGCGCTTGAAATAGCCCGGCTGCTGGGCATAGATTTGTGTTGCTTCCATATGCTTTCTCCCAAACCTGGCAACAGCTTACGCCGATTGCGGCAGTTTTTCCTTCAATTCCGTGAATTCCTTCTCGAAGTCCAGCGTCTTGCGCTGGGTGCTCATGGCCATCAGGGCCTCGGCACCAGCGGTGCCATCGGCGCCATCCTTGATCCACACCCAGACCCGGCGCTCGCGGACGTAGAACATCGCGAATACGCCCAGCACCAGCAGCAGGCAGCCAAGGTACACGATGGTCTTGCCCGGCGAACGCGTCACCTGGAATACCGATGCCTTGATCTCGGTGAACTCGTCCAGTTGCAGGTAGACCGGTGCGCCGTAGAAGAAGCTGTCCGACAAGGCATTGGTGGCCAGCTGCAGGAAGCGGCCATGCTTTTCATCCATCGCGGCGGCGGGCTTGCCGTCCTTGCCGCGCGCAGCCTGCCACAGTTCCCACATGGTACCGTTCAGGATCTTGAGGAAGATCTCGGCAGCCTTGGTCTGTTCGGCCTGCGGCACCTTCTCCAGGAAGCGGCTGATGGCGAAGAAGCCGGCACCCTTGTCGTCGCCGGCAAAGATTTCCAGGCCCTTCAGCGCCGAGGCTTCCAGCTGCGAGCGCAAGGCATCGCCGGCCTTCGACTGCGGCATGGCGCGCGCGGCGTAGCGTTCGGCGGCCTGTTGGCGCAGGGCCGGGTCCTGCAGGGCGGCGCGCAGGCGCATCCACTCGCGCACGCTGTGCTCGTCGTCGGCCGGGATGCGCAGGTAGCTGAACGGGTCGGCCGGGCTGGCGCGCACGCCGGCCAGGAACACGGTATCGCCCTCGATGGTCACCGGCTGCATATAGTTCTGGTATTCGCGCGCCTGGCCGGTCTTGTCGCGCAGCTTGTACTGCACCGACGGGCCGACGTTCTTCAAGTCCTTGTTATGGGCGGTCTTGGCGGCCGAGCCCAGTTGCTTGTCCAGGCTGCGGGCAAACGATTCGTTCAGGCTCTCGCCCTTGGTCACGGCGCGCGCATCCTGGCCGCTGATATTCTCCACGTTGAAGGGGCGGAAATCGCTCCACTCCACCGTATATTCATCATTCAGTTTGGTGGAGCCATTGACCTCGCCTTCCATGTTGAAGGTGGTGGTGCCGGTGCCCTTCATCGGGTGGCCAAGCAGTTTCAGTTTGCTGCCGCCATCTTCGAAGGAAGACTGGTAGATCGCGACGCCTTCAAAGATCAGCGGCTTGTTCACTTCCACCACTGCGTCGACTGTCTTGCCGGTGTCGTTGGAACGCACCGTCACATGGCTGGCGAACAGCTTCGGCATGCCGGTGCTATAGAAGTCGATATCGAATTTCTTGAGCTGGATCGTGAACGGCAAGTCCTGCAGCAGCACGCCATCGGGGCGTGGCAGGATGGCGGTATTGCCGGCCGTGCCTTCCGGCAGCGCGATATTGCCGCGGTAAGTCGGGTTGTGCACACCCAGGCGGTGCTGGGCCGGGATATCGGCGATCAGGCCGGTGCCGCCGAAGGCGGTCTTACCCAGCAGCCATTGCTGGAAGCGGATCGGCAGGTCGGAATCGAGCATGCCGCCCACCAGGATGATGACGATGGAGCTGTGCGCAAAGATATAGCCGAATTTGTTGCCGGCCCCGCGCCTGGCCGCCACCAGGGTCGCGCCATCCTTCTCGATGGCCTTGGTGGCATAACCCGCATGGCCCAGGCGCTGCATCACTTGTGCCGCCAGTTCGGTGCGCGCCAGCGGCGAGCTCCAGTGGTTCTTGTGGTGGAAGTTGTTGAGCGATTGCTCGCGCACCTTTTCACGCCAGCTGCGCATATCCTTCAGCATTTTCGGCGTATTGTGCACGATGCACAGCGTGGTCGACACCACCAGCAAGCCCACCAGGGAAACGAACCACCAGGTCGAATAAATCGCGTACAGCCCCAGCTTGCCGAACACTTCGAACCAGAACGGGCCGAACTGGTTGATGTAATCGCCCATCGGCTTGTTCTGCTGCATGATGGTGCCGATCACGGCGGCGAGCGAAATAATGACCAGCATGGCGATGGCAAACCGCATCGAAGACAGCAGCTCGACAGTCTCGGCCACGGCGCCACGCCGATTGCGCAGCTGGATTCCGGAAGTGCTTGGGGCGTCGCTCATTACTCAGGAAAAAAGTCAGGAGAATAACAACAAAAAGGGCAGCCTGCTTGCGCGGCCGCCCTTTTCATGTCCAGTGCCGCCCTGCATCGGGCGGCGCATTGCAATTACTTCAAGCCGGCCATGTAGTCGGCGACCGCTTCGATTTCCTTGTCGGACATGCGGTAAGCGATGGCTTCCATTTCCGGGCTGGACTTGCGGGTGCCGGCCTTGAAGGCCTTCAGGGTGGCGATAGTGTAATCCTGGTGCTGGCCGCCGACGCGCGGGTAGGCGGAAGGCATGCCGGCGCCGGCCGGGCCGTGGCAGGAAGCACAGGCTGGCACGCGGTTTTCAGCGATGCCGCCACGGTAAATCTTCTTGCCCAGTTCGATGGTGTCCTTGTTCTTGGCAGCGCCAGCCTTGGTCGGCTCGGAAGCCAGGTAAGCGGCGATGTTCTTCTTTTCTTCGTCCGTCAGCGCCTTGGCGAAGGCCGTCATCACGGTGCCTGGACGGGATGCGTCGGTGAAGGCCACCAGCTGCTTGTAGACGTAGGCTTCGCCCTGGCCACCCAGCTTCGGGTTCACGGTGATGGTGGAAGCACCCTTGGCGCCGTGGCAGGACACGCAAGCTGCGATGCCGCGCGCGTTATCACCTTCAGCGTACAGGGTTGCGCCTTTGGCTGGATCAACCTTGGCAGCGGCTGGTGCGTGGGCTTCGGCGGCGGAGGCCACACCGGAAACGGCCAGCATTGCAACGAACAAGGATTTTACAAATGGCGAAAACGCACGATTCATTCAGACACCCTGAGACAAGTAAATAATTAGTGGTAAAGAATTCGTTTCCGGCGAATTGCCTCATAAATAGGCAATATGGCGCATGACAACAATTCGTAACCCCTTATTGTACAATAGCTTTCCTGCTTTATTGCCCCCTTTTTGTTGCTTTCACATGTCTAAACTCTGGCAAGCCCGCTTTTTCACCACCGTTAACCATTTGCGCGACCTGCCGCGCACAACGGTGCCAGAGATCGCCTTCGCGGGCCGCTCCAACGCGGGCAAATCAACCGCGATCAATATCCTTTGCAACCAGAAAGGCTTGGCTTTTGCCTCCAAAACCCCTGGCCGCACCCAGCACATCAATTTCTTTTCGGTGGGCGGCGCCCACGTCGCGATGCATCGCCACGACCCGGTCAAGGTCGAGGAAATCCAGTGCCTGATTGCCGACTTGCCGGGCTACGGCTATGCCGAAGTGTCGGGCGACGCCAAGAACCACTGGCAACGCCTGCTGGGCGATTACGTGCAGCAGCGCGAACAATTGGCAGCCCTGGTGCTGATGATGGACGCGCGCCGCCCGTTCACCGACCTCGACCAGCAAATGATCGAATGGTTCGCCCCGACCGGCAAGCCGATCCACTGCATCCTGACCAAGGCGGACAAGCTCAACCGCAACGAATCCATCAACGTGCTGCGCCAGGCGCGCGCCAAGCTCGACAGCTACGTCGATGAAGATGGCGAAGGCTTCCCCTTCACCGTGCAACTGTTTTCCGCGCTGAAGCGCATCGGCATTGAGGAAGCGACGGCCAAGATCGAAGCATTGGCCGGCCTCAGCACCGATGCCGAAGCGCCCACATCCGATGAAAGCGACGACGAATGATCACTCCTGATTTCCCCGCCATCCGCATGCGCCGCATGCGCCGCGACCCGTTCTCGCGCGCCCTGATGCGCGAAAACACCATCACCACGGCCGACCTGATCTATCCGGTCTTCGTGCTGGAAGGCGCGAACCGCCGCGAGCCCGTGACCACCATGCCGGGCGTGGACCGCATTTCGGTCGACCTCTTGATGAAGGTGGCCGAGGAGTGCGTGCGGCTGGGCATTCCGGTGCTGTCGCTGTTCCCGAACATCGATCCGGCGCTGAAGACCAATGACGGCGTCGAGGCGACCAATCCGGAAGGCTTGATCCCGCGCGCGGTGCGTGAGCTGAAGAAGAACTTCCCCGAGCTGGGCATCATGACCGACGTGGCGCTGGATCCGTACACCAGCCATGGACAGGATGGCACGGTCGACGACAAGGGTTCGATCCTGAATGACGAGACCACCGAGATGCTGGTGCGCCAGGCGCTGACCCAGGCGGAAGCCGGGGTGGACATCGTCGGCCCGTCCGACATGATGGATGGGCGCATCGGCGTGATGCGCAAGGCGCTGGAAGAACAGGGCCTGATCCATACGCGCATCATGGCCTACTCGGCCAAGTATGCGTCGGCGTTCTATGGCCCGTTCCGCGATGCGGTCGGTTCGGCGGCGGCGCTGGGCAAGGCGGACAAGTTCACTTACCAGATGGACCCGGCCAATACCAATGAAGCCTTGCGGGAAGTGGCGCTGGATATCGCCGAGGGCGCCGACATGGTGATGGTCAAGCCGGGCATGCCTTACCTGGATATCGTGCGCCGGGTGAAGGATGAGTTCAAGGTGCCGACCTATGCTTACCAGGTGTCGGGGGAGTACGCGATGCTGAAGGCCGCCGCGCTGAACGGCTGGCTCGATCACGATAAGGTGATGATGGAGTCGATGATGGCGTTCAAGCGGGCCGGGGCGGATGGGGTGCTGACCTATTTCGCGCTGGATATTGCGCGGAAGCTCAAGGACTAAACCGGTAGTACGGTGTCAGGCCCGAAGGGCCTGACACCCCGGGAATGCGACGCGGCCGTTGTACCGTCGAGGGGTCAGGCCCTTCGGGACTGACCCCGCTTTACCGGTTTAATTCAGGCATGCACCACCGCTTCCTGCCGATTCTCCAGGATTTGCGGCATCAGCGAGCCCACAACCATCCCCGCGAACGCCGCCACCAGCCCCGCCAGCTGCCCGGGAAACGCCTCGCCCCACGAAGTAATCTGCGGGAAGAACATGACCCACACCGCAATCCCCGCGCCCACCGAGAAGATCGCCCCCTGGGTGGTAGCCCGCTTCCAGTACAGCCCCATCAGCAGCGGCACAAACGCCCCCACCAGGGTCACCTGGTAAGCCGTCGACACCAGCTCATAAATCGAGGTGCCGCGCATCGCGATCGCGTATGCCAGGACGGTTGCCGCGAACACTACGATCGTGATGCGCATGGCCAGCAGCTGCTGTCTGTCGCTCATGCCCGGACGCAGGTTCTTCAGGATATTCTCGGTAAAGCTGGTCGACGGCGCCAGCAGCGTCGCCGACGAAGTCGACTTGATCGCCGACAGCAGCGCGCCGAAGAACAGGATCTGCATCACCAGCGGCATCTTGGTCAGCACGAAAGTCGGCAGCAGGCGCTGGTAGTCGTTCTTCGCCATCTCCAGGCCGCCCTCGCCCAGCACGATCACCGCGCAGGCGACGATGAACATCGGCACCGCGGCAAAGATGATGTAGCTGGCGCCGCCGATCATGGCGCCGGTGCGGGCGGTCGGCGCATCCTTGGCCGACATCACACGCTGGAACACATCCTGCTGCGGAATCGAGCCCAGCATCATGGTCACGGCCGCGCCGACGAAGAAGGCGATATCGGTGAAGGTGGCCTGCGGCAGGAAGTTCCACAATTCCTTGTCCGCCGCCATGGCGAACACCTTGCCGGTGCCGCCGGCCAGGTCGGCCGAGAAGATGGCGATGATGCTCAAGCCCACCACCAGCACGATCATCTGGATGAAGTCGGTCCACGCCACGGCCAGGAAGCCGCCGATCACCACATACACCAGCACGGCCAGGGTGCCGACGATCATGCCGGCAGTTTCCGACATGGCGCCATTGGTCAGCACGGTGAATACCAGGCCCAGGGCGGTAATCTGCGCCGCCACCCAGCCCAGGTAGGAAATGATGATGGCGACCGAGCAGAAGACCTCGATGCCCTTGCCGAAGCGCTGGCGGTAGAAGTCGCCGATGGTCAGCAGGTTGAGCTTGTACAGGCGGGCGGCGAAGAACATGCCCACCAGGATCAGGCAGGTGCCGGCACCGAACGGGTCTTCCACGATGGCGTTCAGCCCGCCCTGCACGAATTTGGCGGGAATCCCCATCACGGTTTCCGCGCCAAACCAGGTGGCGAAGGTGGTGGTGATGACCATGATCAGCGGCAGGCTGCGGCCGGCTACTGCGAAATCGGTGGTGTTCTTGATGCGGGTGCCGGCCCATGCGCCGAGGGCCAAGGTGCCCAGCAGGTACAACACAACGAAGGAAATCAGGGTGATGTTCATCGCGGAAACGGGCAAATTCGGCGATTATAGCGGCAGGAAGGTTGCTGGTTTAATGAAATTTTTGGAGGCTTTGGGGAAAACCAACAAACCCGGCAAACCTGGGTCGGACCCAAGGGTCCGACCCGGCCCGGGCCTGACCCGGTTTACCGGGTTTAACGGTTCAACTTCCCATAATTCGGGAAGAATTCCAGCATCAGGAAAGCCGCCAACTCCTTCTCATCCTCCTTGCGCGCGCTCATCGGCACATTGCGCCCCAGGCGATGCGACTCCCAGATGAAGTCCCCGGGCTTTTCCTTGCGGATCATCTCGATCATCTTCTTGACGATGGCTGTTTCAATATCCTTTTCCGAGCCCTGGTCCACCCGCACCTGCTGCAGCCACTGGCGCTTGAAATTCGAGCTGAAGCCCCGGAACTTGATCTCCGCGCTGTTGAAGGTCTGGTTAATGATCTGGAACACGCCGCCCGTATCATTGCGCTCGCCATTGGCATTGCGCCCCTGGGCGCCCATGATATTGGCCATGGCCCGCGCCTTTGCCGCGGCGCCGGCATCCTCTTCCTGCGCCGGCTGCTGCGAATCGCCCTGCCGCGCACGACGGCGCTGTTCGACCAGGGCCGACATATCCGGCACGCTGTCCGGCACCGGCGTCAGCTTGGCCTGTTCTGGCGGCACGATCTTTTCCTGCGGCCTGATGATTTCGGTGATCGCATTCCTGTTCGGCGGCAGGTAGGTACGCGTCGAACGCGGGGTTTCCTTGGCCGGTTTCGGCTGCGACTTGGGCTTGGGCTTGGGCTGCGGCGCTGGCTTGCCCGGCGTGATATAGACCATTTCACCAGCCTTGGAGGGCGGCGTCAGGTCGATCTTTTCCTTGGGCTTGATGAAGTAAATCAGTACCACCAGCAAGTGCAGGCCAATGGTGAACGCGATCCCCCAACGGTTCGGCTTGCGATCGCCATATTCGAGCACCTTGTTTTCCGGCCAGGGCTGACCGCAAGTCGGGCAGGTATGCCCGTCGTGGGCCGCGAGTTCGGCGTGGGAATGGGTGTACTGATGCAAGATAGTGGCTTTTACTGGGGATGCTGGGGTGGCAGCTTACCGACTTTCGTCCTTGACGAATGTTACAGGTTGTAAGCGCCGCCCCGCATATTATCAGTGTTTGGCCGACTTGAATGCCCTCAGTTCGACCGGCTGGACAACTTCCGTTGCCGAACCGTCATCAATGACTTCATCCTTCATCGGGCCGCTGCCGGAGTATTTGTCAAGGAACAGGTAAATCACCGGGGTGATGTACAGGGTGATCACCTGCGAGAAGATCAGGCCGCCGATCACGGCCAGGCCCAAGGGCTGGCGCAGCTCGGCACCGGCGCCCAGGCCGAGGGCGATCGGCAAGGCGCCCATCAGGGCTGCCAGCGTGGTCATCATGATCGGGCGGAAGCGCAGGATACAGGCTTCGCGGATCGCCTCCAGCGGCGCCTTGCCTTCTTCACGTTGCGCCACCAAGGCAAAGTCGATCATCATGATGGCGTTCTTCTTGACGATGCCGATCAGCATCAGGATGCCGATGATGGCAATCATGGTCAGGTCCATCTTGAAGATCCACAGCGTCAACAGCGCCCCCACCGCCGCCGACGGCAGGCCGGCCAGGATGGTGAGCGGGTGGATGTAGCTCTCGTACAGCACGCCCAGCAGCACATAGATCACGCCCAGCGCCGCCACGATCAGCACCAGCTGGCTGCCCTGGGAGCTTTGGAATACCGCCGCATCGCCGCCGTAGCTGGTGATGATGGAAGCTGGCAAGCCCATCTGCTGGCCCATCTTGTCGATCTTGGCCGTGGCATTGCCCAGCGGGACATCCGGCGCCAGGTTGAAGGAAATCGTGATCGCTTGCAGCTGGCCCTGGTGGTTGACCGAGGTCGGGCCCACGGTGCGCTCGACGCTGGCAAAGCTCGACAGTTGCACCAGCTGGCCGGCGCTATTGCGCACCGACAGCTTGGTCAGCGAATCGTCGAACTGGCGGTCTTCGGTGGCCGCCTCCAGGATCACGAAATAACTGGCGGCCGACGAATAGATGGTCGACACCTGGCGCTCGCCGAAAGCCAGGTAGAGCGCGGTGCGCACGTCAGCCAGCTTGACGCCCAGCATATTGGCCTTGTCGCGGTCGATCTTCAATTGCGCCTGCAAGCCCTTGTTCTGGGAATCGCTGGTCACGTCACGGAAGTCCGGGTCGGCGCGCATCGCTTCCTGGAACTTGCCGGCCCAATCGCTCAAGGCATCCGGGCTGACCGATTGCAGCGTGTACTGGTAGCGGCTCTTGGATGGGCGGCCGCCCAGTTGCAGGTTTTGCACCGGGCTCAGGTACACCTGGATGCCGGCGATCTTCCTGGTCTCCTTGCGCAGGCTGTCGAGCACCTTGGTCATGTTCTCGCGCTCGCCGCGCGGCTTCAACACCAGGAACATGCGGCCGGTATTGCCGCCGCCGGTGAACGAGGTCACATCCTTCACGTTCGGGTTGGCCTGGATCACCGCAGCCACCTTTTCCTGCAATTCCAGCATGGCCGAGGTGGAAATGTCTTCCGCCGCTTCGGTGTTGACGCGGATCTGGCCCAGGTCTTCCTCGGGGAAGAAGCCTTTCGGGATGGCGATGTACAGCCAGGCCGTCAGCGCGAAGGTGCCGAAGGCGATGCCCAGCACGATGAAGCGATGGTGCAAGGCCACGTCCAGCGTGCGCGCATAGGAATCGCGCACCGCGTGGAAGGCGCGCTCGAAATGGCGGCCGATGAAGCTGTCGTCGCCCGAGGTTTCGTGCGAGTCGGCCGGCATGAAGCGCGCGGCCAGCATCGGCACCAGGGTCAGCGACACGATGGCCGATACCAGCACGGACAAGCCCACGACCACGGCGAATTCATGGAACATCAAGCCCATCACGCCGGGCATGAAGAAGATCGGGATGAACACGGCCACCAGCGAGATCGAGATCGAAACGATGGTGAAGCCCATTTCCTTCGAGCCGACCAGGGCGGCCTGCAGCGGTTTCTTGCCCAGCTCGATATGGCGCACGATGTTCTCCAGCACCACGATGGCGTCGTCGACCACCAGCCCGACCGCCAGCGTAATGCCGAGCAGGGACACGTTGTCCAGGCTGTAGCCCAGGGCGTACAGCAGCGACAAGGCACCGAGCAGGGAAATCGGCATCGTGACCGCCGGGATGAAGGTGGCAGCCAGGCGGCGCAGGAACAGGAAGATCACCAGCACCACCAGCACCACGGTCAGCGCCAGCGTCAGGTTGACGTCGTGGATCGCTTCGCGGATCGAGACCGAGCGGTCATTGACCAGGTTGATCGATACCGACTCCGGCAACTGGGCGCGGAAACGCGGCAGCAGCGTGCGTACCGCATCGACCACTTGCACGGTGTTGGCGTCGGGCTGGCGTTGCACCAGCAGCACGATGGCGCGCTCGCCGTTGTAGCTGCCGGCGGCCTTGATCGACTGGTAGCTGTCTTCCACCGTCGCCACTTCCTTCAGGCGCACCGGCTGGCCGTTGCGGGTGGCGATGATCAGGTCGGCGAAATCGGCGGCGCGCATCAGCTGGGCATTGCCCTGGATGGTCAGGGTCTGGCTGGGCCCGTCGATGGTGCCGAGCGGGGTGTTGGCATTGGCGGCGCGGATCGCGGCTTGCAGCTCGTCGAGGGTCAGGTTGCGCGAGTTGAGCAAATCCGGCTTGGCGCGCACCCGCACGGCAAAGCGCTTCTGGCCATTGACCGAGACCTGGGCCACGCCCGGCAGGGTGGACAGGTTGGGCGCCACCAGGTTTTCCGCGTAATCGTTCAGTTCGGACAAGCTCAGCGAGGGCGAGGTCATGGTCATGAACAGCACCGGCGCATCGGCCGGGTTGACCTTGCGGTAGGACGGCAAGTCCGTCATTTCCTGCGGCAGCGATCGCTGGGCCCGCAGCAGGGCGGCCTGCACGTCGACCGCCGCTTCATTGACGTTGATCGACGGGTCGAATTCCAGCGTCAGCGACGTATTGCCCAGGGTGCTGGTGGACGTGATCATCGACAGGCCGCCGATGGTCGAGAATTGCTTTTCCAGCGGCAGCGCGACCGACGACGCCATGGTTTCCGGGCTGGCCCCCGGCAAATCGGCGCTGACGTTGATGACCGGCGTGTTATAGCTCGGCAGGGCGGCCACCGGGATGTGGGCGTAAGCCAGGATGCCCGCCAAGATCAGGCTCAGCGAGAGCAGCACCACCATCACGGGGCGCCGGATACTCAGCTCGGAAAGGTTCATGCTTACTTGCCCTTCTTGTGGCCCTTGCCGGCTTGCGCGACCACCGGTTCGGCGATGCGGACTTTGCCGCCCGGACGCAAGTTCTGCTTGCCCTCGACGATGATGTGCTCATCGCCATTCAGGCCGGTGACCGCGGCCAATGCGCCGAAGCCGTGGATACGTTTGACGTTGGTCACCTTGGCCGTCTGGTCAGGTGCAACGGTATAGACGAAAGTGCCCTTGGTGTTGGTAATAATAGCGTTCTGGGGAACGACCAGTGCATCTTTCAGCGTACTGACAGTCAACTTGGTGTTGACGTACTGCCCCGGCCACAGGCGGGTGTCGGCATTGTCGAACTGGGCCTTGACGCGGATCACGCCGGCCACCGGATCCACCGTGTTATCGACAAAGCTGAGCTGGCCATTGATCGGCTGGTCCGAATTGTTCTGGAATGCCTGCACCGGCACTTTGCCGGCGCGCTGGGCATCGAGCAGGGCCGCCAGGCTCGACTCGGGCACGGTGAAGGCGACGTTGATCGGGTTGAGCTGGGTGACGGTGGTGAGCGACGTGCTCAGCTGCACCAGGCTGCCTGGGTAGACATTGATGGCGCCGACGCGGCCCGTCAGCGGCGCGCGGATTTGCGTGAAGCTCTGGTCGACCTTGCTGGCGCGGGCAGCGGCGATATCGGCTTCCAGCACGGCGCGGGCCGAATCGACCTGGCTCTTCAGGGTATCGACGGCGCTTTGGGCCAGGAAGTTTTGTGCGCGCAATTCCTGCGCGCGTTTGTGCTGACGCTCCAGGTCGGCCAGGGCGGCGCGGTCCTTCGCCACTTGCGCATCGGCCTTTTCCACATTGGCCGACTCGGTGCGGGCGTCGAGTGAGAACATCAGTTCGCCTTGTTTGACGAACTGGCCTTCCTTCACATGCACTTTGACGATGGTGCTGGTGGTTTGCGGGTGCAGGTCCACGGTCGAGATCGGGCTGACCGTGCCGTTGGCCGACAGCGTCACCGGCACATCCTGGCGCAACGGCGCCACCACATTGACCGTGGTCGGTCCCTGCTCGCCGCGGCCCTTGCCGCCGCCATTGCCTTGCGCCTGCGCGGCGCCCTGCCCGGCCGGTTCCTGGCTCGCGTACCAGGCGCCGCCGCCAAGCGCGACGGCCAGGCCCACCACTATTGCCACTGTTTTCTTCTTCATGAGCGCTTAATCATTTTCCTGCATAAAATTCCGGGAACACCAGGGTCGCTTCCAGGCCGCCATCGGGGTGGTTGGCCAAGCTGAGGCTGGCGCCGTGCTGTTCAGCGATATTGCGTGCGATCGTCAAGCCCAGGCCGGTACCGCCGGAAGCGCGGTTGCGCGATGTCTCCAGCCGGTAGAACGGTTCGAACACTTGCGCCAGCTGGCCGGCCGGGATGCCCGGCCCTGCGTCGCGGATGCGCACGCGCGCCGCACCGGCCAGGCGCTCCACCGTGACATGGGCGCGCTGGCCGTATTTGACGGCATTGTCGATCAGGTTGACCAGGCAGCGGCGGACGTCGAGCGGCCGGCCCATCATGTCCATCGCGGCGCGGCCCTTCAACTCCACCTCCTGGCCGGCGTCAACCGCATCGGCGCACACGCTGTCGAGCAAGGCGTCGAGGTCGACCCGTTGCATGGCTTCCGTGGTATCCATGCTGCGCGCCAGGTCCAGCCCTTCCTTGACCATTTGCTGCATGGCCGACAAGTCTTCCAGCAGTTTGCCCTGCAACTCGGGATCCTGCACCTTTTCCAGGCGCAGGCGCATCCGGGTCAGCGGGGTTTGCAGGTCGTGGGTAATGGCCGCCAGCATTTCCGTACGCTGGGCAATATGCTGCCGGATGCGCGCCTGCATGGCATTGAAGGCGGCCGACGCGGTGCGGATCTCGGTGGCCCCGCCCAGCTTCAGCGGCGGATGGTTGATGTCGTTGCCGAGGTCGCGGGCGGCCCTGGCCAATTGCTTCAGGGGACCGATCGTCATGCGGGCCACCAGGTAGGCCAGCACGGCGATGCTGAGCAGGAAGGGGACAAAGGCGACATATTCGTTGCTGCCGGTCGGCGCCGGCTGGCGCGGCGGCAGGATGGAGAGTTTCAGGAGCTGGCCGTCGGGCATGGTGACGGCCAGCGCTTCGCAGGTGCCGCGCCAGGTACCGGTGCCGGCCACGAAGACCGGGAACGCCGTATAAGTCGAGGTCGGGCGTTCGCAGGCTGCCGGGCGCTCGACCAGCGACTGCAGCTTGTAGTCCTGGCCCAGGCGGTTGGCCAGGGTGGCGCCGAATTCGCTGAGCTCCGCGGCGGTGGCAGGCAGGTGGCGCAGCACTTCCAACTTGATCACGCCCTTGCTGGCCACGCCCAGGTATTGCGTACGCGAGTCCGGCAGCACCACGTCGGCGGTGGCAATGATTTGCTCGGCACGTTCGAGGGCGAAAAAATCCCGGTAGCGTTGCAGCGTGCGCTGGCGTTCATTCAAGGCCAGGTATTGCGTCAAGGCGGCAGAGGCGATGATGCCGAGCATCAGGACCAGGAATACGCGCCCGGTCATGCCCCTGAAAAAGGCTTTCATCAGTCCGGCTCCACGGCCACCGTGCCTGCCAGGACATAGCCGCCATTCCGTACTGTTTTGATGATCTGCGGCAAACGCGCATCTTCGCCCAGCTTTTGGCGCAGGCGGCTGATCTGGATGTCGATCGAGCGGTCGAACGGGTCGGCGTCGCGGCCCTGGGTCAGGTTCAGCAACTGGTCGCGGTTCAGCACACGGTTGGGGTGCTCGAGGAAGACCTTGAGCAGGCGGAATTCGGCGCCGGACAGCATGATCACCGTGCCTTGCGGGTTGACCAGGTGGCGCGCGGTCAAGTCCAGCACCCAGTTCGAGAAGCGGATACGGCTGGCCTTGTCGACGCCGCTGGCGGCGGTATTTGTGCTGCGGCGCAGCACGCTGCGGATGCGGGCCAGCAATTCGCGCGGCTCGAACGGCTTGGGCAAATAGTCGTCGGCGCCCATTTCCAGGCCGAGGATGCGGTCCAGCGGCTCGCTGCGGGCGGTCAGCATGATGACCGGCAGGGTCGAGTGCGCGCGCAACTTGCGGCACAGGGTCAATCCATCCTCGCCGGGCAGGTTGAGGTCGAGCACGATCAGGTCGGGCTTGGCGTTATCCAGCAGCTTCCACATGGCAGCGCCATCGCCGGCGCCATGCGTGCGGTAGCCATTGGTCTCCAGGTAATCCTGCAGCAAGGTGCGGATATCGCGGTCGTCGTCGACGATCAGAATGCTAGATGTAGGCTCCATGCCGTAATTATCCTTAGTTCCGCGGGTGAACTCCAATGACCGATTGTATCGTCTTGTATATCTCTTAAACGAAACACTCGGATACAAATTACGCGGTCCGCGACACTTCGTTGAAACAGCCCGCTGCAATGATATTTCCATGTGCAGTGCGAGTGCACATTTTCATGAATTTATTTCTGAAGGGATTAATGATGAAAACCTTGCATAAAGCATTCGTAATCGGCGCAACGGTTATCGGTTTTGGCGCGGCAGCATTGCCGGCCAGTGCGGCGGACGGCGCGCAGCGCCAATATGCGGCGACCAAATTCGATCCAGCGAAAATACAGGAGCGCATGGATCAACATGCCAAGCGCATGCATGAAGCGCTGAAAATCACGCCGGCCCAGGAAGGCGCATGGCAGGCTTATCTGGCCGCATTGAAATCGAATATGCCGCAACCCGGCCAATTCGACCGCGCGGCATTCAAGGAAATGCCCGCGCCGCAACGCATGGAAAAGCGCATTGAAATGGCGAAGGACCATATCGCCCGCATGGAAAATCACCTGGCGGCCACCAAAACGTTTTATGCGGTGCTGACTCCGGAACAGCAAAAGGTGTTTGATGAGAAAGCCGGCCATTTGGGCCATCGCAAACATATGCGAATGATGCGCCACCACAATTGATTTTTCCTCCGCTGTGTATTGCCGAGATAGGCTGACGCCATCTCGGCTTTTTTTCGGCCATCGATTGCCGTCTTACGCTAGAGCTTGGCATGATCTAGCCAGATTTCAGTTTGCGGCAGCGCGCAAAGCCGCTTTCTGCCGTGGGGGTGCGCGTGCGCGGGCCGCACGCGGCGCGCCGGCGCGGCCTGCGGCAGCAAGGGGCGGGCGCCGCGGCAGGCGCTTGCAGATCGGGGGAGGTGGCAAAGGGCGCCGCGTGGCGCCCTCGGGGGGGAATTAATTCAGTCTTTCCAGCGAGCGCAGGAATTTCTCGGTATTCTGGAATCCAATTACCCGCGAATCGGGAATTTCCTGTCCGGCGGCATTGAACATGATAATGCCCGGCGGGCCGAATAATTTAAATCGTTGCAGCATGGCCTTATCGTCGTCGTTATTCGCCGTGACATCGACCTGCAGCAAAATCGTGTTGGCGAGTTTTTGCTGGACAACCGGATCGATAAAGGTCAGCTTTTCCATTTCCTTGCACGACACGCACCAGTCGGCATAAAAATCGAGCAGCACGGTTTTACCGCCGGTTTGCGCCAGCACGGCATCCAGGTCGGCCACCGTTTTAATGCGGCGGAATTCCAGGTGACGGTCGGCACGTCCGGCCAGGCGCTCGATCGGGTGCAGCGGATCGGCGCTGCCGGTCGCCAGTCCCGCGATTTGAATAATTCCCAATGTTGCGAACAGGGTGGCGATCACTTTCGGTACCCATTTGCCGCGCTCATGGGTCAGCAGGTAAAACGCGTAGCCGACGCCAAGGATGGCCCAGCCAAGCATTTGCACCTTACCCGGCAATACCGGCGATACCAGCCACCAGGCCATAGCCAGCATCAGCACGCCGAAGAAGCGTTTCACCGCTTCCATCCAGAGGCCAGCGCGCGGCACCAGGGCGCCGGCCGACACGCCAACCAGCAATAGCGGAATACTCATGCCCACCGCCATCGAGAACAGGGCGCTGCCGCCGACCACCACGTCGCGGGTCTGGCTGATGTACACCAGGGCGCCAGCCAGCGGGGCTGCCACGCAGGGACCGACGATCAGGGCGGAGATGGCACCCATGGCGAACACGCCGGCCAGCTTGCCGCCGGATTGGCGGTTGGAGGCGCTGGCCAGCCGCGATTGCAAGGCGGCTGGAACCTGTAGTTCGTACACGCCGAACATGGACAGCGCCATGCCCGCCATCAGCAGGCCGAAGGCGCCCAGCACCCAGGGGTTTTGCAGCGCAGCAGAGAGCCCCTGCCCGATCAGGCCGGCGGCAATCCCGAGGGCGGTGTAGACGATCGCCATGCCCAGCGAATAGCTGACCGACAGCACCAGGCCGCGCGAGCGCTTGCCGGCCGAACCGTCGCCGACGATGATGGATGACAGGATCGGCACCATCGGCAATACGCAGGGGGTGAAGGACAGGCCCAGGCCCAGCAGGATGAACAGGGGCGCGATCACCAGCAGGCTGCCGCCTTTCAGGGCGGATTCGATGCGGCCCATTTCGCTGTCGCCGGTCGCCACGCCAGCGCTGCCAGCCGGCACGGCGCTCGTGGCTTGGCCATCGGCCGCGACGGCGGTACCGGCGGCGGGAGCCGAGGCGCCAGCCGGCGTATCCACCGCACCCTGGGGCGCTGCGCCAGGCGCGCTTTGCGCACCGGTTGGCGCGCCCTGCCCGGCGCCCAGGCCGAACAAGCCGTTTGCCGCCGAGGAGCTGCCAACGCCCACCACCATCAGGCGCGCTGTCGATTCCATCGGCGAATAGCACAAGCCTTTGTCCGAGCACCCCTGGCTGGTCGCCTTCAGGGTGAACGGCCCGGGCGCCTGGACAGGAATGACCACCGTTACCTGGTGACGGTAGGTCTCGACATCCTTGGCAAAAGTTTCATCGTATTTCACTTTGCCCGGTGGGATTTGCGGCTCGCCGAGCGTGGCCCCTTCCGCCACGAACTTGAAGCGTTCGCGGTACATGTAATAGCCGTCCGCAATCTCATACGTCACGGCGATGGCCTTGCCCTCCACCACCTTGGCGGAAAACTTGAATGCTACCTGCGGATCGAGGAATTCCTCCTCGGCCCGCGCGGTGCCGGCGAACAGGAAAACAAGCAGCGATAGCGCGGCCAGCAGCCACGTGCGGAGGGGGGACGCTTTGCGGAACATAGTCGATTCGGGTGAAACTTGCAGACGGCCAAATAGTACACCGGACGATGCTTTTCTGCCGGGAATATGCGAGACTTGGCCGTCTTTTTCTTGGAGTTAATGATGTCAAATAAGATACTGGCCGCCGCCGCGGCGGGCCTCCTCGCGCTGCCGGCCATGGCGGGCGACAAGGCCCCCAGCGCGATCACCGAACCCGGCCTGCTGGCCAGCATCAAAGTCCTGGCATCCGACGAATTCGAAGGCCGCGCGCCCGGTTCGAAAGGCGAGCAGAAAACCGTCGCCTGGCTGACCGGGCAATTCAAGGCGCTCGGTTTGAAACCGGGCAATCCGGACGGCAGCTGGGTGCAGAAAGTACCGATGCGCAGCCAGACGCCAAGCCCGCGTTTCAGCTATACCATCGGCGGCAAGCGCGTCGCCCTCACCTTCCCGGACGATTTCGTGGCTTCCTCGACCGGTCCCGACACCTCGGTGCGCATCAAGGATTCGGAAATCGTCTTCGTCGGTTATGGCGCCGTGGCGCCGGAATACGGCTGGGACGACTTCAAGGGCGTCGACGTGCGTGGCAAGACCATCGTCATGCTGATCAACGATCCCGCGATTCCCGACCCGCGCGACCCATCGCGCCTCGACCCCGCCATGTTCAAGGGCGAGGAAATGACCTATTACGGCCGCTGGACCTACAAATACGAGATCGCCGCCAAAATGGGCGCCGCGGCGGCCATCATCGTGCACGAGACCAAGCCGGCCGCCTACCCTTACGCCGTGGTGCGCCAGGGTGGCATCGGCGAGCAATTCTCGCTGGCCGACGGCGGCAAGGAAACGCCGGAAATTCCGGGCTGGATCCATGAGGACAAGGCGCGCGAAATGTTTGCCGCGGCCGGCCTCGATTTCACCCAGTTGAAGCAGGCCGCATTGAAGAAGGACTTCAAACCGGTCAGCCTGAACGGCGTCGCCAATTTCGACATCGAGAACCAGCGCCGCTTCCTCGATTCGCATAATGTGGTGGCGCTGCTGCCCGGCTCCGACCCGAAGCTGAAAGACGAATATGTGATCTACTCCGCGCATTGGGACCACCTGGGCAAGCACGGCGACAAGATCTTCTACGGCGCCCTGGACAATGCGTCCGGCACCGCCGCGCTGCTGGAACTGGCCAAGGCTTACAAGGCCTTGCCGAAGGCGCCCAAACGCTCGGTCCTGTTCATCGCCACCACCGCCGAAGAACGCGGCCTGCTGGGCGCGAAGCATTACGCGCACAAGCCGCTGTACCCGATCGCTCGCACGGTGGCAAATATCAATATCGACGGCGTCAACGCGTGGGGCCGCACGGCGCAGATCGAGAACGTCACGTCCGGCCATTCCACGTTGGACGATTTGCTGACCAAATACGCCGCGGCGCAGGGCCGCAAGACGGTGCCGAACTCGCGTCCCGAGACCGGCACCTTCTACCGCGCCGACCAGCTGGAATTCGCGCGCGTGGGCGTGCCGGTGCTGTACACCAAGGCGCGTTCCAACTACGTCGGCAAGCCCGATACGTATGCGCGCGAAGTGGTGGACCGCTACACGGCCCACGACTACCACCAGCCCACCGATATGGTGCGCGACAACTGGGACTTCAGCGGCGGCGTGCAGGATATCCAGCTGCTGTTCCAGGTCGGCCTCGACGTGGCCAATGCCAAGCAAGTACCGCAATGGCACAAGACGTCGGAATTCTCCGCGCTGAGAAAGTAATGCAAGGCGTATCCAAACGTTTTGAAGCGCTGCTGCTGACCGTTTTCTTCCTGTCCGGCGTCTCGGCGCTGATTTACCAGGTGGCCTGGCAGCGGCTATTGTTCGGCACTTTCGGCGTCGATATCGAATCGATCACCATCGTGGTCTCGACCTTCATGCTCGGCCTCGGTTGCGGCGCATTGGCCGGCGGCCAGCTGGCGGACCGCATGGGCCACCGCACCGTCGAGCTGTTCGCCTTGTGCGAGCTGGGCATCGGCTTGTTCGGCGCCGCCAGTCCCTTCCTGATCCCGGCGGTCGGCGCGCGCTTCCTGCAAAGCAGCCTGCCGGTGATCGCGGCCGTCAATTTCCTGCTGATCCTGGTGCCGGCCAGCCTGATGGGCGCAACCCTGCCCATGCTGGTGGCCCACCTGTTCCGCGGCAACGCCAATGTCGGCGTCTCCATCGGCAAGCTGTATTGGTCCAACACGATGGGCGCCGCGCTCGGCGCGCTCGCGGCCGGCGTGCTGCTGTTCCAGCACCTGACGCTGGACCAGTCGATCTACCTGGCGGCGGCCGGCAACTTCATCGTGGCCAGCGTGATTTACATTGCGCGGCCCAAGGCGGTGGCATGATCGGCGCGGCACATCTGCTTTCCTTCCTGATGGGCTTCCTTAGCCTGAGCCAGGAAATCCTGTGGGTGCGCATGGCGAGCTTTGTCTATGAAGGGGCGCCGCAAGCATTCGGGATCATCCTGGCGCTTTACCTGCTGGGCATTGCGCTGGGTGCGGCCTGGGGCAAACGCTATTGCGCACGCGGCGGCAAGCTGTTCTTCATTGCCGCCGGCGTCCTGCTGGTGGCGGCCGTGACGGACATGGCAATGCCATGGCTGGTGGTCCATGCCATCGGCAACTCCGCGGGCCAAGGCACCGCTGTGCTGATGGTGTGCGTGCTGCTGACGGCGGCGCTGAAAAGCATCGTGTTTCCGATAGCGCACCATCTCGGTTCGTCCAGCAGTGCCGGCCGCGTCGGTTCTTCGGTGTCGCGCGTCTACTTCGCCAATATCGCCGGCTCGACGCTGGGCCCCCTGGTGACGGGCTTCCTGATCCTGCATTACTGCACGCTGCAGCAAAGCTTTGCGCTGATGGCGGGCGCCACACTGGTGACGGCAGCCTTCTGCTGGCACGCCGGCGGCGGGCCTCTGGCGCTGCCCGCGCTGCTGGGCGGTGCCGCATTGGCAGGCGCCGGCGTCCTCGCCGTACCGCCCACCATGCTGCCCGCGCTGGTGAACGGCATCAACGACGGCACGCCCCCGTTCAAGACGGCAGTGGAGAACCGTTACGGCATCATCCACCTGCTGCGCGACGAACGCAAAGGCGATATTGTCTACGGCGGCAATGCTTACGATGGCCGCATCAACACGGACTATATGCTGGACAGCAACCTGATTTCGCGTGTCTACCTGCTGGCTGCCGTCAAGCCGCAGCCCAAGCGCATCCTGGTGCTGGGCATGAGCGGCGGCTCCTGGACACGCGTGCTGCAATCCTTCCCCGGCGTGGAACGCATCGACGTGCTGGAAATTAATCCGGGCTATGTCGACATCATCCGGCAGTACGAGGCGGTGCGTCCCATCCTCGACGACCCGCGCATCGTCATGCATTTCGACGACGGCCGGCGCTGGCTGAAACGGCATCCGCAGGAAAAGTACGACCTCTTGGTGATGAACACCACTTTCCACTACCGCGCCTACATCACCATGCTGCTGAGCCAGGACTTCCTGCGGGTCGTGCGCAGCCACCTGAACCCGGATGGGGTATTGGCCTTCAACAGCACCAGTTCGCCGGATGCCTACAAGACGGCGGCCAGCGTGTTCGGCAAGGTCTACCAGCTGCGCAATTTCGTCGTGGCGGGCGATACCCTGGCGTTGCCGGACGAGGCGGAAGCCGTGCGGCGCCTGGGCGCACTGGTCGACGTGACGCAGCCGGAGGTCAAGGCCCGCGTTCAGGCGGATCTCCGGCGCTTTATTCCCTACGATGCAGCCGCGATGGCGCGCAGCGCCGGCCGGCCGCTGGAAATCATCAGCGACCAGAACATGCTGACCGAATACAAATACGGCGCGCCGCTGCTGAAACGCCTGGGGTGGCGCTAGGGTCAGACTTCCAATATAAAAAAAGCCGGGCAATGCCCGGCTTTTTAATGAACCTGACTGAGATTACTCAGCGGTTGGTGCCTCTTCAGCGGAGGTGACTTCTGGACGGTCCACCAGCTCAACGAAAGCCATTGGAGCGTTGTCGCCATGACGGAAACCCATTTTCAGGATACGCAGGTAACCGCCGTTGCGGTTGGCGTAACGTGGGCCCAGTTCAGCGAACAGCTTCAGAACCATCTCGCGGTCGCGCAGACGGGAGAAAGCCAGGCGCTTGTTGGCCAGGGAGTCGGTCTTGCCCAGGGTCAGGATCGGTTCCACAACGCGACGCAGTTCCTTTGCCTTTGGCAGGGTGGTCTTGATCGCTTCGTGACGCAGCAGCGAAACAGTCATGTTGCGCAGCATTGCCAGACGGTGGGACGAGGTACGGTTCAGTTTACGGAGGCCGTGACGGTGACGCATGGTACTTCCTTTCGATAATGTTTAAATCCGAGATCTTCGATCGCCAAGGCCAAGCCAGGGCGCGGTCCGGTTATGGTTGAAAACGCCCGGCGCAAGATGCGCCAAGCGGTACTGCTAATCAGTTGGTGACAGGGCAGAACATCGCTGCGCGATGTCCAGCACTGTCACCAAATCTGGAAATTACTTCTCCAGACCAGCCGGCGGCCAGTTCTCGAGTTTCATGCCCAAGGTCAGGCCGCGGGATGCCAGCACTTCCTTGATTTCGTTCAGCGACTTGCGGCCCAGGTTCGGGGTCTTCAGCAGCTCGTTTTCGGTGCGCTGGATCAGGTCGCCGATGTAGTAAATGTTTTCCGCTTTCAGGCAGTTTGCCGAACGCACGGTCAGTTCCAGGTCGTCCACTGGACGCAGCAGGATCGGATCGACCATTGGGGCGCGCGATGGCGCTTCAGCCGTGGTTTCGGTGCCTTCCAGGGCGGCGAACACATTCAGCTGGTCGACCAGCACGCGGGCCGATTGACGGATCGCTTCTTCCGGGGTGATCACGCCATTGGTTTCAATGTTGATGATCAGCTTGTCCAGGTCGGTACGCTGTTCCACACGCGCCGATTCGACAGCGTAGGAAACACGGCGCACTGGCGAGAACGAAGCGTCCAGGATGATGCGGCCGATGGTCTTGTTGGCGTCTTCCGACAGGCGACGCACGTTACCAGGAACGTAGCCGCGGCCTTTTTCGACCTTGATCTGCATGTCCAGCTTGCCGCCAGCGGTCAGGTTGGCGATCACGTGATCCGGGTTGATCAGCTCGACGTCGTGTGGCAGGTCGATATCCGACGCCATCACGGGGCCTTCGCCTTCCTTCTTCAGGGTCAGGGTCACGGAGTCACGGTTGTGCACCTTGAACACGACACCCTTCAGGTTCAGCAGCAGGTCAACCACGTCTTCCTGCACGCCGTCCAGCGAGGAGTACTCGTGAACGACACCGGCGATGGTGACTTCGGTCGGCGCAAAGCCGGTCATCGAAGACAGCAGCACGCGGCGCAGCGCGTTGCCCAGAGTGTGGCCGTAGCCGCGCTCGAAAGGCTCCATCACGACTTTGGCGTGACCGTGGCCCAGGGCTTCAACATCGATAATACGTGGTTTCAACAAGCTATTTTGCATGTAAATGTCCTTTTCATTACCCTCGGCTCGTTACACCGATAAGGCTGATGGCATTAAATGGAAAAGGCGGGACCGCGTCCCGCCTTGGTACAGCACCCGCGATTAACGGGAATACAGTTCGACGATCAGCGATTCGTTGACGTCAGCAGCGATTTCGTTGCGCTCTGGCAGGGACTTGAAGGTACCTTCCATTTTCTTGGAGTCAACCGACACCCAAGCTGGCATGCCAACTTGTTCAGCCAGCGACAGCGCTTCAACGATACGGGTCTGCTTCTTCGACTTTTCGCGCACGGCGATCACGTCGCCGGTCTTCACGTTGTACGAAGGGATGTTCACCACGTTGCCGTTCACGGTGAAGGCTTTGTGGGAAACCAGCTGACGCGCTTCAGCGCGGGTCGAGCCGAAGCCCATGCGGTAGGCGACGTTGTCCAGGCGGGATTCCAGCAGGGACAGCAGGGTTTCGCCGGTTGGGCCCTTGCGGCGCTCAGCTTCAGCGAAGTAGCGACGGAACTGGCGTTCCAGCACGCCGTACATACGCTTGACCTTCTGCTTTTCGCGCAGCTGGTTGCCGTAGTCGGAGGTGCGGGCGCCGGATTTCACGCCGTGCTGGCCTGGCTTGACGTCCAGTTTGCACTTGGAATCCAGGGAGCGGCGTGCGCTCTTCAGGAACAGGTCGGTGCCTTCACGGCGGGACAGTTTTGCTTTTGGTCCGATATAACGTGCCACGGTAATTTCCTTTAATGATTGAATGACGCCCCAGCCGCATCGGTATGCGGTTAGGCGCTAGCCTGGCCCACTTTCGGCTCAGGCGTGGCTATCGCCTCAGCGGCGAACCGGAAAGGCGAAAATAGCCGGACAGTATAACCGTTTCCGGTTCACTGTTCCAGCGATTTTGTGTTCAGAAGACGGTGGCCGGTCCACACCAGACCGGCCAATGTCAGGCTGAATTTAGATACGACGACGCTTTGGAGGGCGGCAGCCGTTGTGCGGCACTGGGGTCACGTCCTGGATCTCGGTGATCTTGATGCCCAGGTTGTTCAGTGCGCGGACAGCGGATTCGCGGCCAGGACCAGGGCCCTTGATGCGAACTTCCAGGTTCTTCACGCCGCATTCCTGCGCCACTTTACCAGCGGCTTCGGCAGCAACCTGCGCTGCGAACGGGGTCGACTTACGCGAACCCTTGAAGCCAGCACCACCGGAGGTCGCCCACGACAGAGCGTTGCCCTGGCGGTCGGTGATGGTGATGATGGTGTTGTTGAAGGAAGCGTGAACGTGTGCGATACCTTCAGCGACGTTCTTCTTGACTTTCTTGCGTACGCGAGCGGCTGCTGCGGAGCTTTGTTGCTTAGCCATAGTAGTTCCCTAGATTATTTCTTCAGCGATTGAGCGGCTTTGCGCGGGCCCTTGCGGGTACGTGCATTGGTGCGGGTGCGCTGGCCGCGGACCGGCAGGCCCTTACGGTGACGCAGACCACGGTAGCAGCCCAGGTCCATCAGACGCTTGATGTTCATCGACAGTTCGCGGCGCAGGTCACCCTCAACCACGAATTTGCCGATTTCTTCACGCAGCTTTTCCAGTTCGCTGTCGTCCAGGTCCTTGACCTTCTTGTTGGTTGCAACGCCGGCTTGTGCGCAGATGAACTGCGAACGAGGACGGCCGATACCGTAGATCTCGGTCAGGCCGATAACGGTGTGCTTATGGTTTGGGATGTTAACCCCTGCAATACGTGCCATTCGTTATTCCCTCGAATTAACCTTGACGCTGCTTGTGACGAGCTTCCACGCAGATTACGCGGACCACGCCCTTGCGCTTGATGATCTTGCAGTTGCGGCAGATGCGCTTGACTGAAGCGTTAACTTTCATGATTGCACTCTCTTATGTTCGAAATTGCTTAATTAATTACTTTGTCCGGAACACAATACGGGCCCGGCTCAGGTCGTAAGGCGTCAATTCAACCGTGACCTTGTCGCCAGGGAGAATGCGGATGTAGTTCATGCGCATTTTACCCGAAATGTGGCCGAGTACCACGTGGCCGTTTTCCAGCTTTACCCTAAAAGTTGCGTTGGGCAAGTTCTCCAGGATCTCACCCTGCATCTGAATTACGTCGTCTTTTGCCATTTATCGTGTCGGAATCCCGCCCTTGAAGTTAGCTTTGCGCAGCAGCGATTCGTATTGCTGCGACATCACATAGTTTTGCACTTGCGCCATGAAGTCCATGGTCACAACTACAATAATCAACAGCGAAGTACCGCCAAAATAGAACGACACCTTCCATTGCGCCACCATGAATTCAGGCAGCAAGCACACGGCGGTGATATACAGCGCACCCGCCAGGGTCAATCGCATCAGGATCTTGTCGATGTAACGGGCTGTCTGCTCACCGGGACGAATCCCTGGCACAAAGGCCCCGCTCTTCTTCAAGTTGTCCGCAGTTTCTTTGCTGTTGAACACCAGTGCGGTGTAGAAGAAGCAGAAGAAAATGATTGCCACAGCGTACAGCAGTGCATGGATCGGCTCA
This sequence comes from uncultured Oxalobacteraceae bacterium, assembly GCA_965650885.1. Taxonomy (GTDB): domain Bacteria; phylum Pseudomonadota; class Gammaproteobacteria; order Burkholderiales; family Burkholderiaceae_D; genus Rugamonas. Next base: position 111,658 of record CBFGQI010000003.1, read on the forward strand.
CCAGGAGCCATCGACGCAGCCAGATCTTTCAGGAAGCGGACCACCGGGTTGGAGGTGTCCGCACCTTTCGAAAACCAGTCCACGATGGTAGCCGGGAACAAGATAATCGACGAAGCGAAGATCGGCGGAATCACGCCTGCCATGTTGAGCTTGAGCGGCAGGTGGCTGGTCTGCCCACCGTAGATCTTGTTACCGACCTGACGTTTGGCGTAATTGACCAGGATCTTGCGCTGACCACGTTCCACGAACACCACCGCGTAGGTGACGGCTGCCACCAGGACCACGATGAGGATCGCCGACGGTGCCCCGATGGCGCCTTGCGACACCTGGGAGAACAAGCCGCCCAGTGCGCTCGGCAGCCCTGCGGCGATACCGGCGAAGATGATGATCGAGATGCCGTTACCAAGACCGCGCTCGGTAATCTGCTCGCCCAACCACATCACGAACATGGTGCCGGTCAGCAGCGTCACCACGGTGACGAAGCGGAAGCCCATGCCAGGGTCGATCACCAGGCCGGGCTGGGATTCCAGCGCGACCGCGATGCCGAACGCCTGGAACAGGGCCAGACCGACAGTTGCATAGCGGGTGTATTGGGTAATCTTGCGACGGCCCGCCTCACCTTCCTTTTTCAGCGCCTCCATGGTCGGCGACACGATCGACACCAGCTGCATGATGATCGAGGCCGAAATGTATGGAGTAATGCCCAGGGCAAAGATCGTGAACCGCGACAGCGCGCCACCGGAGAACATGTTGAACATGCCCAGGATGCCGTTCTGCTGCGATTCGAACAACCGTGCCAGCTCTACCGGGTTAACACCCGGCACAGGGATGTGTGCACCGATACGGTACACCACCAGAGCGCCCAGCAAAAACCACAGCCGGTTCCAGGGGAAGCCGGCGGCGGCGGATTTAGCAAGCTGTTGGTTTGTTGCCAATTTTCGCTCCGATTAAGCTAGCTGACTCAGGCTACCGAGCCGCCAGCTGCTTCGATGGCTGCTTTCGCGCCAGCGGTCACCTTCAGGCCTTTGACGGTCACTGCTTTGGTGATTTCGCCGGAAGCGATCACACGTACGTCGCGTGCCAGAACATTCAGCACGCCGGCCTGTTTCAGCACCAGGATGTCGACTTCACCGACAGCCAGGGCGTTCAGGTCGGACAGACGCACTTCAGCCTTGAAAGTAGCATTCAGCGATTTGAAGCCACGCTTAGGCAGACGACGCTGCAGAGGCATTTGACCGCCTTCGAAGCCGACTTTGTGGAAGCCGCCCGAACGCGATTTCTGACCCTTGTGGCCGCGGCCTGCGGTTTTACCCAGGCCGGAGCCGATACCGCGGCCAACGCGGCGCTTAGCGTGCTTCGCGCCTTCTGCTGGTTGAATGGTATTCAGTTGCATTGTTTTCTCCAGTTCCTAAGGGTCGCTTAGGAAACGACTTTAACGAGGTAGGCGACCTTGTTGATCATGCCGCGCACAGCAGGGGTGTCCTGCAGTTCGCTGACAGAGTTCACACGACGCAGGCCCAGGCCACGCACGGTGGCGCGGTGGTCTTGACGGGTGCCGATCAGGCCCTTCACCAGTTTGACTTTGATAGTGCTCATTGAAGTGCTCCCTATTAACCCAGGATCTCTTCAACCGACTTGCCGCGCTTGGCAGCGATGTCAGCTGGAGTGCTCATTTTGGCCAGGCCGTCCAGGGTGGCGCGCACCAGGTTGTATGGGTTGTTCGAACCGGTGGACTTTGCCACCACGTCGGTCACGCCCATCACCTCGAAGATCGCGCGCATGGCGCCACCAGCGATCACGCCGGTACCAGGCTTGGCTGGCGACATCATCACTTTCGACGCGCCGTGGCGGCCGGTGACGGTGTGCTGCAGGGTGCCGTTCTTCAGAGGAACCTTGATCAGGTTGCGGCGGGCTTCTTCCATTGCCTTCTGCACACCGACCGGAACTTCCTTCGACTTGCCCTTGCCCATGCCGATGCGGCCATCGCCGTCACCCACCACGGTCAGCGCTGCGAAGCCCATGATGCGACCACCCTTGACCACTTTGGTCACGCGGTTGATCGCGATCATTTTTTCGCGCATGCCATCATCCGGCTTATCGGATGCCATTTTTGCTTGCATTTTTGCCATGATCGTACCCTTAGAACTTCAGGCCAGCTTCGCGCGCGGCTTCTGCCAGCGCCTTCACACGGCCGTGGTAACGGAAACCGGAGCGGTCGAAGGCGACTTCGGTGATGCCCGCTTTCAGTGCTTTTTCTGCGACACGCTTGCCAACCAGTGCGGCAGCGGCGGCGTTGCCACCCTTGCCAGACTTGCCAGCCAGCTCGGCGCGCACTTCCGCTTCCACGGTCGAGGCCGAAACCAGAACTTTGGCGTCCGGGCTGATCAGGTTCGCGTAAATGTGCAGGTTGGTGCGGTGGACCGACAGGCGGTTCACTTTCAGTTGCGCGATCTTGATGCGAGTTTGACGTCCGCGGCGCAGACGAGATTCTTTTTTGTCCATCGTCAGCCCCTAATTACTTCTTCTTGGTTTCTTTGAGCTTAACCACTTCGTCCACATAGCGGACACCCTTGCCCTTGTAAGGCTCAGGGGAGCGGTAAGCACGCACTTCGGCAGCCACCTGGCCAACCTTTTGGCGGTCAACGCCAGAGATCACGATCTCGGTTGGGGTCGGGGTGGCGCACTTCACGCCGGCAGGCATGTCGTGAACGACCGGGTGCGAGAAGCCCAGGGACAGGTTCAGCTTGTCGCCTTGAGCCTGGGCCTTGTAGCCCACGCCGACCAGGGACAGCTTCTTCTCGAAGCCCTTGGTGACGCCCACCACCATGTTGTTGACCAGGGCACGCAGGGTGCCGGACATGGCGTTCGATTCACGGCTGTCGTTCACCACGTCGAAGGACAGGGTGCCAGCGTTGTTTTCAACTTTTACCAGGCCGTTCAGGCTCTGGGTCAGGGTGCCCAGCGGGCCCTTGACGGTGATCGCTTGTGCGGAGATGGCAACTTCGGCGCCAGCAGGCACAACGATCGGCATTTTAGCTACACGAGACATTGTGTTACTCCTTAAGCCACGAAGCAGATGACTTCGCCACCAACACCGGTAGCGCGCGCCTTGCGATCGGTCATGACGCCTTTCGGGGTCGACACGATTGCCACGCCCAGGCCGTTCATCACGGTTGGGATCTCATCTTTGCCTTTGTAGATACGCAGGCCTGGACGCGAAACACGTTCCAGACGCTCGATCACAGGACGGCCTACATAATATTTCAAACCGATTTTCAGTTCCGACTTGCCCTCGTTGGTGGACACGGCGAAATCTTCAATGTAACCCTCGTCTTTCAGGACGTTGGCAATCGCAACTTTGACCTTCGACGATGGCATGGCCACGGAGGTCTTTTGCACGGTTTGTGCGTTGCGGATGCGGGTCAGCATATCGGCGATAGGATCGCTCATACTCATTGCTTATTCTCCTATTACCAGCTGGCTTTGGTCATACCCGGGATCTCGCCACGCATAGCGAATTCACGGAGCTTGATACGGCCCAGGCCGAATTTACGGAAGGTGCCGCGTGGGCGACCGGTTACCTGGCAGCGGTTGCGCTGACGGGTTGGAGCCGAGTTACGTGGCAGGGCCTGCAGCTTCAGGCGCGCTTCGTAACGCTCTTCTTCCGACTTGGTCTGGTCATCAATGATGGCCTTCAGAGCGGCGCGCTTGGCAGCGAATTTGGCTACCAGGTCGGCACGCTTCTGTTCACGGTTAATCAGTGCGAGTTTTGCCATGATCGTTTAGTTCCTGAACGGGAATTTAAAGGCGGCGAGCAGCGCTTTGGCTTCGTCGTCGGTCTTCGCGGTGGTGGTGATCGAAATGTTCATACCACGCAGTGCGTCGATCTTGTCGTACTCGATTTCCGGGAAGATGATCTGTTCTTTCACGCCGATGTTGTAGTTACCACGGCCATCGAAGGATTTGCCAGACACACCACGGAAGTCACGCACGCGCGGCAGGGCCACGGTGATCAGACGGTCCAGGAATTCGTACATGCGGGCGCCGCGCAGGGTCACCATGGTACCGATCGGGTAGCCTTCGCGGATCTTGAAACCTGCGATTGCCTTACGGGCCTTGGTCACGACTGGCTTCTGGCCGGCGATCTTGGTCAGGTCGCCAACAGCGTGCTCGATGATTTTCTTGTCAGCCACGGCTTCCGAGAGACCCATGTTCAGGGTGATCTTGGTCAGGCGCGGCACTTCCATCACGGAGGTGTAACCGAACTTGCCGGTCAGCTCAGCGACGATCTTGTCTTTGTACAGTTGTTGCAGACGGGCCATTTCTGATTACCCTTTCACTACTTCGCCGTTCGACTTGAAGACGCGGACTTTTTTACCGTCCACTTCCTTGAAGCCTACGCGATCTGCCTTACCGGTCGCAGCGTTGAACAGCGCAACGTTGGACACGTGGATCGGCATGGTCTTGTCAACGATGCCACCTTGAACACCAGTCATCGGGTTCGGCTTAACGGCCTTCTTGGCCACGTTAACGCCTTCCACCACGACGTGCTCAGCGTCTACACGCTGGGTCACTACGCCGCGCTTGCCCTTGTCCTTACCAGTCAGGACGATGACTTCGTCGTTTTTGCGAATCTTATCCATTGTCTGACTCCTTACAGGACTTCCGGTGCCAGGGACACGATCTTCATGAACTTCTCAGTGCGCAGTTCGCGGGTCACTGGGCCGAAGATACGGGTACCGATCGGTTCCAGCTTGTTGTTCAGCAGGACAGCGGCATTGCCATCGAACTTCACCAGGGAACCGTCCTGGCGGCGAACACCCTTAGCGGTGCGCACAACCACGGCGTTATAAATTTCACCTTTTTTGACACGGCCGCGAGGCTGAGCCACCTTTACGGTGACCTTGATCACGTCGCCGATGCCAGCGTAACGGCGCTTGGAACCGCCCAACACCTTGATGCACATGACTTCCTTGGCACCGGTGTTGTCGGCTACTTCGAGCCGGCTTTCAGTTTGAATCATAGTTATCTCTTTCCCAACTTAAGCCGAAGAATCCACACAATGCGGACATCGGTCAGTCTTGGTCCCGCCAAACGGCACAATGCCGCCTGATTGGGTGCTTGATCTTCATACAAGTACTGACCGCTATCGCGTCTGCGGAGAGAAACTTTGCGGCGGATACATGGACGAAGCCCGCAAGTATTGCATAAAACCTGCGGGCCTGCAAGAACTAATTAAATTGTGGCCGGGAACTCACGCTCCCGGCTTGCAACTTACTTAGACGATTTGTGCAGCTTGCACTACACGGGTCACCGTCCACGCCTTCGTTTTGGAGATCGGACGGCCTTCCTGGATCTCGACCGTATCACCGGCCTTGACCTGGTTGGACTCGTCGTGCGCGTGGTACTTGGCGCTGCGCACGATGATCTTGCCATACAGAGGGTGCTTGACGTGACGCTCGATCAGAACGGTAACGGTCTTGTCCATCTTGTCGGACACGACTTTACCGATCAGAGTACGCTTCAGCTTAACTTGTTCGGTCATTTCGCTTCCTTCGAGTTCATTACCGTTTTCACGCGGGCGATGTCGCGGCGGACCTTCTTCAGCTGCGAGGTGTTGCCCAGCTGCTGGGTAGCAGCTTGCATACGCAGACCGAACTGGGCCTTCAGCAGGTCGTTCAGTTCTTTCTGCAGTGCAGCCTGGTCTTTGCCACGGAGTTCAGATGCTTTCATATTTCACTCCAATTATTGGCCAACCTGGCGCACCACGAAGGTGGTTGCCAGAGGCAGTTTAGCAGCGGCCAGACGGAACGCTTCGCGTGCCAGTTCTTCAGCAACGCCATCCATTTCGTACAGGACTTTGCCTGGACGAATTTCGGCAACGTAGTACTCCGGATTGCCCTTACCGTTACCCATACGGACTTCGGCAGGCTTGTTGGAGATTGGCTTGTCCGGGAACACACGGATCCAGATACGGCCACCACGCTTGATGTGACGGGTCATCGCACGACGTGCGGACTCGATCTGGCGCGCGGTGATACGGCCGCGTGCCACGGCCTTCAGGCCGAACTCGCCGAACGACACCGAAGTGCCGGTGGTGTGCGAAATGCCGGTGTTGCGGCCTTTCTGCTCTTTACGATATTTCCTGCGGCTAGGTTGCAGCATGCTTATTCTCCTGCTTTGTCAGCTGCAGCCGGCTTGGCAGCGCGGCGGGCGGCTGGGGCTTTGGCGCCTGGAGCTGGACGGCGGCCAGCTGGCTTACCGTCGTCGCGGCGCGGGCCACGTGGCTTCTTCTCTTCCGCCGGGGTGTCGATGACTGGTGCTTCGCCGGTGGCGGAGCGGTCACCCTTGTACACCCACACCTTGACACCGATGATGCCGTAGGTGGTCGACGCTTCGGAGGTACCGTAGTCGATGTCCGCCTTCAGGGTATGCAGAGGCACGCGGCCTTCGCGATACCATTCGGTACGGGCGATCTCGATGCCGTTCAGACGGCCGGAGGACATGATCTTGATGCCCTGGGCGCCCAGGCGCATGGCGTTCTGCATGGCGCGCTTCATGGCGCGGCGGAACATGATGCGCTTTT
>CBFGQI010000004.1:0-110891 GCA_965650885.1 uncultured Oxalobacteraceae bacterium
GGGGTTCCTTCACCGTGATGGCCACCATCCCGATCGCGCTGTTCATGGGCGTGTATTCGCGCTACTTCCGCGTCGGCCGCGTCGGCGAAGTGTCGCTGATCGGCTTCGTGCTGCTGATGCTGGCCATCTTCGGCGGCCAGTGGGTGCAGGAAAACCCGGCCCTGGCGCCGATGTTCACCTTCACCGGCACCGAACTGACCTGGATGCTGATCGGCTACGGCTTCATCGCCTCCGTGCTGCCGGTGTGGCTGCTGCTGGCGCCGCGCGATTACCTGTCCACCTTCCTGAAGATCGGCACCATCGTCGGCCTGGCGCTGGGCATCGTGATCGTGTCGCCTTACCTGCAGATGCCGGCCGTGACCAAGTTCATCGACGGCACCGGCCCGGTGTGGTCGGGCAACCTGTTCCCATTCCTGTTCATCACCATCGCCTGCGGCGCGGTGTCCGGCTTCCACGCCCTGATCTCCTCCGGCACCACGCCGAAGATGATCGAGAACGAAACCCACGCCCGCTTCATCGGCTACGGCGCGATGCTGATGGAATCCTTCGTCGCCATCATGGCCCTGATCGCCGCCTCGACCATCGAGCCAGGCGTGTACTTCGCGATGAACAGCCCGGCCGCGCTGATCGGCCCCACCGCCGAATCGGCCGCCCAGGCCATCTCGCAGTGGGGCTTCTACGTCACGCCCGAAATGCTGACGCAGACGGCCAAGGACGTCGGCGAATCGACCATCATTTCCCGCGCCGGCGGCGCACCGACCCTGGCCGTGGGCATGGCGCACATCCTGTCCAATGTCATCGGCGGCAAGGCCATGATGGCGTTCTGGTACCACTTCGCCATCCTGTTCGAAGCGCTGTTCATCCTGACCGCCGTCGATGCGGGCACCCGTGCCGGCCGCTTCATGCTGCAGGACCTGCTGGGCTCCTTCGCACCGTCGCTGAAGCGCACCGACTCCGTGTTCGCCAGCCTGCTGGCCACCGGCCTGTGCGTGGCGGCCTGGGGCTACTTCCTGTACCAGGGCGTGGTCGATCCGCTGGGCGGCATCAACACCCTGTGGCCGCTGTTCGGCATCGCCAACCAGATGCTGGCCGCCGTGGCGCTGATCCTCGCCACCTGCGTGCTGTTCAAGATGAAGCGCGCCAGGTACGCCTGGGTCACCGTGCTGCCGACCATCTGGCTGCTGCTGTGCACCCTGACCGCCGGCTGGCAGAAGATCTTCGACGCCAATCCGAAGATCGGCTTCCTGGCCCACGCCGCCAAATACCAGGCCGCCCTGGCCGAAGGCAAGGTGCTGGCCCCGGCCAAGTCGATCGAGCAGATGCAGCAGGTGATCTTCAACGACTACCTCGACGCGGGCCTGGCAGCCTTCTTCATGGTGGTGGTGGTGAGTGTGCTGGTGTTCGGCGTGCGCACCGCGCTGGCGGCATGGAACGCCAGCCGCCCGACCCACAACGAAAGCCCGGCGCAATACGCCGCCGCGGCCAAGTGACGCTATGCTGGGCGAAATTGCCAAGGCAGGCCGCTACCTCGGACAGAGCATGCGGCTGATGTGCGGCCTGCCGGAATACGACACCTACGTCGCCCACCGCGAGACCACCCACCCCGGTGAGCCCGTGATGAGCTACGAGGAATTCTTCCGCGAGCGGCAGGAAGCCCGCTACGGCGGCGCCGGCAAGCGCGGCGGCTGCTGCTGACCAGCAACTTTTGTCCACCTAGGTTCCTGACCCCGGGGTGGACAAAGTGTTCCGCGAAGCAATTGCTAGCGACTGGAAGTTAGAGCCAGATCAAAGTGTCGAAATTCTTAGCATTTATTCTTTGCCGGATGGAATCGTCCTTCGGCGGCGAAAATGCTCAACTTCGAACGCTCCGGCTTAAGCCAGAAACTGACCATCATCTCGGTGCTCACCACCGGCAGCGCCTTGCTGCTGGTGTTCATTGCGTTCGCGGTCGCCTCGGTCCTGTCCCATACCAGCGAGGAGCGCAAGCAGCTTACCTCGCTGGCTGACGTCATCGGCGCCAACAGCGTCGCTTCCCTGCTTTATGCCGACCGGCCAACGGCCGAACAGGCCCTGGCCGCGCTGGCGGTCAAGGGCGACATCTCGCGCGCCGCCCTGTTCGACCGCGACGGGCAACTGTTCGCCTCCTACCCTGCGCTGCGCGAGCTGGCGCCCGATGCACTGGATCCGGCGCGCCTGCGGCAGCTGGCCGAGGGCGAACTTGCGGAGCATGACGGCCCGCCCTGGGCGCCGCTGCTGCGCCTGTACCGGCCGGTGAAGGTGCGCCAGCACGTGATCGGCGCGGTGATGATCGAGGCCGGCCAAGCCTCGCTGTGGCTGGGCATCCTGCGCAACCTCGGTATTACGGCGGTGGCGACCGCGTCCTCGTTCGGGTTGGCCCTGGTGCTGTCGGCGCGCTTCCGCGAAGGCATTGCCGCCCCGATCGCGCAGTTGATCGCGGCGGCGGACAGGGTAAGCAGCAGCCAGACCTACGCCCAGCTGCAGCACCAGCGCAGCGATGAACTGGGCACGCTGATCGATAGCTTCAACGGCATGCTGGCGCAGATCGAAAGCCGCGACACCAAGCTGGCGCAGTACCGCGGCGAACTGGAACGCCAGGTCAGCATCCGCACCGCGCAGCTGGAGAAGGCGAAGGATGCGGCGGAAGCGGCCAGCCAGGCCAAGAGCGCCTTCCTGGCCAATATGTCGCATGAAATCCGCACGCCGATGAATGGGGTGCTGGGCATGGCGGAGCTGCTGGCGGCGACCGAACTGACCGAGACGCAGCGCCATTACACCAGCATGGTGCGCCGTTCGGGCGAGCACCTGCTGGTGATCATCAACGATATCCTCGACTTCTCCAAGGTGGAGGCGGGCAAGCTGACCGTCGAGTACATCAACTTCAACCTGCGCGAAGTGCTGGACGATATCGAGAACGTCTTTGCGCCGCAAGCGCAAGCCAAGGGGATCGAGATGGAGTTCGCGGTGGCGAACGATATCCCGCTGGCGATCTGCGGCGATCCGAACCGGCTGCGGCAAGTGATCGTCAACCTGCTGGGCAATGCCGTCAAGTTCACCGACCAGGGGCGCATCAAGGTGGCGGTGCGGGTGACCGAGGAAGATGCGCAATCGGCGCGGCTGCGGGTGGAGGTCCACGATACCGGCATCGGCGTGGCGCGCGAGGCGCGGGCCCATATTTTCGATTCCTTTTCGCAGGGGGACGGTTCGACCACGCGCAAACATGGCGGCACCGGGCTTGGATTGGCGATTTCCAAGCAGCTGGTGGAGCTGATGGGCGGATCGATCGGGGTCGATAATGCGCTGGGGCGCGGGTCGGTGTTCTGGTTTACCGTGCAGTTCGACAAGCGGCGCGTCGATGCGGACGATGCGGGCTTCCAGCAGAAGCCGACCAAGGGTTTGCGCGCCCTGGTGGTGGACCGCCAGCCCGACAGCGCATTGGCACTCCAGCGCCTGCTGGCGCGCTGGCATTTGCAGGGCAGTTGCGCGGCCTGTGCGGCGGATGCCTTGCGTGAACTGCATGCCGCGGCGGCGCGCGGGGCGCCCTACGACGTGGCCTTGTTGGATATGGGGCTGGACGATATCGGCGGGCTGGCATTGGCGGCGGAAATCAAATCCGATCCCGATATCGCGTCAGTGCGCCTGATCCTGCTGGCGTCCGAACGCAATGCCGCGGACCAGGTGCAGCGGCGGGCGGCGGGCGTGGCATTCCAGCTGGTCAAGCCGGTGCGGGAGCCGGACCTGTACGACTGCATCGTCACGCCGGTCCGCGCCAATGAGGGCGTCGGCGTTGGCGCCGCTGCGCTGGCGGGCTGGTCGCCGCCAACCCATGCCGCGCCGCGTTTGCGCCAGGGGCAACGGCCACGCGCCCTGCTGGCCGAGGACAACCCGGTCAATGTGGAGGTGGCGTCGGCCATGCTGCGCGGTCTGGGCATGGAGGTGGCTTGCGCCGCGAACGGGGAAGAGGCACTGGCGGCCGTGCGCGCGGGCGACTATGACCTGGTGCTGATGGACTGCATGATGCCGGTCATGGACGGCATGGCGGCGACCGCCGAAATCCGCCGCCTGGAGCAGCAGCGCGGCCGCTCGCGAACCACCCCGATCGTCGCCATCACCGCCAACGCGCTGCAGGGCGACCGCGAACGCTGCCTGGCCGCAGGCATGGATGACTACATCAGCAAACCGTTCTCGCAACAGGCGCTGGCCGATACCCTGGGCCGGTGGATCGCCCTGCCCCGCCCCACTGCCAGCGCGGCGGCCACCGTCAACGCCGCGTCCTTCGCCGACCACGCCGTCGCCGCGCCTTCCCGTGAGCGCGGCGCTGCCGGCGCCGCCGCAAGCGATGCCGCCGCTGCTGGCGCCACGGCCGCTTCCGCCAACGTCGGCCACCCAACCGGCGCAAACGCTTTTGCCCCCTCGCCTGCCCCGGAGCCTGGCCGTGCGTCCGCGTCTGCCTTTGCCCCTGCCTTTGCCCCTGCCATTGCCATTGCCATGCCGGCCGCCTGCGCGCCAGCGCTCGTGGCCGGGCCGGATATTCCCCCCCCGCCCGGTGGCGCTGCGGACAGCGCTATCGCGCGGCCCGGCCACGCTCCGCCGCCGCCGCCGCCACCTGCCGCGCCCGCGCATGCGTCCACGGCCTCGCCGGCGCCGGACCATTCGGGCGCACCAGCACCCGCTGCCATGGCGGCCGCTTCGGCAGCAATCAACCCTCAAGCGCTTGACGCCATCCGCGCCCTCAGTCCGGGCCAGGGCGAAGCGCTGCTGCAGCGCGTCGTGGCCGCCTTCCTGCAAGACACCCCCCGCCAGCTCACCGTCCTGCGCGAAGCGATCGCAGGCGGCGACCCTGCCACTATCCGTAAAACCGCCCACAGCCTGAAATCCAGCAGTGCCAACGTCGGCGCGGACGCACTGGCCAGGCTATGCAAGGAACTGGAGCAGATCGGCCGCGCCGGCCACACCGATGGCGCCGCACGCCTGCAGGCACCACTGGAGCACGCGTTCCAGGCAACGCGTGAATCACTCAGCACCATCCTGGCGAAGGGAGCATGAAATCATGGCAGCGCTCTATTCCCCCAAACGCGGCACCGTGCTGGTGGCGGACGACGACCCCGTCATGCGCCTGTTGATGCTTGAAATGCTGGCCCAGGTCGGACTCGATGCGGTGGAAGCGAGCGACGGCCGCGCCGCCATCGCCAGCTTCCGCGACAACGCCCCCGACCTCGTGCTACTCGACGTCGACATGCCCCTGCTCGACGGCTTTTCGGTCTGCCGCGCCATCCGCAAACTGGAAAGCTCCTCCCACGTCCCCGTCATCATGGTGACCGGCGGCGACGACCTGGAAGCGGTCACGCAAGCCTATGAAGCCGGCGCTACCGACTTCGTCTCCAAGCCGATCAACTGGCCCATCCTCGGGCACCGCGTGCTGTACGTGCTGCGCGCCAGCGACGCCATCGCCCGCCTGCGCATAGCAGACGCCCACAACCGCGCCGTGCTGGCCGCCATCCCCGACACCTTCTTCCGCCTCAGCGCGGACGGCTACTACCTCGATTATGAAGAAGGCCACGAACCGGGCGCCGACTTCGCCAGCCGCGAATGCGTGGGCCGCCACATCCGCGATGTGCTGCCCCCGTCGATCGCCAGCCGCATGCTGGAGCAGCTGTCGGCCGTGCTGCACTCCGCCTCCGTGCACTCGGTCGACTACGAATTGACGCGCGAAGGCTGCACCCGCCATTTCGAAGCGCGCCTGGTCGGCACCGCGGCGGGCGAAGTGCTTGGCCTGGTGCGCGACATCAGCGAACGCAAACGCACGGAAGAACAGATCCGCAAGCTGGCCTACTGCGACAGCCTGACCGGCATCCCCAACCGCCAGGCATTCCTGGAGACGCTGGAGCGCGAACTGGAGCGCTCGCGCCGCGAACAGCGCAAGTTCGCCATCCTGTTCATGGACCTGGATTCCTTCAAGCGCATCAACGACACCCTCGGCCACAACGTCGGCGACCTGCTGCTGCAGATCGTCACCGAGCGCCTGCGCGAAACGATCCGCCCCAGCGACCACCTGTGCAGCCTGGCGCGCCTGGGCGGCGACGAATTCACCATCCTGCTGCCCGACATCGAACGGGTGGACGACGCGTTGACCGTGGCGCACCGCATCAAGGATGCCATGCGCCGCCCCTTCATCCTGGACGGCCACGAAATCTTCGTCACCGCCAGCATCGGCATTTCGCTCTACCCGGAGGATGGCGAGGATTGCACCTCGCTGCTGAAATTCGCCGACACCGCGATGTACCACGCCAAAAACTGCGGCAAGAACAACGCCAAGCTATACAGCTCATCGCTGACGATGCAAATCATGAGCCACGTCAAGCTGGAAGTGGGCTTGCGCAAGGCGCTGCAGAACAACGAGCTTTACCTGCTGTACCAGCCCCAGGTCGACGTGCCCAGCACCCGCATCGTCGGTGTGGAAGCGCTGGTGCGCTGGCGCCATCCCGAGCACGGCATCATCCCGCCGAACGAATTCATTCCCCTGGCGGAGGAAACGGGCCTCATCGTGCCGATCGGCGAATGGGTGCTGCGCACTGCCTGCAAGCAGGCACGCACCTGGCAGCGCGAATGCGAGCGGCCGGTCCGGATGGCGGTCAACCTGTCGGCGCGCCAGTTCAAGGATGAAAACCTGGCGCAGATCGTGCTGTCCGTGCTGCAGGACACCGGCCTGGAAGCAGGCCTGCTGGAACTGGAACTGACCGAAGGCACCTTGATGGACAATGCCCTGGCCACCCTGGCGACCCTGGAACAGCTGCGCGGCATCGGCGTATTCCTGTCGATCGACGATTTCGGCACCGGCTACTCGTCGATGAGCTACCTGAAACGCTTCGACGTGCGCGCCCTGAAGATCGACAAGAGCTTCATCAGCGGCCTGCCGCAGGACAGCGAAAACGCCGCCATCACGCGCGCCATCATCGCCATGGCGCACGGCCTGAAGATGGTGGTGGTGGCGGAAGGGGTGGAAACCCGCGAGCAGCTCGACCTGCTCAAGGAATATGGCTGCGACATGGCCCAAGGCTACCTGCTCGGCCGCCCCACGCCGCAGGAGGCCATCAGCCAGATGCTGGTCGGCGCCCGTTCAGGTGCTGCGGCGGTCTAGCATGGCGCGGGCGATGGTGCCGGCGTCGACGTATTCGAGCTCACCGCCGACCGGCACGCCGCGCGCCAGGCGCGTCACGGCCAGGCCGCGCGCTTTGAGCATTTCGCTGATGTAGTGGGCGGTGGCTTCGCCTTCATTGGTGAAGTTGGTCGCCAGCACCACTTCCTCCACCACGCCATCGGCGGCGCGCGCCAGCAGCTTTTCAAGGTGGATGTCCTTGGGTCCGATGCCGTCCAGCGGCGACAGGCGGCCCATCAGCACGAAATACAGGCCCTTGTAAGTCAGCGTCGATTCGATCATCACCTGGTCGGCCGGCGTCTCGACCACGCACAGCTGGCGCTTGTCGCGCGACTCGTCGGCGCAAGTGTCGCAAATCTCGGTCTCGGTGAACGTATTGCACAGCGCGCAGTGATGCACCTGCTCCACCGCCTGGTACAGCGCACGCGACAGCATGGCCGCACCTTCCCGGTCGTGCTGCAGCAGATGGAACGCCATGCGCTGCGCCGATTTGGGGCCGACCCCGGGCAGGCGGCGCAGCGCCTCCGTCAGGAATTCAAAGGACTTCGCCATTGGTTCAGGCTTGCTTGAAGGCGCTCAGGAAATCGGCCGTCATGGTGGGCACGAATTCGGTGATCGTGTAGCTGGCCGCGCCCGCCTCATTGAAAGGATCGAGTTCGATCACCGCCTCGATATCGGCCCGGCTGTCGGCCGTGGCAATGATGATGCCGCCCATGCGCGGCACCTGGCGTCCGGACATCAGGAACATGCCGTTGGCATATTGCTCGCGCAAGTACTCGCGGTGTGCGGCGAGGAGTTGGTCGATCTCCTCGGCCGGCTTCAGGTACGTGAGCGTGATGATGAACATGATGCAGGGTCAGAACGGCATCTTGAAGCCGGGTGGCAGCGGCATGCCGGCGGTCAGGCCGCTCATCTTTTCCGCGGCGGTGGCTTCGGCCTTGCGCACGGCATCGTTGAAGGCGGCGGCCACCAGGTCTTCCAGCATGTCCTTGTCGTCGCCCAGCAGCGAAGGGTCGATCGAGACGCGCTTGACGTCGTTCTTGCAGGTCATCACCACCTTGACCATGCCGGCGCCGGACTGGCCTTCGACTTCGATCAGGGCCAGCGATTCCTGCGCCTTTTTCATGTTTTCCTGCATGGCTTGCGCTTGCTTCATCAGGCCTGCCAGTTGGTTCTTCATCATGGTGTGGTTCTCCGTATTTTGGTGTTGGGTATCTGGTGTTCAGTGCGCGGGCGTCATCGGTGCCACGATGGAGCCGGGCACGACGAAGGCGCCGAAATCGCGCACCATCGCTTTGATAAAGGGGTCGGCGGCGACCGCTTCCTCGGCCGCACGCTGGCAATTGTCGCGGTGGATCTGGGCTTCGACGCTGGTGGTGTACCAGGCCTTGCCGATCTCGGTCTCGACCCGGGCCGGGCGGCCGAAGCGCTCGGCCAGGGCGGAGGTCAGCTTTTCCACATTGGCCGCGGTGGCCCAGGTTTCGATCGGGCAGCGGATGCGGAACACGGCCATATTGCCGTCGAAGGTGCAGCTTACCAGCTCGGCCTGGGTGGCCAGCTGCTGCGCCACGCCGCGCAGCGGCAGGTGCGCGGCCAGGGCCGGCCAGTTGCCATCCCAGCCCAGTTCGGGCACCGGGGTGATCACGTATTCATATGGGGCCTTGGCAGGCGCGGCGCGCTGCGCCGGCGCGGCCTGCGCCATGCCGGCGATGTGGTCGGCCCCTGCCGGCACGGCGGATTCGTCGGAGAAGCCGGTCACCCAGGGCGGCAAATCGTCATCCGCCTGCTGCTGTGGCGGCGCGACGCGCGCGGCCGGCGGCGCTTCCAGCACCGCTGCGCCGCCTTGTCCATCGTCGGCCTGCGCGTTTGGCATCGCCGGCGGCGGCGCATCTTCCCACGGGGCGGGGCCGCGTGCCACTGCCGGAGCTGCCGGCGCGGGCGCGGGGGCCGCGTAGCCGGCGCCTGGCGCGGATGAAGGCGCTGAAGCCGGGCCGGCCGGCGCCGCGGACGGCCGCATGGCGGGCGTCGCGGCGGGCGGCACGGCCGCTTCGGCAGCTGGCGTGGCGGGACGCGGCGGGCTTGGCGGACGCTGGCCGGTGCGGGCGGCGGCCGCGGCACGCGCGGCTTCCAGGGCGGCGGTGATCGCCATCTTCGCCGGGCTCATGGCGCGGGTGTCGGCAGCGGGCGCAGGCTGCGCAGCGTGCACCGGCGCGGGTGGCTGGGCAGGAGCGGCTGCGCTGCCCGCAGCGGGCGCCGCCACCGCAGCAGGCATGGCCGCTGGCGCGCTGGCGGCAGGCGACGGCGATACGGCGGGCGAAGGAGCCGCCGGCGACGCCGCTGCGGGCGCATTGGCCGCCGGCGCGGCGGCCGGCGCAACCTGCTGCATGGCCGGCGCCGGCGCGGGAGCCGGCACCGGCACGCTGGCGCGATCGACCATCGCCGCGGCTGCGGCAGCCGCACGGGCCGGATTCGCGCCGGCTGGACGAGCCGCTACCGGGGCGTTGGCCGCTTGGCCTTCTGCCCCACCGATACCGGGCCGAAAGGCAAGCATGCGTAACAGGGTCATGGAGAAGCCGGCATACTCGTCCGGCGCCAGGCCCAATTCATTCCGCCCGTGCACGGCGATCTGGTAGTACAGCTGCACCTCTTCCGCATCGAACAGGGCGGCCAGGCGCACGATATCGTTATATTCAGGCAAGTCCGCCGGCACGGCCGAGGGCACGGTCTGCGCCAGCGCGATCCGGTGCAGCAAGGTGCCCAGGTCCTGCAAGGCGCCGTTATAGGACAGCGAGCGCGTCGCCATTTCGTCGGCCACCGCCATCAGGTCGGCGCCATCTTTATTGGCCAGCGCATCGAGCAGGCGCACCAGGTAGGACTGGTCCAGTGCGCCCAGCATGCCCTGCACCGCATCCAGCGTCACGGCGCCGGCAGCGTAGGCGATGGCCTGGTCGGTCAGCGACAAGGCATCGCGCATCGAACCGTGCGCACCCTGCGCCAGCAAACGCAGGGCCGGCTGCTCGAACACCACGCCTTCCTGGCCGAGGATATTTTCCAGGTGACCCACGATATGCCCCGGCGGCATCTGCTTCAGGTTGAACTGCAGGCAGCGCGAGAGCACGGTGACGGGAATCTTTTGCGGATCGGTGGTCGCCAGGATGAACTTCACGTGCTCCGGCGGCTCTTCCAGCGTCTTCAGCATGGCGTTGAAGGCGTGGTTGGTCAGCATGTGCACCTCGTCGATCATATAGACCTTGAAGCGCGCATTGGACGGTGCGTACACCGCCTGCTCCAGCAGCTGCGCCATCTCGTCGACGCCGCGGTTGGAGGCGGCATCCATCTCCACATAGTCGACAAAGCGGCCGCCGTCGATGGCGGTACAGGCCTCGCATACGCCGCACGGGGTGGCCGTGATGCCGCCGTTGCCGTCCGGGCCGACGCAATTGAGCGACTTGGCCAGGATGCGCGACAGCGTCGTCTTGCCGACACCGCGCGTCCCGGTAAACAGGTAGGCATGGTGCAGGCGCCCGGTATGCAGCGCATGGGTCAGCGCACGGACAACGTGCTCCTGGCCGACGAGCGTTTCAAAGTTCCGGGGACGGTATTTGCGAGCGAGGACTTGATAGGACATGTGCGCGATTTTACCGTAGATAAGTGCGCTGCGGACAAGATTGCATGCTTGTCGCATAGGCAATAAAAAAGCTGCGATTGAGTCAATCGCAGCTTTTTCAAGAATTCAAAGAGGCGAGCCTGATCTGCGGCACTTGCGGTGAACAGCTTTGGCTGCTTCGTTCCCGACCTGACCAGGTTAACCGTGCCGCAATGCGCAGGGGCCCGCCCGGGCGCAATTATAGGCTATAAACCGAGCTGCTGCCAAATCCCGTCCACCCGTGCCTTCACCTCCGGCGACATGGTGATGGTGGTGCCCCATTCGCGGCTGGTTTCACCCGGCCATTTATTGGTCGCGTCGATCCCCATCTTGCTGCCCAGGCCACTGACCGGGGAGGCAAAGTCCAGGTAGTCGATCGGGGTGTGGTCAACCAGGGTGGTGTCGCGCGTCGGGTCGACGCGCGTCGTGATGGCCCAGATCACTTCCTTCCAGTCGCGGATGTCCACGTCCTCATCGACCACCACGATGAACTTGGTATACATGAACTGGCGCAGGAAGCTCCATACGCCGAACATCACGCGCTTGGCGTGGCCCGCGTACTGTTTGCGGATCTGCACCACCGCCATGCGGTAGCTGCAGCCTTCGGGCGGCAGGTAGAAGTCGGTGATTTCGCTGAACTGCTTTTGCAGCAGCGGCACGAACACTTCGTTCAGCGCCACGCCCAGCACGGCCGGTTCGTCCGGCGGTTTACCTGTATAGGTGGAGTGGTAGATCGGGTCGCGCCGCATCGTGATGCGGTCGATGGTGAAGACGGGGAACCAGTCCTGCTCATTGTAATAACCGGTGTGGTCGCCGTACGGGCCTTCCAGCCCATGCTCATAGCCGCTTGGATGGCCGGCGTCCGGGTAGATATGCCCTTCCAGCACGATCTCCGCCGATGCCGGCACGCGCAACTCGCTGCCGATAGCCTTGACCAGCTCGGTGCGGCTGCCGCGCAGCAGGCCGGCAAACTGGTATTCCGACAGGGTGTCCGGCACCGGCGTGACCGCACCGAGGATGGTGGCCGGGTCGGCACCCAGCGCCACGCAGACCGGATAAGGCTGGCCGGGATTGCGGATGCAATGTTCGCGGAAGTCCAGCGCGCCGCCGCGGTGCGCCAGCCAGCGCATGATCACCTTATTAGGGCCCAGCACCTGCTGGCGGTAGATGCCCAGGTTCTGGCGCTTCTTGTTCGGGCCCTTGGTAATCACCAGACCCCATGTGATCAGGGGCGCCACGTCGCCCGGCCAGCAACGCTGGATCGGCAGCCGGCCCAGGTCCACATCCTTCCCTTCCCACACGATCTCCTGGCAGGGCGCGCCGCGCATCTCCTTGGGCGACATGTCCCACACCGCCTTGACCAGGGAGCCCAGCCCCATCAAGTCCTTGAAGCCCTTGGGCGGCTCAGGCTCTTTCAGCTGCGCCAGCACATGGCCGATCTTGCGCAGTTCACCGACGTCGTCGGCGCCCATGCCCAGCGCCACCCGGCGCGGCGTGCCGAACAGGTTGCCCAGCACCGGCATGTCGAAACCGGCCGGCTTTTCGAACAGGATGGCCGGGCCGCCGGCGCGCAGCGTGCGGTCGCACACCTCCGTCATCTCCAAATGTGGCGAAACCGGCAAGTTAGTGCGCTTAAGTTCGCCAATTGCTTGCAGTTGGGAAATAAAATCCCGGAGATCGCGATATTTCATACTTTTTTACGATTTTTTTGCTCTGGACAGGCCGTCTGAGCACTTTTGGTCAAGCCGTTGATTTTATTGGTTTTTGTCAATGTGTTCACGAGAAAATCATACTCAAAAGTAATAAAGAAGGATCGTGTTAGTATTGACTAGATATAATACGGCTCCTACAATTTGACCTACTTGATGAGGACATGGCCTTAATGCCAACTAAGTTGTTCTTCATTACATTTCACGGAGTCCGGGCTCCACAGACATTTTAAGGAGTGTTTTCGCGAGGCGTCTGCCTCTCCCCCGGAATAAGTTGTGTTGCAACTGGTCCACCAAGAACGACCAGCTCAGGCAAACAATGATGGCGTCCAGTCCCGTGCGACCTGTGCGGCGGTGGACGAAGATAACACTGATGTAACGACTATGGCACGTCGATTTGACCGCGTTTCAACGCGGCGGGGACGCGTTTTGACTCTTACATTTCAGGGGAGTTCTGGAATGAACAATCGATTCAATGGGCTGCTGGATAGCGCCCGTCAATGGGCCAGCCAGCCCGCCGCGTGGATTTCCGCGCAGAGCATTTCGGCACGCGGTCTGCTGACCGCCGCTCAGTCCATGCTGAGCATCCTGGGTATTGCAGCGTTGGTCATGGCCTGCGCCATGGTGGCGCGTCCGGAACTGGCAACCAAGCTGGCCGACGCCCTGCGCGGCCAACCAGCCGTGCCGGCCCAAGTGGTGACCGCACCGCCGCTGTCCGAGCTGATGGAAGCGCCTGCCGCGCGCCCTGTGGCGGCGGCCACTGCCGAAGTGCCGCTGACCGCCGAGGAAAAAGCCTTGATGGGCACCAAGAAGCAGCAGGATGCCGTCACCAATTGGCTGTCCAAGCGCTACCGGGTGGCTGGCGATGCGACCAATATGCTGGTTTCCACCGCTTACCTGACTGCGCGCGAAATCAAGCTCGATCCGCTGCTGATCCTGGCCGTGATGGCCATCGAATCCGGCCTGAACCCGTTCGCGGAGAGCCCGATGGGCGCCCAGGGCCTGATGCAGGTGATGTCCAAGGTGCACACCGACAAGTTCCAGGAATTGGGCGGCGTGCAGGCAGCGCTGAATCCGGTCGCCAACATCCGTGTCGGCGCCTTGATCCTGAAGGATTACGTGTCCAGGGGCGGCTCCGTCGAAGCCGGCCTGAAGTCCTACGTCGGTGCAGGAGCCTTCGAAAGCGACGACGGCTATGGCTCCAAAGTGATGGCCGAGTACTCGCGCCTGAAGCAAGTCTCCGCCGGCAAGAAGGTGCCATATATCACCCCGCCGCAAGTGGCCGCCGCCCCGGCGCCGGCCAAGCCGAAGGAAGCGCCAACCACGGTGGCACAGGCTGAAACGCCGATCACCGTGGAACAGCTGGCCGGCCTGTAAGGGACCTGCGCGCAAGCACAAGCCACCTTCGGGTGGCTTTTTATTTGCGCGGCGTCAGTGTGACCACGGTGCCGCCCTGCGCTCCGGGCCGCAGCGCCAGGTCGAGCCCGATGCGCTCGGCAAGGCGGCGGGCGATCGACAGCCCCAGCCCATGGCCACTGCTGGCGCCGCCCTTCACCCCCGGCTCGAACAGCCGCGCGCGGATCGCTTCATCGATGCCCGGCCCCTGGTCGCTGACCACCAGGCCGCCCCCGCTATAACCGATGCGCACGCGGCCGGCCTGCGTATGCTGGAACGCATTGCCGACGACATTTGCCAGCACGATGGCCAGGGCAGGCTGCGGCATGTAAAACCGGGCATGCGGATCGATCTCCACCTCGACTTCCACAGCTTTGCCGTCCAGCAGATGGGCCAACTGCACCACCGTGCTTTCGGCCAGCGCCAACAGCGGCACCGGTTGCGCCTCCGGCCGTTCGGCGGCGCCCGGCAAGTCTTCGCGCGCCAACGCCAGCAGCGTATCCACCGTTTGCGCCATGCCGGTCGCCGCGCGGCGGATGCGCTGGAGCTGTTGTGCGGCCTGCGGCGCCATCGGCTGCTCGGCCAGCAAATAGCAGGCGCCTTCGATCACGGCCAGCGGCGTGCGCAACTCGTGGCTGGCATCGCGGGTGAATTGCTGTTCGCGCGCGATGAATGCAGCCATGCGCGACATGGCATCGTCCAGCGCCCGCGCCAGCGCGCCGATCTCATTGCGCGGATAGCCCGCGGCGAAGCCTTTGGGCAACTGCTCCGGTGCCGCACTGGCAACAAGGTGCGCCAGTTTTTCCAGCGGGCCGGTGGCGCGCCGTGCCAGCCAGTAACCCAGCGCCAGGGTGGCCGCAACGATGACGAACAGCATGCCGCCAAGCAGGCCGAGAACCTTGGGCAAACGGGGGCGGACCAGCAGTTCGCTGCTGACCTCAGCGACCAGAAAAAGCGGCGCCGCGGCGCCGGCGCGGCCCGGCAATGCCAGCACGCGCACGTGGTAATGCCGGCCGGCTTCCCCGAAGTACTCCCCGCTGTGCGCGCCGCCCAGCTGGCGGCGCAAGTCGGCCGGCAGGCTGCCCGCGTCGCGGTGCAGGCTGACATAGGGCCGCAATGGTGCGGCCGGCACCCCATTTGCCTGCCAGCTGGCCTGCTGGTGCGCCGTTTCCTGCGCCAGGATATTGGCGAAGAATTCATCCTCCAGCGCATACATGAAGATCACGGCAAATCCCGAGAACAGCAGCGCCGTGCACAGCGCGACCAGGGCGAAGGCGCCGGTCAGCCGGCGGCGCAGGCTGTGCGAAACGGCGGCGCTCATGCGGCCGCGTCCAGGCGGAAGCCGACGCCATGCACCGTCACCAGCATGGGGCGGTCGAAAGGCTTGTCCAGCGCCTGGCGCAACTGGTACAGGTGGCTGCGCAAGGCGTCCGAATCGGGCGGGTCGTCGTGCCACAGGACCTGGGTCAATTCGCTGCGCGTCATGATGCGCGGATGCGCCTCGGCCAGCGCCAGCAGCAGCTGGTAGCCGGCCGGCTGCAGGCGCACCGGCTGCCCGGCGCGCGTGACCGTCTGCGCGCGGCGGTCGATCCGCAAGCTGCCCACTTCCAGCGCGTAATCCTTGTGCCGCTGGGCCAGCGCCTGGCAGCGCGCCAGCAATTCCGCCATCGCGAAAGGCTTCACCAGGTAGTCGTCGGCGCCGGCCTCGAAACCGCGCAGCTTGTCCGGCAGCGAATCGCGCGCGGTCAGCATCAGCACCGGCAGGCGGCGCGCCAGGCGGGAGCGCACTTCCCGGCACACGTGCAGGCCGTCGATTCCCGGCAAGGCCAGGTCAAGCACCAATACGTCGTACGGATGGTCCAATGCCAGCGCCAGCCCAAGTTCGCCGTTCGCCGCGAAATCGGCCGCGTGGCCAAGACGGCCGAAAGCGTCGGCCAGGTTGCCGGCCAGCAGATGGTTATCTTCGACGACGAGTATGTTCAGCGGCATCCTTATCCTTTGGCCAGGCGTTGCAACTGGAAGGCATCCACCACCCTTCCCTGCATGCCCGCCACGACGGCATGCATCAGCACCAGCATCTTATCAAAGCCCTGTCCCTGCCGCAGCTTCGCGCGGGCCGGTTCCAGGCCGCTGTTGTAATACGCCGCCAGCGCCAGCGTGCTGCGCTCTTCGGCGGTTTCCGGCCTGGCGGCGGGCGTGACGCCCAGCGCCGCCACCATGGCTTCCGCCGCGGCCCAAGTGGACCATGGGTTCTGGCCGGTCACCAGCTTGCCGTCCACCACCACATGGCCAACGTACTTGGGGGCGGCGGAGAAACGGGCGCCCAACTGGCGCGCCCGCTCTTCCAGCAGGAAGGGCAGCCGCTGCCGGGCATCCTTTGCCAGGAACAGTTCCTCTTCGTTGGAAAAGCCCGTCATGCGCCGCCCCTCGACCAGGCTGCGGCCGCCGGCGTCACGCACGTGCAGCAGCGCCGCGGGCCCGTGACAGACGGCGCCCACCACGCCGCCGCGTGCCGCGATGGCGCCGGCAATGCGCGCGACGTCGGCATTGCCCGGAAAATCGAGCATTGCGCCTTTGCCGCCGACGAAGTAGACGGCGTCGTAGCGCTCCGGCGCGACCTGCGCCAGGCGCAGGGTGAGGTCCAGTTTGCGCTGGGCATCCGGGTCGTTCAGGAAGGCGTAGTCGGCGTCGCCCATATCGTCGGCATCGATGCGGGCCGGCGGGCGGCCGCCGGCGGGCGAAGCGATGTCCACCTCAAACCCGCCGGCCTGGAAGACGTAGTAGGCGCGCGCCAGCTCGGTCAACTCGTAGCCGGCCTTCTTGTCGCCGCCAGGAAAATGCGCAGTGCTCGACACCACGGCCAGGATCCGGCCGCGCAGCGCGGCTGGGCTGGCTGGCGGCCTGGCGCCAGCCAGCCAGGCGATATCGGCCGGGCGCGCCTGCGGGTTCGCACCCGGCTGCCGGTCAAGGTCGAAACTGAGGAAATAGGCATAGCCGGCGGCTGCCAGCGACGCCAGGGTTGCGGCCAGCCAGGCGGCCGCGCGCAGGAACGTGTTGCTCATTGATGCCTCCATTCAAAAGGGAATGGAGGCATGTTGCGCCGGGGCGCGTGAAGCGGATGTGAAAGCTTAGCGCTTCTTGTCGGCGGCCACCTCGTCGGCGCGCAGCTGGGCGGCCAGCTTGTCCAGCACGCCATTGACGTATTTGTGGCCGTCGATACCGCCGAAGGACTTGGTCAGCTCCACGGCTTCGTTGATCACGACGCGGTATGGGATTTCGACGTGGTTCTTCAGCTCGTAGGCGCCGATCAGCAGCACGGCGTGTTCGATCGGGGACAGCTCGCCGATGCCGCGGTCGACCAGCGGCGTGAACACTTCGCGCAACTCGACCGATTGTTTGATGGCGCCGCGCAGCAGGTCGGCAAAGTATTCGCCGTCCGCCTTGTCGAAGCCGTGGGCGCCGCGGATATTGTTGACGACCTTGGTCGCATCTTCATTGTTCAGCAGCCATTGGTACAGGCCCTGCAGCGCGAACTCGCGCGCGCGGTGGCGCGGGGTGCGGTTCTTGCTCGGGTTGGCGTGCGTCATTTTGTCAGTCATTTTCTTACCTTCGTGTTGAATTACTCGTCGTCGCCCAGGTCTTGGTGCAATTCTTCCAGGGCGATCGACAGGTTGGCCATTTCGACGGCGCAACGGGCAGCTTCGGCGCCTTTGACGGCCATGCGCACTTCCGCCTGTTCGTCGTTCTCGGTGGTCAGGATGGCGTTGGCGATCGGGATGCTGTAGTCCAGGCCCACGCGGGTGATGCCGGCGCCCGATTCGTTGGACACCAGTTCGAAGTGGTAGGTTTCGCCGCGGATCACCGCGCCCAGCGCCACCAGGGCATCGAACTGGTTGGATTCGGCCATCTTCTGCAGCACCAGCGGCACTTCCAGCGCGCCCGGTACGGTCACGTGCAGGATATCTTCATCTTCCACGCCCAGGTTCTTCAGCTCCTGCAGGCAGGCCGACAGCAGGCCGTGGCACACGTCCTCGTTGAAGCGCGCCTGCACGATGCCGATGCGCAGGTTTTCGCCGGACAGGTTGGTTTCGTAGGTTGCTACGGTCATGGGGTACCTCTTTCTCGTTTGTTCGGTTAAGCCGCGCTCAGGCGGCAGGTTTGGCCATGTAGCCGGTGACTTCCAGGTTGAAGCCGGTCATCGACGGCATCTTGCGCGGGCTGGCCAGCAGCTGCATCTTGCCGACGCCGACCTCGCGCAGGATTTGCGCGCCGATGCCGTAGCTGCGCAAATCCATGCTGGCGGCGCGGCCGGTCGGCCGCACGTTCTTGTCCAGCGCTTCCAGTTGGCCGAACAGCTGCTCCGCGGTTTCGCCGCAATTCAGCAGCACCATCACGCCCTGCTCCGCCCCCTTGATCGCCTTCAGCGACGACGACACGTTCCAGGAGTGGGTGGTGGCCTCGGTTTCCAGCAGGTCCAGGATGGAAACCGGCTGGTGCACGCGCACCAGCGATTCCTTGCCCGGCGCCATCTCGCCGTGCACCAGCGCCAGGTGGGCCGAACCGCTCGGCTTGTCGCGGAATGCAATCATACGGAAATCGCCGTGCGCGGTGCGCAGCGGACGTTCGGCGATGCGCTCCACCATGCATTCATTCTGGCTGCGGTAATGGATCAGGTCGGCAATCGTGCCGATCTTCAAGCCGTGTTCCTTGGCGAACTCCAGCAGTTCGGGCAGGCGCGCCATGGTGCCGTCATCCTTGATGATTTCGCAGATCACGGAAGCGGGCATCAAGCCCGCCATGGCGGTCAGGTCGCAGCCGGCTTCGGTATGGCCGGCGCGCATCAGCACGCCGCCCGGCACGGCGCGCAGCGGGAAGATGTGGCCCGGCTGCACGATATCGCTTGGCTTGGCCCCTTTGGCCACGGCCACCTGGATGGTGCGGGCGCGGTCGGCCGCCGAAATGCCGGTGGTGACCCCTTCCGCCGCTTCGATCGACACGGTGAAGTTGGTGCCGAAGGACGTGCCGTTCTTGGCGGTCATCATGGTCAGGTCGAGCTGCTTGCAATGCTCTTCCGTCAAGGTCAGGCACACCAGGCCGCGCGCGTGCTTGATCATGAAGTTGATGGCTTCGGGCGTGACGTGTTCGGCGGCCAGCACCAGGTCGCCTTCGTTTTCGCGGTCTTCTTCATCGACCAGGATCACCATGCGGCCGGCGCGCAATTCGGCGACGATTTCTTCGGTGCTGGAAATGGACATATTTTTTCCTTTGATGTGAGGCACAGGACGTTTCTTTGTTAACCCGCTATTTTAAAGGATTTGGCGCCGGCCCGTCCCGTCGGGCGACCGCTTTAGGCGAAATGTCCTAGACTGAATTGCTTTTCAACCCCTGAAGGAGGCAGCGATGAAGACTAGCGGTTCAGCCGTCTGGAGTGGCGGCATCAAAGATGGACGTGGAGCAATCAGTACCCAAAGCGGTGCGCTACAGGCCGCCCCTTATGGTTTTGCCAGCCGGTTCGAAGGCCGGCCCGGCACCAACCCCGAAGAATTGATCGGCGCCGCGCACGCCGGCTGCTTCACCATGGCGCTGTCGCTGATCCTGGGCGAGGCGGGGCTCACGGCCGAAAAGATGGAAACCAAGGCCGACGTCACGCTGGACAAGGTGGCCGATGGTTTCGCCATCACGGCCATCCACCTGACGCTGCAAGCCAACATCCCGGGCGCCGACCAGGCCAGGTTCGAAGAACTTGCCAATAAGGCAAAGGTCGGCTGCCCCGTCTCGAAAGTCCTCAACACCAATATCACCCTCACCGCAACCCTGACCAACTGAAACCGGCACTCCGGGGTCCGGCCCTCCGGGCCCGACCCCGCCTTACCGGTTCCGGTACGAAAAATTTTCCTTGAAGTTTTTAATTGCGACCACTATTATTAAGTCATTGGATGACGGTCGTCATCATTAACCCTCAAAGGAAACCATCATGAACCTCAAAGATTCCGTCGTATTCATCACTGGCGCCAACCGTGGCCTGGGCTTGCAACTGGCGAAGGCGGCCCTGGCCGCCGGCGCGAAAAAAGTCTACGGCGCCGCCCGCGATCCCAAGACGGTCACCCTGCCCGGCGTCATCCCGGTCCAGCTCGACGTGACCAAACACGACGAAATCGCAGCCGTCACCCGCGAATACCAGGATGTGACCGTCCTCATCAACAACGCCGGCATCGTCCGCATTGGCGGCATCCTGGCCGACAACGCCCTGGAACAGGCGCGCGCCGAACTGGAAACCAATGTGATCGGCCCCATGCTGTTGAGCAAAGGCTTCGCCCCGACGCTGAAAGCCAATGGCGGCGGCGCCATCGTCAACATCCTGTCCGTGCTGGCCTGGCTGAGCCAGGGCCCGACCAATACCTACAGCATGTCGAAGTCGGCCGCCTGGGCGCTGACCAATGGCTTACGCGTCGAATTGGCGGCGCAAGGCACGCAAGTGCTGGGCGCCCACATGGGGTATATGGAAACGGACATGACCGCCGGCTACGATATGCCGAAGATCAAACCGGAAGAAGTGGCGGCGCAAATCCTTGCCGCGCTGGCCGAGGGTAAGGAGGAAGTGCTGGCGGATGACCTCACCCGCCAGGTAAAACTGGGCATCAACGCGGAGCTGCCTTACTACGTGGCCGTGTCCCGCGCCGCTGCCTGATCAGGCTTTCAGCGACAGCATGCGTTCCACATAGCGGGCGATCAGGTCGATCTCGAGATTGACCTTGCTGCCCGCTTTCAAGTGCTTCAGCGTGGTGACCTGGATGGTGTGCGGGATCAGGTTGATCGAGAATTCGCAGCCGGTGGCGGTGTCGTTGACGCGGTTGACGGTCAGCGACACGCCGTTCACCACCACGGAACCTTTATAGGCCAGGTATTTCGCCAGCTCGCGCGGCGCTTCGATCACCAGTTCGTGCGACTCGCCCACCGGTTCGAATTTACGCACCAGGCCCAGGCCGTCGACATGACCGGACACCAGGTGGCCGCCCAGGCGCTCGGCCAGGGTCAGGGCTTTTTCCAGGTTCACTTCCGAGGTCGTATCCAGGCCGGCCGTCTTGTTCAGGCTTTCGCGCGATACGTCGACGGTAAAGCCGGTTGCAGTCTTCTCCACCACGGTCATGCAGGCCCCATTCAGGGCAATCGAATCGCCCAGGGCGACGTCTTCCATCGGCAGGCCGCCAGCGTCCACGTCCAGGCGCACGCCCGCATCGGCGCCGCCTGCCAGCGGGGTTACGGTGTTGATTTTGCCGACTGCGGCAACGATTCCAGTAAACATAGTGTTCTTTAATGAGGGTTGAATCGGGCAAGGATACGCAAATCGGCGCCGACTTGCTTGACCTCGTGGAATTTCAGGCTGTGCTTGCCGCTGAGTTCAGTCAGCGCAGGCAAGGCGAACATGCCTTGCGCATCGCCCAGCAGGGTTGGGGCCAGGTAGACCAGCAGCTCGTCGACGCAGCCTTCGCGGATCATCGAGCCATTCAGCTTGCCGCCCGCTTCCACGTGCAGCTCGTTGATCTGGCGCCGGCCCAGCTCGCGCATCAGCTCGGGCAGGTCGACCTTGCCATGGGCGTTGG
Source organism: uncultured Oxalobacteraceae bacterium (assembly GCA_965650885.1). Lineage (GTDB taxonomy): Bacteria > Pseudomonadota > Gammaproteobacteria > Burkholderiales > Burkholderiaceae_D > Rugamonas. The sequence goes on from CBFGQI010000004.1 coordinate 21,526, forward strand.
GCAGCACGATGATTTCCGCGCCCTGGCCGCGCAGGATGGCTTCCTTCTCCGGATGGTGGGCCGCGGCGACGATCCAGGTGCCGCCGCCTTCCAGCACACGGGCTTGCGGGCTGATGTCCAGTTTGCTGTCGACCACGATGCGGCGCGGCTGGCGCGGCGTTTCGACGGCGCGCACATTCAATTGCGGGTCGTCGGCCTTCACCGTGCCGATGCCGGTCAGGATGGCGCAGGCGCGCGCGCGCCATGCGTGGCCGTCGGCACGCGCTTCAGGGCCGGTGATCCATTGGCTCTGGCCATTGTGCAGGGCTGTCATGCCATCCAGGCTGGCGGCGGTCTTCATGCGCACCCAGGGCAGGCCGCGCCGCATGCGGTGGAAAAAGCCGATGTTCATCTCGTAGGCCTGTTCGGCCAGCACACCGCTGGCGACCTGGATCCCGGCGGCGGCCAGGCGCGCCATGCCGTTGCCGGCGACCAGCGGATTGGGGTCTTCCATGGCGGCGACCACGCGGCCCAGCCCTTCGCGCACCAACGCGTCGGCGCAGGGCGGCGTACGGCCATGGTGGCTGCATGGCTCCAGCGTGACGTAGGCGGTGGCGCCGCGCACGTCGTGGCCGCGCCGCTTGGCGTCTTTCAGGGCCTGGATCTCGGCGTGGTCCTGGCCGGCTGCCTGGGTGACGCCTTCGCCGATCACCACGCCGTCGCGCACGATCACGCAGCCGATGCGCGGATTGGGGGAAGTGGTGAACAAGCCTTTTTCCGCCCATTGCAGGGCGAGCTGCATGCCTTCGAGGTCGCTATAGATGTTCATACACTTGAGCAGGTGGCCGGTTCGCGGGCGGGGTCGCACAGCCGCGCCCTGCCCTGCATATTGATCTTGATATTGCGCTGCGCGCCGGCCAGCTCAAGCGTGATGGTGCCGAAATTGGCGGCGTTCGGGTGGGCGGCGCGGCAGCTGCGTCCTGCTGCATTATATGAAATATAGAAGGGAACCGTGTGGTCGGTGAAACTCGCCCTGATGGCGAGGCGGCCGGGTAATGCCTGGTGGCGGGACAGGATTGCTTCGCCGGCGTCGGCGTTGCGGTTGCCATTTCCGTCCACGACGACCTGCCAGCCTTGCTGCCAGTCTCCCTCCACCGCCATCAGCGTGACGACGCGGCGGCGTGCGATGGCCTGGGCGCGGGTGTCGTTGATTGCTGCCAGCAGGTCGGCCGAGGCGGCGCGCAGCTGGCGCGCGGCGAGCATATTACCCAACTCGGGGATGGCGGAGGCGAACAGGATGGAGAGGATGGCGAGGACGATCATCAGCTCCAGCAAAGTGAAGCCGGGTCTCTTGTAAACCGGTAGGGCGGGGTCGGACCCAAGGGTCAGACCCCGTTTCAGCGCCAGCAGTTGCGGGCGGGGCCGGTGGCGAGGTGCAGGCCGCTGCTGGTGAGGATGAGGCGCTCGCATTGTGGATCCCTGAATCGTCCGTCGACGTTGGCGGTGCCGGGTGTGGCGATGAGCTGGATGCAGTCGCGGATCTCTTCGCCTTCGCAAGCCCTGCCTTCCAGTTCGTACGCGCTGGACTGCGCGGCGCGTCCCGACCACCAGCGGAATCCGCGGGCGGCGGCATCGGCGCTGCCCGCCGAGAAAGCGACGTAGCTGTTGAAGCGTGTGAAATGGCGCTCCTGCTGCTGCATCAATTCCTGCAATGCGGCCTGGGCCTCGCTGCGGCGCATGCGGACCACCGCTTCGCTCCATAAAGGCAGCGCCACCGCCGCCAGGATCGCCACGATGGCGATGGCAACGAGCACGCCTACCAGGCTGGTACCGCTGGCCCCGCGCGGCTTCATGGCTGGCCCTCGCCATCGGCGGCGTCGTGCATGGCCTGCCAGTCCATGACTTCGCGCCAGCTGTGGCGCCGCATGGGCACGGGCGGCGTGTAACTCGCTTGCAGCACGGCTTCGGCGCCCGGGCGCGGGCCGAAGCCGATCACGGTGACCCGGTAGTAGTGCGCGGGCGTTGCGTCGGATCCGGTGTAGGCCACGCGCTCAACCAGATAGCGCGGCCGGCGGAAAGGTAAAGTGCCCTGCCCGGTTTCCATTGCGGCACCGGTGAGCGCGCCGTATTCGGTGCCGCCATTGCCGGCAAGGTCGGCCGCCTGCCAGGCCGGCGGTGCTTCAGGCGCCGGGGCGGGCACTTCAACCGGCTGCCCCAGGCCTTCGTTGATATCGCGTTCGGCATCCATCAGTGCATCCTCCGCCGCCTGGAAGGCGATCAGGCGGTCTCGTTCGGCACGGGCGGCCTTCTCGCCCAGCATGGCCATATGTGCTGCCGACGCGCCGAGCGTGAGCGCGGCAAGCAGCAGCAACAGCGTGACGGGAAGCGTGATGCCGCGCTGGTAGCGGTGCATGGCTTGGCCCTCACTGATTGCGCAACGCCACCGTGGTCCCGAACAGGCGGCGCGCGCGGTGTCGCATGGTTGTCGGCAAGCCGGCCTCATCGACCAACGCTTGCGGGTCGGCGTTGGGCAGCAGCTCGTAGCGCGAGAGCTGGCTGCCGGTACGCGAACCGGGTTCGCCATGCAACAACAAGGCGATGCGGACACTGGCCACACGGCGCCAGTTGGGCTGCCGCACGCGCTCGGCCTCGGGCAGTGCGGCATCGCGGGCGTCGATGTCACTGGCGGTCAGGTAAAGGTTGGGGAGGTGGTCGCGCGGCGTGTCGGTGTCGACGCCATACAGCACGTGGAAAGCATCCACCCCGCGCACCATGGCGTCGGCCCCCCAACCGTGCTCGCTTTGGTATTTACAGCGCAATTCGGCCACGCCATCGCTGGCTCTTGCCACGTAGAAGATGCTCCATGCCCAATCGCCGGCATTGGCCGGGAAGCCGGCGCAGTTGAGCATGGCGCCACCGCCACCCGCGGCGCCAATGCCCCCGGGCGCGTAACGGATGGCAAGGACGTCGCTGGCGTTGACGGCCGGCAGCGGCGGGCCCATCCCCTCCGCGTTGCGCGCGACGCTGGCGGCGTCGCGGCCAGCCACACCAGGCGGTGGCGGTGCGGAGGATGCGCTGGATTGGCCGGGTTCACCAGGGTAACCGGCCTGGCGCAGCGCCTGGCCGATGATGCCGAGCGCGAACCGGCCATTATCGTCAATGCGTGTGTTGGCGCCGTTATGCAGGAAGTCGCCATTCGCGGCTTGCAGCAGCGTGCCAGCCGCCAGGACGACAAGCAGGCTGAGCATCATGGCGACAAGGACTTCCGCCACCGCCACGCCACGCTGGCGCGACGTCATGGCGCACCTCCATGCGGGGCTGGGGCGGGCATGGGCAGGGGCGGCGTGACCGCTGCCGGCAGCACCACCGGCAACGCGACGCCCGGCGCCGACGCGGTGGACGCGCCACCGCCACCGCGGCTGCGCCAGCCGATCTTGATGACGATGGGGGCCTCGGCGCCGCCGGTGCACGTCCATTGCAACTGTCCCGCGAGCGCATCGCGGCATACCAGGGCGTGCGCGGAAGGCAGCGCCGACACCAGCTGCCGCCGAAATTCAAGCAACTCGTGCTGCGCGAGCGCCACTGGATCACACGGCGCGCCGGCGCAGTTGGCGTCCGGTGCATCCGGCGCCTCGCCCAGGCTGCCGCCGGCGGCGTCAAGCTCGAAACCAAGATAGGCGGACGATTGCGCGGCGTTGGCGCGGATACGGTCAGCCAGCGCGGCGGCCGCCTGCAGGGCCTCGCTCTGCAGCGCCGCTTCCTGCCGCGACCGCATGGCATGCGCCTGCATCGCCAGCGCCCCGACCAGCCCCACGGCCAGCAGCAGCACGGCAACCAGCACTTCCAGCATGGTGAATCCCGCGATTGGACGACGCATGGCGCAGCCCTCCCCTTCTGTCCAAATTAGACAGCAGGGGTCACACGGGTTTGAGAATTATCAAGCCTTGGGCGTGAGCTCTTGACCGTCGCCAACTTCTTCGATCGCGTCCTGGAATTCAGCCAGGTCTTCGAAGTTCTTGTAGACGGAAGCGAAGCGGATATACGCCACCTTGTCGAGGCGTTTGAGTTCCTGCATCACCAGTTCGCCAACGTAGACCGAATCGATTTCACGCTGGCCGCTGGTCAGCAGCTTTTCTTCGATCGAGGCCACGGCGCGGTCCACCGACTCGGCCGCGACCGGCCGCTTGCGCAAGGCCAGCATCAGGCTGGCGCGCAGCTTGTCGGCCGAATACTCGGTACGGCTGCCGTTTTTCTTGACCACATAAGGCATGGTCAACTCGATCCGTTCCCAGGTGGTGAAGCGCTTGTCGCAATTCACGCAGCGCCGGCGCCGCTTGATGGCGTCCCCTTCCTCCGACACGCGGGTGTCGAGGACCTGGATATCATCGTGCTGGCAGAACGGGCATTTCATGGGGTGAGCGTCTCTTATTCTTGAATGAAAAAGCGCCGGACCTTGCGATCCGGCGCCTCGATAGTACCAACCGGGTGCTTAGGCGTAAACAGGGAATTTATCGGCCAGCACTTTGACGGCGGCTTTCACGCGCTCGATGGTCGCCGCATCGTGCGGGTTATCCAGTACGTCGGCGATCAGGTTGCCCACTTGTTCCGCTTCGGCTTCCTTGAAACCGCGGGTGGTGAAGGCCGGCGAACCGAGGCGGATGCCGGAAGTCACGAATGGCTTCTGCGGGTCATTCGGGATGCCGTTCTTGTTGCAGGTCATGTGTGCCTGGCCCAGGATCGCTTCCGCTTCCTTGCCGGTCAGGTTCTTGGCGCGCAGGTCGACCAGGAACACGTGCGACTCGGTGCCGCCGGACACGATGCGCAGGCCGCGCTTGATCAGGGTCTTGGCCAGCACGTCGGCGTTTTTCACCACTTGCTGCTGGTAAGCCTTGAATTCAGGCGACAGTGCTTCCTTGAAAGCGACTGCCTTGCCGGCGATCACGTGCATCAGCGGGCCACCCTGGATGCCCGGGAAGATCGCGGAGTTGATGATCTTTTCGTGCTCGGCCTTCATCAGGATGATGCCGCCGCGCGGGCCGCGCAGCGATTTGTGGGTGGTCGAGGTCACGAAGTCGGCGTGCGGCACAGGGTTCGGGTACAGGCCGGCGGCGATCAGGCCGGCGTAGTGGGCCATGTCGACCATGAAGTAGGCGCCGACCGACTTGGCGACCTTGGCGAAGCGCTCGAAATCGATCTTCTTGGAGAAAGCCGATGCGCCGGCGATGATCAGCTTTGGCTTGTGCTCTTTCGCCAGGGCTTCCATGGCGTCGTAGTCGATGTCTTCTTCCGCGGTCAGGCCGTAGGAAACGACGTTGAACCATTTGCCGGACATGTTCAGCGCCATGCCGTGGGTCAGGTGGCCGCCTTCGGCCAGCGACATGCCCATGATGGTGTCGCCCGGCTTCAGCACGGCGAAGAACACGCCCTGGTTGGCCTGGGAGCCGGAGTTAGGCTGCACGTTGGCCGCTTCGGCGCCGAACAGCTGCTTGACGCGGTCGATCGCCAGTTGCTCGACGACGTCCACGTACTCGCAGCCGCCGTAGTAACGCTTGCCTGGGTAGCCTTCGGCGTATTTGTTGGTCAGCTGGGAGCCCTGGGCTTCCATCACGGCGGGCGAAGTGTAGTTTTCCGAGGCGATCAGCTCGATGTGGTCGTGCTGGCGCTTGTTCTCGTTCTGGATGGCGGCAAACAGCTCCGCGTCGACGTTGGCGAGGGTGTGATCTTTTGCGAACATGAAATTACTCCAGTTTTTTTAAGGCAGATTGGATCGAATCGGGAGCCAAAAGTGACAGGACAGCCAATCCGTACGCTTCCATCGTGGCTGCCCAGGCGAACGGCTGTTTGATATCTCACGTTCCCCGGTGGTTGCCCACCTCTCGCCGCGTCTTATCGCGGCTTTTCGCCAGTTACGTGAGACCGTAATGGAGCCAAGATTGTAATTTAACTGGCTGATAACGGCAATCGTTTGGCTGGTTTCGGCGGGATTTGCGGCGGATTTGGCGTAGAACCGGTAAACCGGCCGGATGGCCGTCCCGTCTGACCCGCAGGGTCAGACCCCATCTGGGGTCAGGCCCTTGGGCCTGACCCCGCCCTACCGGTTTACCAGCTAAAATCCCCAAAGTTAATATTGGGAGTTCGACCATGATCGTGTTAGTTACCGGCGCAACAGCTGGTTTTGGCGCTGCGATGGCGCGCGTTTTCGTCCAGAACGGCCACCAGGTGATCGCCGCCGGCCGCCGCGCCGAGCGCCTGGAAGCCCTGGCCGCCGAACTCGGCCCCAACCTGCTGCCGGTCAAGCTCGACGTCACCGACAAATCCGCCATCCACGCCGCCCTGGCCTCGCTGCCGGCGGACTGGCAGGAAATCGACGTCCTGATCAACAACGCCGGCCTGGCGCTGGGCATCCAAGGTGCCCACGAAGCCGAACTGGACGACTGGGAAACCATGATCGCCACCAACTGCACCGGCCTGGTGACCATCACCCGCGCCCTGCTGCCCGGCATGGTCGAGCGCGGCCGCGGCACCATCCTCAACCTCGGCTCGGTGGCCGGCCACTACCCTTATCCGGGCGGCAACGTGTACGGCGCCACCAAAGCCTTCGTCGAACAATTCACGCTCAACCTGCGCGCCGACCTGGTCGGCACCGGTGTGCGCGCAACCAATATCGCCCCCGGCCTGTGCGGCGGCACCGAGTTTTCCAACGTGCGGCTGAAGGATGACGCGGCGGCAGCGAAGGTCTACGAAGGCACCACCCCGCTGACGGCCGAAGATATTGCCAATACGGCTTTCTGGATTGCAACATTGCCGCAACACATCAACGTAAATCTGATTGAATTGATGCCAACCTGCCAAGGATTCTCCCCGTTTAATATCAAACGCGGCTAAAATGCCGGCGCATATAAGGGAAAACCGTAAGCAATTGTTACGAGATTGTGCAAATTGCAGATTTCGCCTATTTATTTGGCGTAGAATGTTGCCGATTCTCACTTAGTAGCTGTTCTATCTATGTCGTCTGAATTCACCTGGGAGGTCCGCGTCTATTACGAAGACACGGACGCCGGCGGGATCGTCTATTACGCGAACTATCTGAAGTTCTTCGAGCGCGCGCGCACTGAATGGTTGCGCTCCCTCGACGTCAATCAGGACATCCTGCTGCGCGAACACGACGCCATGTTTGTTGTCAAGAATGTCATCGCGAACTACCACGCGCCGGCACGGCTGGACGATGTAATAAAATTGACGCTTCGCATAGAAAAGCTGGGCCGCGCATCGATCCAGTTCGTACAGGAGGCGTGGTGCGGCGACCGCCTGCTGAATACTGCCCACGTCAAGGTTGGCTGTGTCGATTCCGCCCTGCGCCCGCGCGCTGTGCCGGACGCTGTTGCCGCCCGCATGCGCGCATAATAATTAGATTGAGAAACAATGAACGTCACCCAAGACCTCTCCTTCATCGCCCTCATCACCAACGCCCACCTGATCGTCCAATTGATCATGGCGCTGCTGCTCGCGATTTCCGTGATCAGCTGGACCTATATTTTCAAGAAATTGTTCGATGTGCGCGGCGCGCGCAAGCAAACCATCGAATTCGAAAAGACTTTCTGGGCGGGCGGCAACCTGCACGCCCTGCATGCCAGCGCCGGCAGCAACCGCGCCAACAGCGGCGCCCTGGCCCGCATCTTCGAAGCCGGCATGGGTGAATTCATCAAGGGCAAGCAAGCCGCTGCCGCCAGCCGCGACATGGACCTCGGCGCCGTACTCGACGGCGCCCGCCGCGCCATGCGCGCCGCCTTCCAGCGCGAGATGGATGCACTGGAAGCCCACCTGGCCTTCCTGGCCTCGGTCGGTTCCGTTTCGCCCTACATCGGCCTGCTCGGTACCGTATGGGGCATCATGAACGCGTTCCGCGGCCTGGCCAATGTGCAGCAAGCCACGCTGAGCGCGGTGGCGCCCGGCATCGCCGAAGCGCTGATCGCGACCGCCATCGGCCTGTTCGCCGCAATCCCGGCCGTGGTGGCGTACAACCGCTTCTCGCACGATATTGACCGCCTGGCGATCCGCTTCGAGAGCTTCGTGGAAGAATTCTCGAACATCCTGCAGCGCCAGTCCCGTTAAAAGGCGAAACCGAAGATGGCTTCCTCCCTCTCCAGCAGCATGCGCGGCGGCCGTGGCCGCAAGCTCAAGTCCGAGATCAACGTCGTGCCCTACATCGACGTGATGCTCTGCCTGCTGATCATCTTCATGGTGATGCCGACCTCGAACAACCCGAGCTCGATCGACCTGCCGCATGCGGAAAAAGCCGTGCGCCCGCCCGATGCCTATATCCAGGTGCAGGTGAAGCCGAACGGCTCGCTGTCGATCGGCATCGCCGGCAAGGCGGCCGAAGCGCCGGAAACCGAGCCGAACCGCGAGGCCCTGGTGCGCAAATTGCGCGCGCTGCACGAACAATATCCTGAGTACCCTGTGCTGATCGCGGGCGACAAGGAAAGCAAGTACGACGACGTGATCCAGCTGATTTCCGAAGCCAAGAAGATGGGGATACACCGCGTTGGTTTGGCAACGAAGTAAGGCATGGCGATGACGATGGCGAACGCAAGCGGACCATACCGTGTGCCCAGACGGCACGGCGGTACGCGCGCGTTCGTGCTCGCCCTGGCCATGCATGGCGTGCTGTTCATGTTCCTGTGGGTCGGCATCCGCTGGAACAATGACCCGGTTGGCGTGGATGCCGAAATCTGGGACATGACGACGCAGATGGCCGCGCCCAAGGCACCGGAGCCGGAACCGCAGCCCGAGCCGGAACCCGAGCCGCCGGCGCGCGAACCGGAGCCGGCCCCGCCGCCGCCGGAGGTGGTGAAGCCGCTGCCGAAGGAACCGGACATCGCGCTGCAGAAGAAGAAAGAGAAAGAAAAGAAAGAGCTGGAAGAGCAGAAGCTGGCCGAGCAGAAGAAGAAGGAAGAAGAGAAGCGCCTGGCCGAGCTGGAGAAGAAGGAAAAGCTGGAAAAAGAAAAAGCCAAAAAACTGGCGGAACTGAAAGAGAAGGAAAAGCTGGCCAAAGCCCGTGCCGCGGAAATGCAGCGCATCATGGGTTCGGCTGCAGCTGGCTCCACCGGCACTGCTGCCAAATCCACGGCCCCGCGCCTGGACAGCGGCTACCTGGCGGCGCTGCGCACCAAGATCATGAGCAATATCGCCTACTCGGGCGGCAAGCAGGACATCGAAGCGACGTTCGCTGTCAGCCAGCTCCCGACCGGCGAAGTGATGTCGGTGCGAAAGACCAAGAGCAGCGGCGTGGCAGCGTATGATGCGGCGGTGGAAAATGCGATCTGGAAGTCGTCCCCCCTGCCCAAGCAGAAGGATGGCACCGTGATGCGCGACCTGACTCTCGTGTTCAATATGAAGGACGTACCTTGATGAACAAAGCAAAATTGATGTTCGTATTGGCCGGCACGGCGTTTGCGCTGTCGGCCCAAGCGCAGCTGCGCGTCGAAATTTCCGGCGTTGGCAGCAACCAGATCCCGGTGGCGATCGGCCCCTGCGCCAATGAATCCGCGGCCCCGGCCCAGATCTCGGAAATCATCAAAGCCGACCTGACCCGCAGCGGCATGTTCAAGATCGTCGATGCCGGCGCCACCACCAACCTGATGCAGGTGGACGCCACCGGCTGGAAGGCGCGCGGCGCCGACGCGCTGGCCGCCTGCTCGGTGCAGCCGATGGGCAACGGCTACTTCGAAGTGTCGTACCGCCTGCTGTCCACCATCCAGGGCAACGACATCTCCACCATGAAGACCCAGGTGTCGACCCAGTACGGCCGCCTGGCGGCGCACAAGATCGCCGACGACATCTACGAAAAGCTGACCGGCATCAAGGGCATCTTCTCGACCCGCATCGCTTACGTAGTGCAGCAAGGCAGGCAGTACCGCCTGGAAGTGGCCGATGCCGACGGTGAAAACGTGATCCCGGCCCTGACCTCGACCGAGCCCATCATTTCCCCTTCCTGGTCGCCGGACGGCACCAAGGTGGCTTATGTCTCGTTCGAACAGCGCAAGCCGGTGGTCTACGTGCAAAACCTGGTGACCCGCCAGCGCACCGTCATCGCCAACGAGAAGGGCAACAACTCGGCACCGTCCTGGTCGCCGGACGGCACCAAGGTGGCCGTGGCCCTGTCCAAGACCGGCAATACCCAGATCTTCATTGCCAATGCCGACGGCAGCGGCCTGCGCCGCCTGACCACCGGCACCACCATCGACACCGAACCGCAATTCAGCGCCGACGGCAAGTACGTGTATTTCACCAGCGACCGCAGTGGCGGCCCGCAGATTTACCGCATGAGCGTCGGCGGCGGCGAGGCGCAGCGCGTGACGTTCGGCAGTTCCTACAATATCAGTCCGCGCATTTCCGCCGACGGCAAGTCGCTGGCTTATATTTCGCGACGCGACGGCGGCTTCCAGTTGTTCGTCCTCGACCTGGAATCCCGCCAGGAGCAACGCTTGTCCGACACCACCAACGACGATTCGCCAAGCTTCGCTCCGAATGGCAAGTACATCCTGTACGCCACGCAGAACGGCGGCAAACGCTCGCTGGCCGTGGCATCGACAGACGGCCGGGTTAAGCAACGCCTGAGCATTCAGGCGGGCAATATCAAGGAACCCACCTGGGGTCCTTTCATGAAGTGAGAAGTAAAAGAAGTAAACGAGAAGTAGCACCTTTAACGACCAGGAGAACTAAAAATGCGTAACGTAAAACACGTAGCCTTTATCCTCAGCACCGCCGCCCTGCTGGCAGCCTGCTCCACCCCGAAGCCAGTGGAAAAGGCTCCGGAAGTGGTTGAAAAGCCAGCCGCCCCAGTAGCCCAGCCTGACACCCGCCAAGTGGCTCCAGTACAGGCAGCCGTTGACGAACTGGACATCCCAGGCGGCAAGCTGGCTAACCGTTCCGTGTACTTCGACTTCGACAGCTACGTTGTGCGTGAAGACGGCAAGGACGTGGTGCAGAACCATTCCGCTTACCTGGTGAAGAACGGCCAGCGTAACATCCTGATCCAGGGCAACACCGACGAACGCGGTGGCTCCGAGTACAACCTGGCCCTGGGCCAGAAGCGCGCTGAAGCCGTGCGCAAGTCGATGGCCGCCCTGGGCGTGCCTGAAGCCCGCATGGAAGCCGTGTCCCTGGGCGAAGAGAAGCCAAAGGCTGAAGGCCACAACGAAGAAGCATGGGCGCAGAACCGCCGTGCCGACATCGTGTACAAAGCCAAGTAATTTCAAGGCTTAACAATGCCGCACAAGGGGCAGCGCGCAGTTTATACTGCGCCCTGCCCCATTTCTTTTTTTGTGCAAGGAAAGAACAATGAAATTCACCAAGTCTGCGCTGATGGCAGCCCTTTTTGCCGCCACCCTGCCCCTGACCGCATCGGCCGGCCTGTTCGACGATGAAGAGGCGCGCAAAGCCATCACGAACTTGCAAACCAAGGTCAGCAAGCTGGAAGCGGACCTGAAGAACCTGATCGACACCAAGACCGACAAGAGCGCCACGCTGGACCTGATCGCGCAACAGGACCAGATCCGCGAAGAGATGTCGCGCCTGCGCGGCCAGGTCGAAATCCTGCTGAACGAAATCCAGGTGTCGCAAAAGCGCCAGAAGGACTTCTACACCGACCTCGATGCGCGCCTGAAGAAACTGGAGCCGCGCCAGGTGACCATCGACGGCCAGACCGCCTCGGTCAACATGGATGAGCAAAACGCCTACGACAATGCGATCGCCCAGCTCAAGGGAGGCGACTACAAGGGCGCCGCCAACGCGCTGCAAGACTTCGTGAAACGCTACGGCGCCTCGGCCTATGCCGCCAACGCCCAATACATGCTGGGCAACGCCTACTACGCCCAAGGCGACTGCAAAGCCGCCATGGCCGCGCAGCAAGTGGTGGTCAAGACATGGCCCGACAGCCCGAAAGCCGCCGACGCCATGCTGAACATTGCCAGCTGCCAGACCGAGCTGAAGGCCGTCAACAATGCCAAAAAGACATTGCAGGAATTGATCAAGACCTACCCCGGCACGGCCGCCGCCGCCACCGCCAAAGACCGCCTCAAAGCAAAATAAACCGAAGGCGAGGTGTCTGACCCTGCGGGTCAGACGGGACGGCCATCCGGACGGTTTACCGGTTTAGGCATTTGACAGCTCGAACAGTCCAGCCTATAATCTCGCTTCTTCTTTCGACGGGTCGTTAGCTCAGTTGGTAGAGCAGCGGACTTTTAATCCGTTGGTCGCAGGTTCGAGCCCCGCACGGCCTACCAAGATACGCAAGGAAGCCCACGAATTTCGGTTCGTGGGCTTTTTTGTTTCTGGTCCATTTGCGCGCCAATTCGGCGCCGCACCTTCCGTCGGGATCAAATCAAGCTCGACGCCAATTCTCGCCTACTTCGCGCAGCGCAACCCTAGAGCGGCAGCCCAGGAAACCTCGCTAATGGCCGCGCCCTGTTCGCGCCAATGCAACAGTGGCTTACTTCCCACAAGGCACAATACGTTAATCCGCGTATAATGAAGTTTCCATTTTGGAAATTTCGAGTTGGCGGATGCGGCTGATCCTGTTCATCGTGATGTTGACCGTTGCGGCGTGCGAGCTGTTCGCCCTGCACGCGCTCACGCCGCTGGAAAACAATGTGCTGGACTGGATGGTGCGCTCGCATGCGCAGCAGAAAGCGCCCTCCCCCGACATCGTGGTCGTCAACATCGACGACCAAAGCCTGGCACGCATGCAGGACGTGGCGGGCGCCTGGCCGTGGCCGCGCGCTGTCCATGCAGAACTGCTGGCAGGGCTGCGGCGCCAGTCGCCACGGGCCATCGTGTTCGATATCAGCTTTGTCGAGCGCGACGTCTACCGCCCGGAAAGCGACCAGCTTTTCAACGATGCCCTGGCCGGCAATACCAATGTCTATTTCCCGATCGTGCAGCTGGAGGCAGGCCGGGCGGACGCCAGCCTGCCGGCATCGGCCATCGCCGCACAGATCGGCTTGATTCGCACCGAGGCCGCCAATCCCGACGCCCGCCTGCGCGTCATGCCGCCATTGGCAGTCGACCCGGCCTTCTGGCGCACCGGCACCATCAACCTGCTGAGCGATGCCGATGGTGTCACGCGCCATTACGAATTGTTTACCGATCACGGCGGCTGGCTGTTGCCCTCCTTGCCGGCGCGGGTGGCAAGCGATCTTGGCTACGCGGTACCGCGCCAACCCAGCATGCTCCTGTCCTGGCGCAGCCCCGCGACGGGCTATCGCACCATTTCCTACGCCGACCTGCATGAAGACTTCGGCCGCGAACATCCTCGGCGCCCCGCCAACGAGCTGGCCGGGAAAATCGTGATCGTCGGCGCCAATGCCACCGGCCTCAATGACTTGCGCCACACGCCGATCGACAGCCGCTATCCCGGGGCACTCGTCCTGGCCACCGCGCTCGACAACCTGCAGCATGGCAGCATGATGCGCGCGCCGGAAGCGTGGATGGTCCCAGCGGCACTGCTGTTGTCGATGGTGCTGATGTACGCCCTGTTCGTGCGCGGGGTCCACATCGTCTTGCTCGGCGCCGGCCTGGGCTCGTGCAGCATCATGGCGTTCCTCGGCATGTATTGGGCGGTCGGCCAGCAGTGGCGGGTGCCCGCCGTATCCGCCCTGATGCTGCTTTGGGCTTACTACATCGCAGGCGCATTGCAGGCTTATCTCGCGGAACGCCGAACGCGCCAGCAAGCCGTGAAAATGTTCAGCCGTTTCGTCAATCCGCATGTGGTGCACCAGCTGGTGCAGCACGGCGACCTGGCGCGCGGCGGGGAATCGCGCGATATCACCGTGCTGTTTTCCGATATCCGTGGCTTCACTACCCTGTCCGAAAACCGCAGCCCGCAAGAAGTGGTTGCGCTGCTTAACCGCTATTTCACCCTGCAGGTGGACGTCGTGTTCCGCCACGGCGGATCGCTCGACAAATTCATCGGCGATTGCATCATGGCCTTCTGGGGCGCGCCGCTGGATGACCCCAAACACGCATGCAACGCCGTCTCGGCCGCGCTCGAAATGGCGGAAGTCCTGCAGCGCTTCAAGGAAGAACTGGGCGCACAGGATCTGGATTTCGATGTCGGTATCGGCATCCATTCCGGCCCCGCCGTGGTGGGGCTGATCGGCTCGGACAAGCGGCGCGAATATACCGCCATCGGCGACACCGTCAACCTCGCCAGCCGCATCGAAGGCTTGACGAAGGGCGTCACACGCATCCTGGTGTCGTCGGAGACAGTGGCGCGCTGCGGCGACGCCTTCGAATTCACACCGTTCGGCGCATTCGACGTCAAAGGACGGGAGCAGCAAGTATCACTGTTTGGCCCAAGAGGAGAACTTAGCCAATGAAGACGACCTTGTGCACACTGGCCATCGCGGGGGCCATATGCTTCCCTGCCGCTGCCGAACAGGCCACCGCCGTCCGGCCGACCGATGTCAAAGCCAGGCCATTCATCGACGCGCCTACCGTCACCAGCCTGGCGGAACGCAGCCGCGTGGAAGTACTCAAGCGCGAAACCAGCTGGATCGAGATCAACTCCGGTTCGCACACGGGCTGGGTCAGGATGCTCAGCCTGCGTTTCGAACAACCCGCTACAGCAGCCGCCGCAAAAGGCGCGCCCAACCTGTTCCGCGCGACCATGGAGAAAGGCAGCGGCGGTAGCGTCGCCACCACTGGCGTGCGTGGACTGAAGGAAGAACAGCTTACCAACCCGCAGCCCAATCCCGCCGCGCTCCAGCAAATGCAATCCATTGCCACCGGCGCTGGCGATGCGGGCGCCTTTGCCGCCAAGGCTGGGTTGCAGGTCCAGGCGGTCGACTATGTCGTTGCGGGAGACATCAAATGAAGCCGTTGAAATTCGTGATGGCGCTGGCCGCCGCCCTGCTGGTGTCCAATCCAGCTGCCGCCCAGTTCAGCTTTGGCAGCCTGGGCAAGACACTCGATAGCGCGAAAGCCCTGTTCGACAAGGGTATGAAGATCAACGATGCGATGCGCGAATTCACCCTGCAGGAAGAGGCAGCGCTGGGCGAGGAAATGGCCAGCAACCTGCTGGGCGCCGCACCTTTGTACGGCGACATGGCGGTTCAGCGCTACGTAAACCAGGTCGGACAATGGGTAGCGGCGCAAGGCGAACGTAAAGATCTCAGCTGGCGTTTCGCGGTGCTGGACGATGCCGAAGCAAACGCCTTCGCCGCGCCGGGCGGCTACGTCTTCATCACGCGCGGCTTGCTTTACAGCCTGCGCAACGAGGCCGAACTGGCTGGCGTGCTGGCACATGAAATCGCCCATGTGCTGCGCAAGCACCAGCTGGCCGCCATCAAGAAATCGCTACGCACTTCGCTGGGCACGGATTTCCTCACCGAGAAACTGGAGCAGAAAGCCTTCCGCAGCGGGAACGGGCAATTGAGTCCCTGGTTCCGCGACCTGGCGAACGTCGGCACGCAGCTGTATGTCCGGGGGCTGGACAAGGAAGACGAATTCGAAGCGGACCGCATGGCCGTGGTGCTGGCAGCCCGCGCCGGCTACAACCCTTACGGCCTGCCCGCAGTCTTGCAGACACTGCAGACCGTGAATGCCGACCACGCCGGCCTGGCGCTCCTGTTCAAGACCCATCCGCCTTTTAATGCAAGGCTGGATGCCCTGTCTACGGCGATGGCACAAGGCTTCGACAGCTTCGACCACTTACCCGAGGGGAGCGACCGCTTCAAGTCCAGCCTGGCATTGTCCGCAACAAAGTGATTGCGTAATAAGCATGTCATAAGCGCTCTTTACCCTAGAGCGTTTTCCACCATTGCAAGGTTATTGACATGCAACTGCTTTCATCGCGTCCCCAGATCCTGGCCCTGGGTATTGCGCTCGCCCTGAGCGCCTGCGGCGGCTCCTCCGACGAACCACTGGTCATCCCGGCAGCGCCGGCCGACCAGGGTGCGGCGGAAGTGGTACCGCTCCCATCGGCCACTGCCTTCGTCGACACAATCGCCACCAACCAGCGTGGTGACGCACGCTACGCGACCCTGGCAACCAATGCCGGCGTACGCGTGCTCGGTGGCTTCCTCGATATCTGGAAACCACTGACCGAAATCGTTGACGCCGGCGTTACCGCGCCCGCTGTCGACGGCTTCCCGGCAGTGGTAGCCTCGGCCTGGAGTGGCGTGCCCAACGATGGCACCCCGGACGGCAAAGTGGTCAACGCCACCGTGCACCAAGCGAATATCGATTACGTGATCAAGGCCACGACCAATCGTACCGCAGAACAAGGCGTGCAAGCCTACCTCGACGACCGTCGCGGCAAAGGCTACAGCGTTACCGACGGCATGGGCCCGCTGGCCAACGCCTGGCGCACCGCCGCCCAGCAGACGACCAGCATCACCTCGGTCGCGGCTGATGCCACCACCGTGCTGTACAACGATAGCGGCAACAATACCGGCGTCGCTGGTGGCGCTAACCCAAGTTTCGGCAGCGTGGTCGACCTGGTCAACCTGGTTGGCGCCAATGCCTCCACCGAGCCGGCCAAGCGCTTCTACAAATACGCCCGCCCTTACCGCTGGAGCAGCAGCGTGGTCGTCCTTCCAGCGCTGGTGCCGGCCAAGAGCAAGACCCCGACCACCGATGGCGGCTTCACCAGCGGGCATTCGGCCGAAGCCGTGCGCGATGCGGTCGCCATGGCCTATGCCGTTCCGGAGCGCTTCCAGGAAATGTTGAGCCGTGGCCTCGAGCTGGGCGAATCGCGCATCCTGTCCGGCATGCACTCGCCCTTGGATGTGCTGAGCGGCCGCATTCTCGGCCAGGCCAGCGCCGCCGCCAACCTGGCGGATCCGGCGAATACGGCCAAGAAGGCCGCTGCCGTGACCCAGGCCCACACCACATTGATGGCCGCCACCGGCACCACCACCGAGACTTTCGCTGCCTATGCCCAGTCCGGCACGCCAGCCAACGACCGCTTCGCCGATTACGCCACCAACAAGGCCAACTACCTGCGCCGCAGTACGTATGGCTTCGCACCGATTGCCGCCACCAATGCCGCCGCCGTGGTGCCGAAAGGCGCCGAAGTGCTGCTGGAAACCCGCCAGCCTTACTTGAGCGCTGCCCAGCGCCGCGTGGTGCTGAAGACCACCGCACTGCCATCGGGTTATCCGGTCATGGATGACCCCGAAGGCTGGGGACGCCTGAACCTGTTCGCTGCGGCCGATGGCTACGGCGCATTCAGCGGCAACGTCACCATCGTCATGGATGCCGGCAAAGGCGGCTTCAACGCGGTGGACCGCTGGCGCAACGACATCAGCGGCACCGGCAAGTTGATCAAACAGGGCACGGGAACGCTGAAGCTGGCCGGCACCAATAGCTGGACCGGTGGCACCGAGCTGGCCGCCGGCACGCTGCAGGGCGATTCCACTGCCGCTTTCGGCACCGGCGACGTCTACGTCAGTGGCGGCACCCTGGTCGCCAACGCCCCGGCAGCCCTGAAGCTGGCCGGCAAATACACGCAACTGAGCGGCAGCACCACGCTGGAGCTGGCCCTCGGCGGCGCCACGGCTGGCAGCCAGGGCAGCCTGTCCGTGGCCTCCACCGCCACCATCGCTGGCGGCACGCTGCGGGTCAAGTTCGCCAACGGCTATAAACCCAAAGCGGGCGACGTTCTGACCGTTATCACGGCGTCCAGCCTGAAGGGCAAGTTCACTACCATTATGGTGGATGGCTTCAGCAATGTTACGCCCAACTACAGCCCCACCACGCTGACGCTGACCATCGGCAGCTAAGCCGCGGTCGGCGCCTCCCGCCAAACCTATCATTACGCAAGCCAGCCCACGGATGCCGGTTCGTGGGCTTTTGCTCGTAAACCGGTATCGACTGACGCTGCGCCGTCGATAACAGCCCATTTCACGTCGGTTTACACCCGACTACGGATCGATTACAGATCCGGAATAACTTAATTTCGTGACATTTTCCCGTGCCAGAATTTCTCACCTTCCGACAGGTCATGCAGCCACCTGTCGAATCGATCGTCAACTAATCTTGGAGCACGGAAATGGCAAATCACTACCAGGCATTGCAAAAACTCTATGTCGCTTACTACAACCGTCCCGGCGATCCCGCCGGTCTGGAATTCTGGAATGGCGTCGTTGAATCCCAGGGCGGCAGCACCACCGCCGTTTCCGCCGCCTTCGCGTCGTCGGACGAATACAAGGCCGCCTACGGCGGCAAGGACAACCGCACCGTCGTCAACACGGTCTACCAGAACCTGTTCGGCCGCGATGGCGAAAAAGCCGGTGTCGATTACTGGGCCGGCGCCCTCGATTCCAAAGTGGTCACGGTCGATGCCGTGGTGACTGCCATCGCCGCCGGCGCCGTGGGCGCAGACCTGGTCGCCTTCGACAACAAGGTCAAGTTCGCCACCGCCTTCAGCACGGCGCTGAACCTGCATCCCGAGCAAGCCGCCTACAACGGCAACGAAGCACTGGCCCATGCCAAGCAGCTGACTTCCGCCGTGACGACCGACGCGTCGCTGGCGACCGCCCTGTCCAATATGGATGCCTCGACCGCCGCCTTCGTGGCGGCCAGCAAGGCCCCAATCACCTTTACCCTGACCGCCAATGCCGACACCGGCGTGGCCTTCAAAGGCGGCGGCGGCGACGACATCTACAAAGCCACCGGCGCCACCTTCTCGGCCGGCGACATCCTGAACGGCGGCGGCGGCAGCAATACCCTGGCCCTGGCGGACGATGGCGCGGCACTGAGCGCCGGGCTGCCTGCAGGCGCCAAGCTGGAGAACATCCAGAAACTCAGCATCACTACCAAGGGCGCCGTCGGCGGCGCCACGGCCTTCGACATGAGCGGCTTCACCGGCGTGGAAGAAATCGGCATTGCCACCACCAGCGGCGGTGTGAACCTCAAGGTCGGCGACGGCGTGCGCGCAGTATCCGTCAGCGGCAATACGGCAGCGGCCACCCTGGCCGGTAACGGTTTGACCACGGTCAGCCTGGCTAACACCAGCCAGGCTGCCACCGTCAACAACAGCACGGCAGACCACACCCTGGGTCTGAACCTGACCGAAGTGGGCAACGCGGCCACCGTGACCGACGCCACCGCGAAGACGGTCAACCTGAAAGTCAACGCCCAGACCGGCGGCAAGGGTTCGGACATCAACCTGGCCACCGCCAACGCCACGGCCCTGAATATCGACAGCGCCGCGCAGTTCAAATTGACCACCACCGCGCTGGCAGCCGCCGACAAGCTGTCCACCCTGACCCTGAAAGGCGCCGGCGCCTTCAGCGCCGACCTGTCCGGCATTGCGCCGCTGACCACGGTCGATGCTTCGCTGTCTTCCGGCACCAACAGCTGGAAGGTTGCAGGCACCCCGAACCTGGCGTTCAAAGGCGGTTCCGGCGCCGACGACGTCACCCTGACCGGCCAGCTGGCCAGCAGCGACATCGTCCAGCTGGGCGCAGGCGATGACCGTTACGACTTCTCGCAGCTGGCGCAAAGCGGTGGCAAGGTCGACGGCGGCGCCGGCAAGGATATCGTCGTCATCAAGGAATCCGCCCTGCTTGGCACCTCGGGCGCTGTGGTGTACAGCGGTTTCGAAACCCTCGATTTCTCCAGCGGCAAAGGCCTCTACGATCTGGACCGCGTCGGTGAGGTGACCACCCTGCACACCCATGCCCGCCTGCGCAGCGACGTCGAATTCACCAACGGCCGCGCCAATTCGACCATCGAATTCGTCAGCCTGGAAAACAACCTGGACCTGGACGGCAAGCCGTTCGAGCACTTTGTGGTCGGCACCAACATCAAGTTCACCCAGAAGGATTCGTCCAGCGCCAGCGATAAGCTGACCATCAGCATGACCGCCCTCGACAGCCGTTCCGACGACCGCGTCAACGGCATCGTCCAGGCCAACGACATCGAAGCCAACGGCATCGAATCCATCACGATCCATTCCGCTGTCAGCAAGGTGGAAGCCGACAATCCCGCCACCGTCATCAATGAGGCCGCCACTGCCAACGAATACGTCAACAGCATGACCAAGCTGAAGGCGGAAGGCCTCAAGACCCTGTCCGTCACCGGCAATGCCAGCCTGGACCTGCACCTGGTCTACTCCACCACCATGACCACCTTCGACGCTTCCGGCTCCAGCGGCGACATGTACTTCGATGGCCTGATCAACAACGGCACGGGCGCCAAGACCGCGTTGAACTATATCGGCAGCCAAGGCATCGATTCCTACACCGCCACCGAAAGCGGCGTGGTCTTCCAGGGCAATGGCGGCAAGGACGAAGTGCTGCTGTACCGCTACACCGATGTCAAGGATGTCATCAAGTTCAACAAGGCCAGCGACTCCATCATCACCTTTGCCAAAGGCGACCAGAAGGAAAAGCTGGCATTCGACACCATTTACGACTTCAAGGTCGGCACGGACAAGATCGACCTGTCCGGCCTGCACCTGGCCGATGGCGCCAACCGCGGCGGCTATGCCAAGTTCACCGTGGCGTCGAATACCACGCACATCCTGCAATCGACCATCAAGGATGGCGTCGGCGTCTTCAACGACAATGGCGTGAACCGTTCGATCGCCTTCGGCATGTGGGGCGTCGACGATGGCTGGATGATGGTCGACACCAATGGCGACGGTAACTATACTGACGGCACCGACATGATTTTCGCCATGTACGGCAATACGGCGATCCCGACGATGAGCGATTTCATCTTCTGACGGGACGTTCCGGCACCAGCCTGGCGGCACAAGCGGCCGGGCTGGTGTGAACATTCAGATCCGGGGACAAGCGATGGTTGAAGTCAATGGCGCCTTGCTCAGGGCGTTCTGCGCGGCCGGCAAAAGCATCCACCTGCTGGTGCAGGACCGCATGGCCGCCGGCACCACATGGGATACCGAGCAATGGTATGACGTGCAGGAGTTCCGCGCGCTGCTGGAACTGAGCAGCCGCTATAGCAATCCCGCGGCGGTGCTGGAACGCCTGGGCGAGGAAATGACGCTGGCCTGGTACTCCTATGGGCCGGGCATGAGCATCGCGCCCACCGCCCTCGAATTCATCCGCTTCCAGGCCGGCTCGCAAGGCTACCGCTCGGTGGTGCGCGGGGCGCCCAGCGACATCGGCAACTTCGAATTGCTTGAAATGGACCCGGCCGCGGGCATCGCCACCATCCGTTCCAGCACCATCTTCGAACGCGACATGGAAATCGGCATCCTCTATGGGGGACTGGCCGCCTGCAACGACCTGCTGTATTTCGACGTTGCGCTGCGCGAGGACCGCCAGCACTTCGACGTCCGTTTCGTATCGCGCGAAAACCGCGATACGCTGGCCTGGGCCGGTCCGCTCTCGGAAACCGAATGGCGGCTGCGGCACCAGATCCACCAGTTCGAGCGGCGCGAATATTTCTGGGTCAGTATCAACGATACCCTGCACGAAGCGATGACGGAGCTGCAAAGCACGCAGCAGCAGCTCATCCTGCAGGAAAAGATGGCTTCGATCGGTACGCTGACCGCCGGCGTGGCGCACGAAATCAATAACCCGACCAACTTTGCCCATGCCGGGGTACAGGCGCTGGGCACCAAGCTGGAACGCTTCCGCCAGTTCCTGTTCGAGATCGCGGGCGACGACGCCGATCCCCGCGTGCTCGCCACCCTGAACGAGCGCTGCGACGAATTGCATGCGCAGCTGTCCACCATCCTGGAAGGCACCACGCGCATCCGCGACCTGGTAAAGGACTTGCGCACGTTTTCGCGCCTGGACGAAGCCGACAAGAAGCCGGTGCCGATCGGCGACAGCCTCTATTCGACCATCAACCTGGTGCGCACGCAGTATGCCGACCGTACCCTGATCACTTGCCGGCTGGACGCCAACCCGGTGCTCGAGTGCTGGCCGGCCCAGTTGAACCAGGTGTTCATGAACCTGATCGTCAATGCCTGCCAGGCGATCGAACGCAAGCAGCGCGACCGGCAAGACCGGCAAGGCGAGACGCTCGGCCACCTGCAAATCAGCAGCCGCCTGGAGCGCGACCAGCTGGTGCTGGAATTCCGCGACGATGGTTGCGGCATGTCCGAAGCCGTCGCCAAGCGCATCTTCGAACCCTTCTTCACCACCAAGTCGGAGGGTGAAGGGACCGGACTGGGGCTGTCGATCTCCTTCGGCATCATCAAACGCCATCGCGGCAGCATCCGCGTGCTGTCGGTGGAAGGTTCGGGCAGCTGTTTCACGATCGAACTGCCGCTGCACGGCAGCCCGTAGACAATCACTTCAGACCAAGTTCGACCGCCAGTTTCTCGGTATCGGCCGAAGGCTGCTGCCCGAGCACGATGGACAGCATTTCGCGGCAGCGCCGGTAGGCCCCGAAGGCGGCGTTGGGGTCGCCCAGGGCGTGCGCACAACGCATGATTCCGCGGAAGCTGGTTTCCGCCAGGGGTTCCGCTTCCAGCGCGCGCATGTACAGCGTGCGGGCCTGGCTCCAGGCATCCAGTTTTTCCAGACGTCGTCCCAGTTCGGCCGCCGCGCCCAGGAATCGGTTGCGCCAGCGCTCGCGCGCCGCCTGCAGCCAGCTTTCCTCGTCGCCTTCGCAATACGGGCCGCGATATAGCTGCAGCAGCTCGCTTGCCAGGCGGTTCGTCACTGCCGCCGGTGCGTCTTCCGGCAAGTTGTCGATGGTGTCGCACAGCTCGGACAAGGCGCCGACATCGGACCAGACCACGCTGCCGGGCAGCATGACCTGGCCCGCCCCCACCACCACCGCTTCATCGACCGCCAGCATTTTCCGCAAGCGGTGCACCGTCACGTTCAGCGCCGCTTTCGCATCGTCCGCATCCGGCCACAATTGCGCCGCCAGCGCTTGCTGGGCCTTGCCGCCCTCGCCGGCGGCCAGCAGTGCCTTCAGCAGCAGCAAGGGACGCTGCTGGGCCTTGCCCGACGAAGCCACCACTTGGCCGTCGCGCGCCAGTTCCAGCTTGCCCAGCGTGTAGACAGCGATCGGCCACGGCCAATTGGGCGTGAACCGGTCGGGCGGCTGCAAGCGCTGGCGCACGATAATGCCGCGCATATGCTCAACCTCCATGTCGCCCGCCAGCGCCTGGGCCGCGATGGCGGCGGCAAAGCTGGGCAACATGACAAACAGGGTCGTGCTTTGCCTGCGCCGGTGCGAAGCGAGCGCTTCGCGCAGCTGTTGCGCCGCCGCGTCCTGCTCGCCATTCAGCGCGGCCACATAAGCGCCGATGAACTGGCGCGCTTCCCTGGCCAGCACGACGTCGTGGCCGAATGCATGCACGTCGGCCTCGTCGCACCAGTGGGCGGCCGCCGCAAAATCGCTCTGCAGGGCGCAGCACACCGCCGCAAACACTTCCAGCCCGAAACGCTCGGCCGTCGGCAGGCAGGCGTTAGCGCTATCCGCGATCGCCTCCGCCGCGCAATCCAGGGCACCGGCGATATCGCCGGACAGCGAGCGCCAATGGGCGTCGAGCGTATTGAGTTCGACCTGGTCGCGGACGCGCGTCGGCACCACGTTGCGGCGGATTTCCTCGATCAGGGCGCCGGCCGCTGCCAGGTCGCCCGTCCCCAGCAAGTGGTGCACTTCCAGGAACTGGAACAGCAAGGGGTCGAGGTCGAAGCTGGCCACGATGCGCTTGGCCGAACCGGTCATGGCCAGGGCCTCGCAGTAGTTGCCGTCCTTGTTCAGCCAGCGGGCAACGCGGCCATACCACCAGACGCGGTGGAAAGGACTGAGCGCGGCATCGTCGGCCACCTTGCTGACCGACGACACCAGCCAGTTGGCCGTATTGGCATTGTCGACGCTATCGAAATAGCGCAGCAGGATGGCGCCCACCGCCAGCTGCTCCACCGGGTTGGCCACCTGCGGCAGCAATTGCAGCGCGCGCTGCGCGGCCGGCGCCAGGTAGGGCGAATGCGGGGCAATGAACAGCAGCGCCAGCACCAGCCGCGCATGGATCTTGAGGTCGGCCAGCGGGTCGAGCGAAGCCAGGTCCAGCGTCCGCAGGGCTTCGGTCATCAGGTCGACCCAGCCGGGCAGCGCGCGGTAATCGGCCCATTCGAAATCGTAACTGTCGACGATGGCGGCAATCGTCAGCAAATGCGCGCGCACATTGCCGGCCGCCGCAAAGCCCTCGGCGGCGCGGACCAGCATCTTGCGGGCCAGCATCGGCGCGATGTGGCTGAGTGAGACGCCATGCCAGTAGCGCAGTTCCGGGTCGCGCTCGGCAACGTCGGGCGGCAGGCAGCTTAACCATTCGCGCCAGGCCTGGCCGCGTCCGGTCGCGAACATGCGCTCGGCATGCCGCAGCAGCAGCGACGCCAGGGCGTCGAAGCAGCCGGCCTCGTGATACAGCTGGGCGGCGGCTTCGCTGCGCCCCTGCTGGTCCAGCAGGATGGCCGCGCGCTCCAGGAAAGCCTGGCGTTCGGCGCCGTCCAGGCGCTGCCTGGCTTCGTGCTGCAGGAATTCCTGGAACAGGCCATGGAAGCGAAAAGCCAGCGCGCCCGGGCCGCAACGCTCGACAAACAAGCGCTTGTGGTAAAGCTGGTCAAGCAAGCCTTCCGCCGCCGCGTCGCCTGTCAGGTGCCGTGCGTCGGCGGCGGAAAAGCCCTGCAGGCAGGACAACAGCAGCAGCAGGCGTTGCGAGGCTTTCGGCATGCGCTCCAGGATTTCGCCGGCAAAGTAGCGGAACAGGGCCGCGCGCCCTTCCAGCGCCGGCGCCGGCGCCTGTCCGGCGCCCTGGTGCAAGGTGCGCAGCATGACCACGCCGGCCGCCCAGCCGTCGACGCGGTCCAGCCATTCCTGCCCGATGGGCGCGGCGTCGCCGCCCAGCCGGGCCAGCGCGCGCACTTCGGCGTCGTCGAACCGCAATTCGTTCCAGCCGATGACGCGCAGCCGGCCTTCCATTTCCATGCGCGCCAGCCGTGCCGGGGGCGCATCGCGGCTCAGGGCCAGCACCGTGATCCCCGCCGGCACTTCGGCAAAGGCGAATTCCATCAATTGGCCGGCATTGTCCCAGTCGAATT
Source organism: uncultured Oxalobacteraceae bacterium (assembly GCA_965650885.1). GTDB lineage: Bacteria > Pseudomonadota > Gammaproteobacteria > Burkholderiales > Burkholderiaceae_D > Rugamonas. The sequence continues at coordinate 46,551 of CBFGQI010000004.1, forward strand.
CGTGCAGGTTGTCCAGCACGAGGACGGCGCCGGCCGGCAGGCCGGCATACAGGTTGCGGAAAAACATGCGCTGGATGCGCGCGGCATCGCCCTGCACTTCGGGCGGCAGGGCCGGCGGCGAATGGCCGGCGTCGCGCAGCGCTTCCGACAGGAAGAAGAACAGCGTCGACGGGTCGGTGTCGCCCTGGTCGACCTGGCACCAGATTTCCGGCGCCTTCACCGTTGAAAGGTAACTTGCCGCCAGCGTGGTCTTGCCGGCGCCCGGCGGGGAAGCAATCCACAGCACGGCATGGGAGGCGCGCAACTGGTCGATCAGCGCGAACAGGCGCCCGCGGGCCAGGGCATCGTACAGGCGTGGCCTGGCCAGCTTGGCATACCTGGTCGGCGCTTGCAGCGCGCTGGCAGGGGTGTCGTTACTCAGCATAAGTCAGAACACGGCCATCGCTTTGGGGTGGATTTCTTCTATAATAATTTTGGCGCGTATTATACGCTTATCAACATTCAATTACCGCATCATGTTCAGCCCGGAAAAGCTCACCCAGATCGAAGCCCTGGAATCGGCCGCCAGCACCAGCCATACCGTCATGATTGTAGATGACAAAAGCGCCAACCTGTCGGTGATGGCGGCCATCCTGCGCCCCTACTACCGCGTGCTGGAAGCGAATGACGGGCAGGAAGCGCTGACCATGCTCAGCAACCTGGAGGACCGCGGCGCGGTGGCTTGCATCATCAGCGACCACCGCATGCCGCGCATGACCGGGGTCGAACTGTTCGAACAGCTGCAGCCGCTCCTGCCCGCTGCGGTGCGGGTCATCGTGACCGGCTATATCGATGTCGATGCCGTGGTGGATGCCATCAACAAGGCGGAAGTCTTCAAGTTCATCGTCAAGCCGTTCGACGCCAAGGAATTCCTGGCCACGGTCAAGCTGGCGGTCGACAAATACGACGGGCAGCAGGAGCAGACCAGGCGCCACGCCGGCTTGCTGGCGGAAAACCGCGCACTGCAAGCCCGCATCGCGGCGCTGGAAGCCCGCGCTTAAACCGGCGGTTTCAAAGGCAGCTGCACCGTCAGCACCGCCCCCTGGCCCGCAACGGAGCGGGCTGCGATGCTGCCGCCATGCTTCTGCACGATGGCAAAGGCGATCGACAGGCCCAGGCCGGTCCCCTCCCCTTCCGGCTTGGTGGTGTAGAACGGTTCGAACATGCGCTCGGCCACTTTGGGCGGGATGCCGTTGCCGCTGTCGGCAAATTCAATGAGCAGGGACTGGCCCTCGATGCGGGTGCGGATATGCAGGGTGCCGCGCGGCGCGAACGCTTGTCCCGCGCGCTTTTCCCGGTTGGCCTGGCACGCGTTGACGATCAGGTTCATGAACACCTGGTTGAGCCGCGCCGGCCAGCATTCGAGCGTCGGGTTGACTGCCAGGTCGCAGGCGATATCGGTATCCTCGGCATATTGCGTCTGCACCAGCTTGACGGTGGAGAGGATGTTTTCCGCGATCGGCACGGTTTTCTTTTCAGCCTGGTCCAGCCGCGAGAAGGTCCGCAAGTCCTGCACCAGCTCATGGATGCGGGTGGTGCCTTCGATGATCAGGCCGGTGCGGCCGACCAGCTGGTCGAAGCGTACATTCAAGGCTTGCAGCACCTTGGGGTCGGCGCCGCTGCCGGCCAGCCCAAGGATGAATTGGCGGCATCCCTCCAGTTCGTCGGACAGGATCTGGGCGCCGCCATGGGCGAAATTGACGGGATTGTTGATTTCATGCGCCACGCCGGCCGTCAGCGTACCGATTGCCGCCATCTTCTCGTTCAGCACCAGCTTTTGCTGCGTCAGTTCGAGTTCCGCCGTGCGTTCGCGCACCTGGGTTTCCAGCACGCGCTGCTGGCGGGCGAAATGGCGGATGCGCATCTTGTAGGCGCCCAGGCCGGCCAGGAACAGCAGCACGGCCATCAGGGTCCGGAACGGCCAGGTTTGCCAGAACGGCGGCAGGACTTCCAGCTTCACGCTGCGCGGCCCATCGCTCCATATTCCGTTCTTGTTGGCGGCCTTGACTTCGAACACGTAGTCGCCCGGACTGAGGTTGGTGAAGGTCGCCGTGCGCTTGCTTGCATCGGTCATGATCCACTCCGGATCGAAGCCAACCAGGCGGTAGGCATAGCGGTTCGCTTCGGCGGCGGCGACCTGGGGCGCGGCGAATTCGAACGACACCATATTGTCCCGGTAACCCAGCACCGCGCGATCGGCCACGGCCTGGCGTTGCGACTGGTTCAAGACCTTGAAGTCCGTGATCAGCACTTGCGGCGCATTGAGGTTGCGCTTGATGTCCTGCGGGCGGATGCGCGTCACGCCCTTGGAAAAGCCGCCGAAGTACAGCGTGCCGTCCGCCGCGCGGTAGGCCGAACCTTGCAGGTGGTCGGTGTCGGCCGTGCCATCCATTTCGTTGAAGTTTTCAACGATGCGGCGCTGCGGGTCGAAACGCGTGATCCCCGCACTGGTGCTGAACCACACATCCTTGTCCACGCCGGGCAGGATGGCCTTGACCGCCTCGCTGGCAAAGCCGTCGGCCACGCCGTAAGACTTGAACTCGACCCGCCCGTCGCGATGGCGGACCACTTCATTCAGACCGCTATTGGTGCCGGCCCACAGCCTGCCCTCCAGGTCGAGTGCCAGGGCGGATACCACGCGGTGGCTCAAGGTAGCGGCCTTGCCCGGCTCGGGCCGGAAGCGCTCGATGCGCCCCGAGTCCAGGCCGATGCGGTCGAGCCCACTGGAGGTGCCCACCCACAGGTAGCCGTCGCCGGTTTCGCACACCGCCCACACGTCGTACTCGCCCGCTTCCGTAGCGAGCTTCCTGGCCTGCATGGTCCTGGTGTCGACGCTATACAAGCCGGCCAGCGTGCCGACCCACATGGTTCCCCTGGAATCGAGTTTCAGGACGCTGACATAGTTCCCTTGCGGCGTGGTCTCCGGCAATCGGAAATGTTCGAAGCGGCCGCTTTCGCCGCGCATGATGTTGATGCCGCTGCGCGTGCCGGCCCACACCCTGCCGTCACGGTCGACCGCGACCGCCGTGTTATCGTCGCCGCTGAGGGAACGCGGGTCTTTCGGGTCATGCCTGAAATGGCGCGCCGCCCCCGTGACCGGATCCAGCAGGTTGAGGCCGCCGCCCGCCGTGGTCACCCACAAGCGCTGCCCGCCCGCGCCGGCGATGCCCATCGCCTTGCCGCTGCTCAAACCTTCGTTGGCGTGGGCGCGCTCGGAAAAGGCTTCGATCCCGTCGCGGCACAAATCGATATGGCTGGCACCGCCGAAAAACGTCCCAACCCATAGATTGCAGCTGCGGTCCTGGAACAGCGAATACACATAGTTGTCGCTCAGGCTGTGCGGCAGGTCGGTATGGTGGCGATAGCGGCGGCTGGCGGCACTTTCCGGATCCCACAGCACCAGGCCATTTTCCGTCGCGATCCAGTAGCGGCCGCGATGGTCCTCCAGCAAGGCCTTCACCATCGGTTCATCCGCCAAGCCGGCCGGCACCGGGATGGGCACCGGAAACCGCCCGCTGACGTCCCAGACCGCCATCCCTTTGCGGGTGGCGATCCAGAGCTGCTTGCCGCTGGCGAGCAAGGCACGCACGACGTTGCGTCCCGGTTCGGAAGTGGCGCCCCGGTCCGGCTTGAAGTGTTCGAAGCGCCCGCTGGCGGGGTCAAGGCGGTCGACGCCGAGGTTGGTGCCGACCCACAAGCTGCCATCCCGGCCACGCGCCAGCACCCGCACGTCGTCGCTGGACAGCGTATTCGGGTCGCCAGCCTGGTGGCGGTAATGGATGCGACGGCCTTTGGCGGGCAAACGGCGCAAGCCTGTATCGGTGGCGACCCAGACGCCGCCCTCGCCGTCGCCGATGACCTGGCGGATGCCCTTGAACACCGAGCCCGCCGCCAGCCCGGACAGGTAATGCTTGAAGCGCCCGGTCGCCGGGTTGAAATGGTGCAGGCCATCGTCCGTGGCCACCCACAGCCCGCCGCGTTCGGACGGATGCAGCGATCGGATCATGTTGTCGGCCAAGCTGGCCGGATTGGCGGGATCGTGCTTGAAAACGGTGGTCCTGTACCCGTCGTAGCGCACCAGGCCATCGTCCGTGCCCAGCCAGAGATAGCCGCTGTTGTCCTGGGTAATGGCATTGACCGTCCCCTGGGCCAGGCCATTGCTGGTGTTCAGGTGGCGGAAGCGGATGTCCTTTTCAGGAAGCGCGGCCGCGGCATGCGTGACGGCGGCCAGCAGGAAAGCGAGGATGGACAGGAGGCGGCAGAAGTGGAATCGCAAAACCATGCAGGTCGTTGAAGGCGCTGTATTGCCGGCATGCTAACACAGTCCGGGAGCGCTCCAGGTCAATGCGCATTGCCAAGGTATTGCCTGGCGATCGCTTCATAGCTATGGTTGGCGCGGATCGTCTTCAGTCCCGTGTTGAACGCGTCGCGTACGCGGCTATCGCGGAACACCGCCCGGCGCGGGCTTTCCGGAAAGATCCTGTGGAATGTCACGGCTTGCCTGTTGTCGATTTTTGGCTCAAGCGTCTTACTGAAGTATTGGAAGATCAGGCGGTCTCCCACTACCACGTCCACCCTGCCCGTGAACAACAGCTTGTTCTGCGTGGCTTGCGAAGGCAATTCGCGATAATCCGAATGCGCGCCCGCCATCATGCTGAAGCGGTCGCCCAGCACCATGCTGGCGTTCTGGAATGCCGCCACCGAATACCTGGATAGATCTTCGATCTGCTGCACGTTCAGGTTGCGGCTGCTCAGCGTGGTCGCGACGTTCTGGTACACGATGTAATTGTCGGTGAAGTAATCCTGGCCGCCGATCCCCTCCGTGACGGACAGCATGCCATCGAGCTGGCCGGCACGCAGCATGGCCAACGCCGCGTCTGGGGCAGCATATGCCCGACCAGCTTATAGCCGCCGGCTGCCAGAGCCTGCCTGGCGATGTCAAAATCGAGGCCGGCCGTGCCCGATTCCATGATGTAGGGCGGCTTGGGCAAGCCCATGCCGACATGCACTTCCGGCATGGCGGCAGCCGGCGCGCGCTCCGCGCCGGGGCAAGCGGCGGCATAGGCCAGGGCCATACACAGCAGGGCGCCCTTGATCTTCATGCCTACCTCCATGCTCCCGGTGCCTGATACCACGATACACCAGCAGCAGCGGAATTCATACGCCCATCATCCCGTTTGTTGCCGGCTTGGCAGAAATGCGCCTGGCATCGAACCAGCGCCCCAAGGGGATTTCGATCCAGCGATGGAAGGCGGCGCCGGCGGCCAGGCTGGCGCCCCAGGCGGCGAGCATGCCCACACCCTGCAGCACGGGTTCGGGGGCAACCAGGCGGGTGAAGGCCGCGTTCACCAGCAGGCACACCGGGAAGTGGATCAGGAACACCGCGTACGAGGTACGCGCCAGCGCATCGACCACAGCCCAGGCGCGGCCGGCTCCGCCGATTTGCGCGCGGCCGCACATCACCAGCGCGCAAGCGACCATCAGCGCCAATGCCAGGCGGCTGCGGAAGTCGAGCGCCAGGGCCAGCAAGGCCGGCAGGAAGATCGCCGCCTGCACCAGCACCGCGCCGCGCGGCTTGCGGCGCGGATCGCTGGCCCACCAGGCGGCCAGGCCCAGGCCATAGCTGCCGAAGAAATATGGCGCCCAGTTATCCCAGTCCGAGTCGAGGTTGAAATACAGGAAGGACAGCGTGCAGCCTACGGCCACCAGAGCGGGCACCAGCCACGCGCGCCGCACCGGCCCGCTGATGCGGGCGGACAGCCACAACAGCGCCACCACCAGCGCATACAGCTGGAAGTCGATGGCGACATACCAGGCCCCAGCCGACAGCGAGGGATACCCCAGCACGCCGTGCGCCAGCAAGGCGTGCGCGGCCAGTTGCCCCAACGTTGCCGGGTCCGAAATCGAATCGTGCTCCATCCACTGGCGCGCCAGCGCGGATGCCAGCGCGGCAAACAGCGTGGCGGCGATGAAGGGCGGCGCCAGCTTGGCATAGCGCCGCCAGAGCGCGCCCAGCGGATCGGCCATCACCGGCTGCGCACTCGGCGCCAGCGACTTGGCAGCCAGGAAACCGCCCACCACCAGGAACACTTGCACGGCAATGCGCGCGCTGCCGGCCAGCCAGTCGACCAGGTCGGGCAGGAGTTGCCGCACGTGGTCGGCCATCGGGCCGTAAAACGCCAGGTGATGCAGCACGATGAGCTGTGCCGCAACAGCTTTTAACAAATTGATCACACCGAACTTCATGCCGTCTGCTGCCGATATTGCGAAGGCCGCAATAATAGCCGAGCTCAGCAGAACAGTGGCGCGCGTCTTGCAAAAACTAAGTGACAACAATGCGCGGCAGCCTGGCGGCCACCGCACCGGGTCCAGGCTTTAGCGGCCCACCTCTTTCAGGTATTGCGCGCGCGCGGCCAGGGCCGTGTCGGCGAAGTCGGTGAACAGGCCGTCAATGCCAAGCGCGTAAAACTGCTTGTACTCCAGTGCCGGGTCGCCCTTGTAGTTGGCGGCCAGGCGGCGCTTCTCGTTGCGGAAGGTGTAGGGGTGCACGAACAGGCCGGCCTTGTGCGCATCGGACACCAGGGAGGTCGGTTCCATGGTGGTGGCGTCGGCTTCGTTGACCTTGCCGTCGCCGTTGATGTCCACCGCGCCCTTGACGCTGACGATGTAGCGCTTCCACGGGCCGATGCCGTCGGCATAGGTCTTGATTTCGGCCAGACCGGCCGGGGTGACCATGTCGCTGAACATGCGCTTGTCGCCTGCCTGCGCCCAGTCGTAAGGGCGGTCATACGGGGCGGCATACGTCAGGGCGCCGGTCTTCAGGTCGACGTCGTCGGCGTCGATCAGCTGCACCATCTTCAGCCTGGAGCCCTTGCTGCGCATATATTTCAGGCTGCCCGGTTCGAAGGACTGGATGAATACCGGGGACTCGCGCTCGGTCCAGCCGGCGGCGGTGAGCAGCGCCAGCAGCTTGTCTTCCAGCGGCAAGCCTTGCTGGCGGTGGAAGGTGGGGTTCTTGGTTTCCGGGTAAATGGCGATGGCGCGGCCACTCTTCTTGATCATGTCGATGATCTCCTGGATGGTCGCGATCCTGTATTGCCCGTTGTACTGCTGCGGGCGTTCGGCATCGGTCGAAATGCCGCCCAGGGTCTTGATTTCGGCAAGCGTGAAATCGCCGGCAAACCAACCTTCCTGCATATCGCCATCGACGCTCAGCTTGCGCTTGCGTGCGGCGAATTCCGGACGCTGCGCCACGTCCGTGCTGAAGGCCAGGTTCGGATCGTGGCGGGCGATCAGCACGCCGTCCTTGGTGGAAACGACGTCGGGCTCGATGGCGTCCGCGCCCATCTCGATCGCCTTGGCGTAGGCCTCGACCGTCTGTTCCGGCACATAACCGCTGGCGCCGCGGTGCGCCACCACCATGGCCGGCTTGCCATCGAGCGTAGGCAGCTGCGCCGTCGAATTGCCGCCGCATCCCGCCAACACCATTACCGCTACCGCTACCGCCACAAACTGTTTCATCGACGCCTCGTCCGCTTAGTTGAAAACCAGGCGGATTGTAGGTAGTGAAAATGACAAGCTTGTGAATCGCGCAACGGTGCGCGGCGCCTGGCGATTATTTTTTTTTCGTCAGCGAAGCTTCGTAGATGGCCTTGGCGTCCTTGTGCGCCTGGTCGACGGTGCGCAGTTTCTTGTCTTCATCGTGCCGCACGAAGAATTCCGCATCCTGCGCCTCGACCACCAGCTTGATGGCCGCAGCTTCCTTCACATTGTATTTTTCGAAGATGAGCGTGGTCACTTCGTCCAGGTATTCTTCATAGGTCATGGTGGCTTCCTTCCGGCGCAGGATTATACGCGCACGCCGCCACTTGCCGAAACGATCGGGCGCCGCTATAATTCGGACCCTCCGGGTCGTTAGCTCAGTTGGTAGAGCAGCGGACTTTTAATCCGTTGGTCGCAGGTTCGAGCCCCGCACGGCCTACCAGGAATCACAGGAAAAACGCCAGCCTTCACGGGCTGGCGTTTTTTTTCGCCCCATCAGTCGGCGGCGGCGGCCAAGGGACGGCTGGAACCGCTGCCAGGCATCGCGCCAGAGCGCTGGATGACGATGCCCGCCCGCTCTTCCCATGCCGCCAAAGGCTGCCGCATCAGGCGCCGCAAGCCTTCCACATCCCCGGCCTCCACTTCCGTCACTCCATACCAGCCATTGCGGCCGCTATTCTTCACCAGGTACAGGGCCGCATCGGCCAGCTCGCCGACGGCCTGCCAATCCAGCGCCTGCGGGAATCGGCGGGCCGGCGGGAAACAGGCATAGCCGATCGAGCAGGTCTTTGCCAGCGCGGCGCCGTCCGGCAGCACGAAGGGCTCGTCGGCGACCGCGGCGCGCGCGCGTTCCGCCAATTCCGCCGCGCGCGCACGGCTGGCATCGCGCGCGACCACCAGGAACTCCTCGCCGCCCCAACGGATCACATAATCGCTCTCGCGGAAGATGGCCTGCAGGCGGCGCCGCATCTGGATCAGCACCGCATCGCCCGCCGCATGTCCGTACTGGTCGTTGACCTGCTTGAAGTAATCGATATCGATCAGGAAGAAGATCAGGTCGGCACCGTCGGCCGGCGCCGCGCCGCGGCTCAAGCTGTCTTCATGGTTGCGCACGGACTGCGCGACGTCGGCATGGATATGCTCGGTGAGGAAGCGCCGGTTGTGCAAACCGGTCAGCGGATCGGTCAGGCTGGCCAATTCCAGCGCCTGCGACTTCAGCACGAGCGCGGCAGAGACTTCCTGCAGCTCCGCGGTCCGTTCGGCCACGCGCAAGGCCAGCTCCTCCTCCCTGCGGCGCAGGCGCCAGGTGCGCCATTGCACCAGCCCCGTCACGGCCAGGCCGCCCAGCACCAGCATGCCCAGCCTGGCCCACCAGGTTTCCCACCATGCCGGCAGGATGGTCACGCCCAGCGCGGCCAGCGCGTCGCTCCATTCGCCATTGCGGTTACTGCCCTGCACCTGCAAGGTGTAAGCGCCGGGCGGCAGGTTGTCATAGCTGGCCACACGCAAGTTCGCGTCCGTCTCGCGCCAGCCGGAATCGTAGCCCTGCAAACGGTAGCGATAGCGCACGCGCTCGGGCGCGCTGTAGTCGAGCGCGGAAAACCGGGCACGCAGCGCGCGTGGCTGCGGCGGCGCGACGACAATGCCGCCCGCCGCGGGGAACCCGACCTCCTGCGCGCCCACCGACAGGGCGGTCAGCACCACCGGCGGCAGGTACCGCCAGGCTGCGTACCGCTCCGGTTCCACAACCAGCAGCCCGGCCGAGCCGCCGAACAGCATGCGCCCGTCGCGTAATTGCGCATGGGCCCGGAACCAGCCGGTGCCGATATCGACACCGTCGGCGACGCTCAATTCGTCGTAACGTCCCGTGGCGGGATCGTGCACGCCGCGGTGGGTCCATATCCGTCCCGCCTGGTCCCGCAGCAGGTTGGCGCCAATGGCGTGGCCGCCCTTCCCCTGGCTGTTGATGGCCAGCGTATAGCGCGCCTGGTTGCCCTCGATCCGGTCGACCCGATAGCGGCCGCCATCGCTGTCGATCCACAGCCCATCCGCATCGGCCAGCATGCCCTTCACGGCAAAATGGCCATCGGCGGCAGCCGGCACCGCTTCCAGTTTGTGCGCCAGGCCGGTGGCGGCATCGATCCGGAAAATGCCTGCGGTGCTGCCGGCCCAGAGGCGTCCCGCCGGATCCCGCACCAGGGCGTCGACATTGCCGCGCAACGGGCCGCCCTGCGCCAGCGATACCGGCGCCAACGCGCGCGCTCCAGGCGACTTGTGCAGCAAACCATTGGTGGTGCCGATCCATAAGCCGCCATCGCGGTCGGCCAGCATGCGCCTGACGGTCCCGGCCACCTCATAGCGGCGGATGAAGCGGCGGTCCGCCGCGTATTCATGCAGGCCGCTGCTGGTGCCGATCCAGGCATGCCCATCGGCGCTTTGCACGATCGCGCCCACCGCCGTGAAGGCAGAGCGGCCGCTGTCGGGCTGGCCGGACAGCGCGATGTCGGCCACCCGACGCAGGGACTGGTCGAGCACGGAGACGCCATGCTGCGCGCGCCCCAGCCAGATTTCGCCATTGCGCATTTCCGCGATGCTGCGGATACCAATGCCATCCCATGGATCGTCCGGCGCCGGCCGGTAGACGGAAATGCCCGGCAGCGGCGGCACATGGCGCTGCACCCCGCCGCCATACGAGCCGACAAACAGCACACCCGAACGGTCACGCACGATGCCCATCACGTCCGGCGCCGCCAGCGCGCCGATGCGCCCGGCGGTGTGCCGTACCCGTTGCAGCAGCGCGCCGCTGTCGGCCGCCCGGATTTCGATGCCGTTCCCCCGTCCTATCCACATCTGGTTGCCATCGGCCTCCTCGATGGCGTTGACCGCGCCGGCCGCCCCGGTCTCGCCGTCGGCCAGCCACTCGGCCCGGCCGGAAGCAGGATCCACGATCAGCAAACCGCCGCTCAAGGTACCGACCCACAGGCGGCCGCCGCGGTCTTCGCGCAGCTCGATCACAGCCTGCCGCGCCAGCCTTGCCTCGTCGCGGGGATCGCGCAACACCCGTGCGTAGCCCCCGCCTGCGCGCGACTGGCGCACCAGGCCTTTGCCGCTCCCGATCCACAGGTCGCCGCGGCGGTCGAGTAGCAACGCGCCGATATTGTCGTCGGGGACGCCGCCTTGCGCGGCGCGCAAATGTTCAAACTTGCCCGATGCCGGATCGAAATGATCGAGCCCGCCGCCCTGCGTGCCGATCCAGAAACCGTCGGCGCCGTCGGAAACGATGGCGCGCACCAGGCCGTCGGTCAGCGATTGCGGGTTGTGCGGATCGTGGCGGTAAAACACCGAGCGCCCGCTGCGCGGGTCCAGCGCCACCATGCCCACCGACGCGAGGCCCAGCCAAAGCCGTCCATCGCGCGCGGCGGTGATCGTGGTGACCGCGCTGATCACCTCGGGAGCACCGTCTGCGGTCTTCAGCTGGAACCTGACGAATTGATAACCATCGTAGCGCGCCAGCCCGGTGGCCCCGCCCGCCCAGATATAACCCTGGGCATCGAGCACCACCGCCGTCACCACCCCGTCCATGATGCTGTTGTTGGTGAGCGTCTGGACGAACTGGGGTTCGGACAAATGCTGGACCCTGGCGCCCGCCAGGGAGGCCTGGAAGCACAGCAACAGCAGCAGGGTCCTCAACCAACTCTTCAATTTTTGCCCGTGGACGATCATCAGCCATGCGCATCGCGCTATTTGTCTTGCTTACATTGTATAAGACCTCGTTCCCTTAGAATAGCGGCCATGAAACACTCTCTCTACCTCTTCGACCTGGACGACACCCTGCTGGACTTCCGCGCGTCCGAACAGCTTTCCTTCGAGCGCGTGCTGCGCGATCTTGGCTTCCGCGGCAGCGTCCAGGCACTGTTCCAGCAGTATCAAGCCGTCAACATTGCATTGTGGCGGGCGTTCGAGGCCGGTACCGTGTCGAAGGAATTCCTGAAGGTCGAACGCTTCCGCAAGACTTTTGCCGCCGGCGGACTGGCGATCGATCCGCACCAGGCCAGCCTGCGCTACCTGGAATCCTTGTCGGAAACCGTGGTGCTGGTCGATGGCGCCCATCGGCTGCTGGAAAAGCTGGCCGCCGCCGGCGAAGTCGGCATCATCACCAACGGCGTCGCCCACATCCAGGAACGCCGTATCGCCAGCTCGGGGCTGGGCGGCTACATTTCCTTCACCGCCACGTCCGAAGCGTGCGGTTTCGCCAAACCGGACAGCCGCTTCTTCGATTACGCAACGAAAATGGCCCGCTCCTTCTGCAAGGAGCGGACCATCATTGTGGGCGACCGGCTGGACGCCGACATCCTTGGCGCCAACCGCTTTGGCATCGAAAGCTGCTGGTACAACCCGGGCCGCCTGAGCAACGGCACGGCGGCCCAGCCAACTTTCGACGTGGCCCATCTCGACGAGATCGGGCCCCTGCTGGCTTAGAACGCGAAGCGCAACCCGGCGTTCACGCGGCGGCCAACGTCTTCCAGGGTCAGGAACTGGCTCTCGTTGTTGGCATATTCGTGCATGCGCGAATTGCTCAAGTTGATGCCGTCCAGGTAGAGCGCGATCTTCGGCGTGATGTTGTAGCGCAGGCTCAGGTCGTACTGGCCGTAGGCTGCGCGGGTGCGCGGCTGGGTGCTGCCGCCGCCGCAATCGACAGCGAACTTGTTGCGCCAGTTGTAGCTCACGCGTGCCGAGAAGGTCTCGTTCTCATAGAACAGGGAAGCGTTGTACGACTGCTTCGACAGGCCCGGATAGCCGCAGTCCAGCGCCGCGGCGTCTTCACGGCTGGCGGTCGCGTCGACGAAGGTATAGTTGGCGGCGACGCCGAAGCCGCGCAGCCATGCGATACCGTTGTCGAAAGCGTACTGGCCGGCCAGCTCGATACCCTTGATCTTGCCTTTCTGGCCGTTGCGGACGCGGGTGTCGTGCACCACTTCCGTGTACTGCGGGATGCGGATGTCTTCCAGGCGCTTCTCGAGGAAGTTCGACACGTTCTTCTGGAACACCGCGGCGCCCAGGAAGTTGGTCTTCGACAGGTACCATTCATACGAGACGTCGAAGTTCTTCGACTCCATCGGCTTCAGGTAAGGGTTGCCGCCGCCGGTCTGCACGTCGCCGAAACGGCCGCCGTACCAGTTGTCCACGCCCATCTGGTTCAGCGTCGGACGGGTCTCGGTCTTGGAGGCCGCCAGGCGCAGCACCATGTCGCTGGTCAGGTCGAATTTCAGGTTACCGGAGGGCAGCACGCTGTTGTAGCTGTTCTCAACCGTGTTCACGCTGGCCGGGCCCCAGTTCAGGATATAGGTGGTGTCGTTCGGGCTCTTGGTGGCCGACAGCAGCACGCGGCTGATGCCGGTGGAAGCGGAATTCACGTGCACCATGCGCACGCCGGCATTGGCGGACCAGCCCTCGCCTTCCCATTTGGAGTCGAGGAAGATGCTCGATACCTTCTCCTTCACGTTCCACATGTTCGGCTTGGTGTAGTCGATCGCCATCGGGCCGTTCGGGAACTTGCTCTTGTCCAGGTACAGCGCAGGATCGTTGGACAACGCCAGCGTCGAAGGCTGGTTCAGGTAATTCATGTACTCGTACGGGTCGAAGCTCAGGTAGCCGGCGGGAGACCCTGCGAAGGCGTTATCCAGCGACTTGACCGTGAACAGCGACGATGGCAGGGACACGTGGTAGCCGCTGAAGGCGTTCCACGAATCGCTGCCCCAGCTCTGGCGGCCAACCTTGCGCTGGGAGTAGGACACGCCGGTATCGATGCCCTTGAAGGCGCCGATATCGTGCGACCACGATGCATTCATGCGCGCTTCGCTCAATTCGTCGGCAAAGCGCACGTCGCCGTTGGCCACGGCGTGGGCACGCACGGCGGTTGGATCGGTGATGCCGTCGCCAAACACCAGGCTTGGCATCGGGCCGAACGTCAGGGTGTCGCCATTCTTCGGCACCATGCCGGCCACGATCCACTGGTCCGGCGACTTGGTGGTAGTACGCGAGTTCGAAATATCGCCTTCCAGTTTCCACTCCGGCGACACGTTCCACTTGGAATTCAGGCCGAATGCCTTGGTGATCGACAGGCGGTCGCCGCCCTTGACGATCATGTCGTTGGAGTTGGCATCGGTCAGGATGCCGGTGCCGTCGCCGACCAGGGCCGGGTTATTGGCGAAGAAATTCGAACCGGGGCGCAGGAAGCTGGTGACCTGGTTGTTCGAGTCGTATTTCACGCCCAGCTGGACCGGGTTGTTCCAGTCGCTGATGGCGATGACGTCGTTGCGCTGGTCCAGTCGCGAATACAGCGCGTCGGCGGTCAGCTTCCAGTCCGGCGTTGGGTTGTACTGCACGGTGACGTTGCTGACCAGGCGCTTGCGGCTTTCGTTTTCCTGCTGGTAGCCGAAGCTTTGCGGCATGAGCAGCTTCTTGCTGCTCACGTTGGCCATGGTCAGGCCTTTGGAATTGAGGTCGCCGTCGATCATGTACACGTCGCGCAGGTTCCAGGCATCGGTGATGGCCTTGTTCTGCTTGGATGCGCGGTCGGTGTAGGACATCGAGGCGGTCACGCCGAAGGTCTTGTTCTCGTTGGCGAAGGAATACATGCCGCTGGCATTGGGCGTGTTCTTCTTCGAGTTCGAATCGTAAGAGTCGAACACATTGACCACGGCGCTGTGGCCGACTTTGCCGGACAGCGGACGCGCGGTCTGGATGTCCACCGTGGAGCCGATGCCGCCCTCGGGCAGGAATGGCATGGAAGTCTTGTAGACCAGGGCTTTCGAGATCAGGTCGGACGACAGCAAGTCGAACGAGAAGTCGCGGCCGCCGGTATCGCTGGTCATGGTGCGGCCGTTGACCAGCACGTTGTTGAATTCAGGGCCCAGGCCGCGCACCGAGATGTAGCGGCCTTCGCCGTTGTTGCGCTGGATTTGCACGCCGGTGACGCGCTGCAGGGATTCGGCGATATTGGTATCGGGGAACTTGCCGGCGTCCTCCGCCGACACCGCATCCACCACGCCCTCCTGCATGCGCTTGGTCGCCAGCGACGAAGCGAGCGAAGCCCGCACGCCGCTGACCACGATCTTGGCCGACGGATCGATCGCTTCATCGGCGGTTTGGGCAAAGGCACCCAGCGGCAGCAGCATTTCTGCGATCAATGCCGCCAAAACAGTCTTACGCATATTGTCTCCATTTAGTTTTGGTTTTGGTGGAGCCAATCTTAATCACGCCGACCAATATCAAAGTATTGCGTCTTTAAGAATTGATATTCCGAAAACATATGAGTCATAATTTCCTCAACCCGAACAACGATGAGCCGTGGCCATGCACTACGTCCTGATTTACGAGTACACCCCCGATTATCTCGAGCGCCGGGGGGAATTCCGCGATGCCCATCTGAAGCTGGCCTGGACCTCGCACGAGCGCGGCGAATTCCAGCTTGGCGGGGTGCTGGCGGATCCCGTCGACGGCGCGCTACTGTGGTTCAAAGCCGACACGCCGGCCGTCATCGAAGAATTCGTGAAGGCCGATCCGTACGTGCAGAATGGCCTGGTGGCGAAATGGCGGATCCGCCCCTGGATGACCGTCGCCGGCGCGCAGGCCGACGCGCCGGTGTACCCTGGCTGACATAGCCGCGAATTTGTGCGACAGTGGGCCTTTCCCGCTTCGGAGCCAATATGACCCTGCAGGAGCATTGCCGAATCGAGCCGCTGGAACAGGCGCACGCCCTGCACGCCAGCTTCTACACCAGCGAGCAATGGCTCGATGTCGAGCAGCGCGAAGTGTTCGGGCGCAGCTGGCAATTGGCGGCGCATGCGGGCGAACTGCAGGCGCCAGGCGACCACGTGGTGGGCGACATCGCCGGCAAGCCGGTCATCATCGTGCGCCAGCAGGACGGCAGCTTGCAGGCCTTCTTCAATGTCTGCCGCCACCGCGCCGGCCCGCTCGCGACCTGCAACGGCAAAGGGGCGCGGGCGCTGCACTGCAAATACCATGGCTGGACGTATGGGCTGGACGGCGAGCTGCGCGCCGCGACCGAAATGCAGGACGCCGCGGGATTCGACAAATCGGCGATCCGCCTGCCGCGCATCCAGGTGCAAGAATGGCAGGGGCTGGTGTTCGTCGCCCTGGACGCCGCCACGCCGCCGTTCGAACAAGTCTTTGCCGGCATCGCCGAGCGCATCGCCCCCACCGACCTGTCGGCCATGCGCTTCGCGAAGCGCGACATCTACAAGCTCGAATGCAACTGGAAGGTCTACATCGACAACTTCCTGGAAGGCTACCACCTGCCCTTCGTCCATCCCGGCCTGTCGAAAGTGCTCGATTACCGCGTCTACGATACCGAACTGGCCGAATGGCACTCCCTGCAGCATTCGCCGCTGCGCAACAACGAAGGCATCTATGGCGACGGCAATGCCTGGTACTACTTCATCTACCCGAACATCATGCTGAACATCACGCCTGGGCGGCTGCAGACCAACCGCATCCTGCCCGTCGGCCACCGCCAATGCATCGTGGAGTTCGACTATTACTACACGGACGACCCGCAGGTGCAGGCGCGCGTCGAGGCTGAACAAGCCTTCAGCGACGAGATCCAGGCCGAGGACATCAGCATCTGCGAGCACGTACAGCAAGGCTTGGCGTCCGGCTCGTATAGCGCGGGGCGGCTGAACCCCAGGCGCGAAAGCGGCGTGTGGCACTTCCAGAACCTGCTGCGCGCCGCCTATGCACGCCAGGGATAAGCCGCTCGGCTTCTGGATGTGCACGTCCCTGATCGTGGGGAACATGATCGGGATGGGCATCTTCATGCTGCCGGCCGCGCTGGCGCCTTTTGGCAGGAATGCCTTTGCCGGCTGGGCCATCACCGTCACCGGCTGCCTGTTCATCGCCCACGTGTTCGCCCGCCTGGCGCGTGCCATGCCGGACGAGGACGGGCCTTACGGCTATTGCCGCCGCGCCTTCGGCAACGGCGTCGCCTTCTTCACCATGTGGTGCTACTGGGTGTCGATCTGGGTCACCAATGCGGCGCTGGCGATCGGCATCGTCGGCTACCTGACCGCGCTGCTGCCGGTGCTGTCCACGCACCCTGCCCTGCCGCCCCTGGCCGCCATGGCCATCCTCTGGTTCTTCGTGCTGGTCAGCCTGCGCGGCGCCCTGGCATCGGGGCGGGTGCAACTGGCGTCGGCCGCACTCAAGCTGCTGCCGATGGGGGCCATCGTGCTGCTCGGCGCCTGGCTGCTGGGCAGCGGCGGCACCGCCAGCCAGCTGCCGGCCACGCCGTTTTCGCTGGACGGCACCGCGGCTGCCGGCACCATCGCCCTGTTTGCCATGCTGGGCGTGGAATGCGCGTCGCTGCCGGCCACCAAGGTGCAAGACCCGCAGCGCACCATCCCGCGCGCCACCATCGCCGGCACGCTGGTGGCAGCCGTGGTGTACGTGTGCGTCTGCACCATCCCCATGCTGTTGCTGCCGCAGGCCGAGCTGGCGGCCTCCAATGCGCCCTTCGTCGACCTGTTCCGCCGCTATTGGGATGCCGGCAGCGGAAACTGGCTGGCCCTGGCCGTGATCTTCAGCGGCCTTGGCGCCTTGAACGGCTGGACCATGCTGGCTGGCGAAGTGACGGCCTCGATGGCTAACCACGGCATCTTTCCGCCGTTATTGAAGACGCCCAACCGCCACGGTGCCCCGGCCTGGTCGCTGCTGCTGGCAGGCGTGCTGGCCAGCGCCATGGTGGCGATGAATTACAGCCGCTCGCTGGCCGAGGGCTTCACTTTCCTGACCCTGGTGGTGACAGCGGCCAGCATGCCGCTCTACCTGGTGGGCGGCGCGGCCGTGTTCAAGTTGCGCCAGCGCGGCGCCATGCTCGCTTTCAGCGCTGTGATGACTTGTGTCTTTTCCCTGTGGGCCTTCTACGGGATGGGGCAGGAAGCATTCTGGTGGGGCCTCGTGCTTGGCGCCGCCGGCTTGCCCGTGTATTGGCTGGTGCGCTGGCGGCAGCTCGCTATTTGACCGGCACGGTATGTGGCGCCTTGGTGTCGGTCCAGCGGCCAAGGGCACCGCGCAGCGCCTGCCATGCCCGTCCCCGCCGCGCCGCCTCCGCCGCACGGTCGGCGGCACCTTGGCGGGCCGGCGCGGAGCGTGCCGGTTGTCCCGCCTGGCCCGGCGGTGCGGCCTGCGCGGCGGACCTCCCCTCCTGCGCCGCCTGCGCGGCCTGTGCCCTGGCCGCCCGGCGCGCCGCGGTGGCGATATCCGCCAGTTGCGCCAGCTGGACGGCGTTCGGGAAACCATCGACCAGATAGCGCGGCGGCTGGTCCCCGGTGCGCTGCATCAGCGCCCCCACCACGGGCATCGCCGCATCCCACGCCACCGTGACCGGCGCGCCGCTGCTGGCCGGATCGGCAAAGCACAGCAGATCGGTCTTGGGCAACAGGCTCGGGATACCGCGTGTCCAGGTACACGCGCTGGTGCGGCGCTGCTCGGGACCGGTCTTGCCGACCATGTAGGTCGCCACATAGAGATCCTGGCCGCTGGCCGCCACGCGCGCCTTCAGCAACTCCTTCTGCAGCCGGTAATCGTTGCCCTCGGCATATTTGGCGAGGCTGTTCAGGCGCCGCGCATGCGACTGGGGCACGAATACCTGCCAACGCCCCTCATGCCAGCGCAGCATGCGCGGCGTGACCATCTTCTCTTCGCGCATCGCATCGATGGCAAACTTCATCATCGCATCCAGCGCTGCTTCCGACTGGTCGCTGCACACCATCAGCTTGCCACGCGTAGGCACCATGACCACCGGACGGCCCTCGCCGACGGCAGCCGCCACCAATTCCGGCAGCAGCATGCGCGATGAATCGTAGCCATCGCCCCAGCCGCCGAAGGACACGCCCTGCGCCGATACCTGCAGCGGTAACACGGAACGTGCGCGCAGGTTCGCGAAGGCAGCCTCGAAGGCGGCGTCTTCATCCATGTCCCAGGCATCGAGATGCGCCTGCGCCACGCGGTGCATGACGCTGCCCCGGTGGTAGGCCAGGCCCATTTCCAGGCCCTCGCACAAGGGCCGGAACAGCAGCGGCGAATAGCCGCGCGCGGCGGCCAGCATGGCTTGCCCGCGTTCCGCGCTGCTGCGCACGATCGGCAACAGGTAGCGCGCCGCTTCCTCCACCATGCCCGGCATATTCCCCATCAGCACCATGCCCGCCGTGTAGCGCAGCAAATCCTCACTGGCCGCCAGCGAAGAAGCCAGCCATTCCTGGTACAGGCGCTCCAGCGGCACCACCAATTCCAGCGGATAGGGCGATGCCGGCCCCGGCACGCCGAACAGCTCGCCCGCCTCCTCGATGAATTGCCAGCGTCGGCCCGGGTCCAGCGACTGCAGGTGGGCCATCAACTGTGCCGCGTAATCCGCCAGCGCCGCGCGGGCCGGCGGGACGGCGGCTTCTTCCTCGATCTCGCAGGCGCAGCCGCATTGCAGCAAGGCGTTGCGGTAACGCTCGGCGGTGGCCAGGTCGACACCCTTTTTCAGCAAGGCGCCATTGCCGTCGGCGATCGGCCGCACCGCCTGCAGCGGGCGCCGGAACAGCAGCATCAGGCGCGCCTCGACCCGCTCCCGCTGGAAGCCGTCCTGCACGCCTAGGGTCTTGATCCGGTAAGTCGCCGACATAAGTTGGGTTAATTAATAAGCAACGGCATTGTAAGGCATGACCTTGGGTAAAAGTTGTATGATGTTGGCCCCATGCCACAAACCATCGCTTCCCCCGCCACCAGCGAACTGCTGGTCAAGAAAAGCCGCTTCCTCGGCTTCGTGCAACCGGTTGCCAGCCGCGCCGAGGCGCAAGCCTTCGTGGCCCGCCTGCGCGCCGAACACCCGGATGCGGCCCACGTGTGCTGGGCGCTGCTGGCCGGCGGCCAGTCGGCGGCGGTCGATGACGGCGAACCGGGCGGCACCGCCGGACGCCCCATGCTGGACGTGTTGCGCCACCAGGACCTGGAAGGCGTACTGGCCGCCGTGGTCCGCTATTACGGCGGCATCAAGCTGGGCGCCGGCGGCCTGGTGCGCGCCTACACCGATACCGTTGCGCAAGCCCTATTAACAGTAGAAAAGACCCCCATCGTCCGCTACACCGAACTGCGCTGCACGCTGCCCTACTCGCTGGAAGGCCTCCTGCGGCGCGAACTTGCCGCGGCCGGCGCCAGCCTGGCCGAGGTCGCCCACGGCGAACGGGTGACGCTGGCATTCCGCATTGCCGAGCCCGCAGCGGCCGCCCTGGCCGCCCGCCTGGACGAAGCCGCCAGCGGCCAGCTGGAATGGCTGGGCAACTAGTATTGCCGCCGGGTTCCACCCATCCGACAAGTGCTTGCAGGGGCTTGTTAAAAGGTTCAGAATTTCCTCTCAAGCTCAAGGGAGGTTGCACATGGACTCTTTACTGCAGTTCAAACCCGGCGACACCTGGCTGCTGCGCGGCCGCGGTGTGCGCGCACGGAACCACTTGCTGGCGCCCACCCAGGCGCCGCGCCCGGCCACCCTGCCCGTTGTCGCCCGATGGCGCGGCCGCGACACCATCCCCATGCCCTTGCTGGACAATCTGCGCCGATCCCGCGCCAGCAGCGCCTACGCGCGCCAGCTGGAGGAATTGCAGGTCCACATGGCGCGCGCCGAAACGCAATTGCGCCAGCTGGCATGTGCCCAGCCTTGGCAGATTCCGTCGGCAGGACCGGTGTTGAGCGGCGATGCCATGCTGGCCAGTTGGCGCCACCTGTTCATGGCCGACGGCGTCATGACGGCCAGCCCGGGCACCCTGGCCTGCGAATTCGCCACCTACGCCTGCCATGTCTCGGCCTGCACACGCCAATTGCAGGACGCCCTGGCCAGTTTCGAGCAACTGCTGCAGCAGGCCGTTCCGCCGGGACGCCACGCCGCGCTGCACGCGCTGGCCGAACGCCTGCTCGCCTGTGGCGACATACTGGTGGCCGATGAAGTGGCGGACGAAGTCATGCTGCGCATCCAGGCCTATCCCGAACTGTACGAGGAAATGCTGGAGGAAGCCGACGGCGGCAGCGACGAAGCGGCGGCCAGCCTGGAATCGCTGGGCGACGCCGACCTGCTGCGCCTGGACTGGGCCGGCGGCAAGCGCAGCGCGGTGCAGAAGGCCATGGTGCAGTTGCGCCCCCAGCAGCCTAGCATCTGATATGGTCGTTTCCGGGCGCTTCTGCGCCTGTTTTTCAGGGCCGGGCCAGCGCACAATAGGCCCAACCCTGAAAGGAAACGCCATGGAAAACACCAAACAACGCAGCTTCGGCGAAACCATGCTGGCCGTCGGCTGGTCCTTCATCGGACTGCGCCGCCGCAGCGATTTCGACCGCGACGTCGACGCCCTGCGCCCCGCTTACGTGATCGCGGGCGCGCTGATTGCCGCCGGCTGCTTCGTCGGCATCCTGCTGGCTGCCGTGCGCGTGGCGACGTCGTAGTCCCCCTGCACCTTGAACACGCCCACCAGTTGTTCCAGGTGGGCAGCCTGCTGTTTGAGCGAATCCGCCGCCGACGCCGCCTCCTCCACCAAAGCCGCGTTTTGCTGCGTGACCGCATCCATTTCGGTGACGGCCCGGTTGATCTGCTCGATCCCGGCGCCTTGCTCCTCGCCCGCAGCCGTGATTTCGCGCATGATCGCGGCCGCCCGCTGCACCGACGCCACCACTTCATCCATGGTGCTGCCCGCGCGCGCCACCAGCACGCTGCCCTGATCCACCTGCTGCACCGACCTGACGATCAAGTCCTTGATTTCCTTGGCCGCCGCCGCCGAACGCTGCGCCAGCTGGCGCACCTCGGATGCCACCACCGCAAAACCGCGCCCCTGTTCGCCAGCACGCGCCGCTTCCACTGCCGCATTCAAGGCCAGGATATTGGTCTGGAACGCGATCCCGTCGATGACGCCGATGATGTCTGAAATCTTGCGCGAGGAATCGCTGATCGCCCCCATGGTCTGCACCACCTGCCCCACCACGGCCCCACCCTGTTGGGCCACGGCACTGGCCGCCGCCGCCAGTTCGTTGGCATGGCGCGCGTGGCTGCCGTTCTCGCGCATGGCACTGGTCAATTGCTCCATTGATGAAGCGGTTTCCTCCAGTGCGCTGGCCTGCTCCTCGGTACGCGTCGAAAGATTCATATTGCCGACCGCGATCTCGGTGGCGGCCGTACTGATGGTTTCCGTTCCCTGCCGCACTTCGGACACGATGCGCCGCAGGCTGTCCCGCATGGTGCCGATGGCCCGCATCATGCTGGTCTGGTCGTCGTTGCGGGTGGCCACCTCCACCGTCAGGTCGCCGGCAGCGATGCGCCCGGCGATCTCGGCGGCGACCTCGGGCTCGCCACCGAGTTGGCACAGCAGCCGGCGCGCAATCAGCGCCGCTGCAGCAATGCCCACCACCAGCGCCACGACGCTCATTGCCAGCATCAGGTTGCGGGCCGTACCGTAGGCCTTTTCCGCCGCAGCCGCGTCCTCATCGTTTTGACGGCGCTGCAGATGCACATCTTCGTCCATGGCATCCTGCCAGCGCTGCGTGGCAGGGGCGGACTTCTGCAGCAGCAGGGCAACCGCCTCCTGGTCCTTATGCTGCAACGCCAACTGCAGGACCTGGTCGGCCAGCGGCCGTGCTTCCTGGCGCAGCGCATCGATGCGGGCCTGGATCGCCTTGCCTTCCGCGGTCTTCGGCAAGGCGTCCAGTGCCTGCTGTGCCTTGTCATACTGGGCCCATGCCGCCTGCAGCTTGGGCACTTCGCGCAGCATCTCCGCATCATCCGTCAACAACACGATGGTGCGCGTTTCACGCGCGACGACGTGCACCGCTTCCGACATGTCCTGCACGTGCGCCAGCTTGACCACATTGAGCTCCACGACTTTTTCCAGCTGGTCGTGGATATGCTGCATGCTGTAGATGCCCAGGCCCGCAATGCCAGCCATCAGCGCCAGCACCAAGCCGAAACCCAGCGCCAGCCGGGTTCCCACCGTCATGGATCGTTTGCTCATAAGCTACTCTCCCCGTAGTGAATCCGGAACTCCTGGATGCAGTTAGGCAAGCTTATACCAATTCAATTAGAATCTGTCGATCCAGAATATACCCGCGCCCAAATGAACCTGCTCGTCCTCCTCAACCTGGCTGTCGCCGCCCTGGTAATGATTTTCCTCGCCGTGCAACAGAAGCGCCATGCCAGCTTCACCGTGCGCGTGTTCAGCGCCCTGGGCCTGGGCATCGCGATGGGCGCCGGGCTGCAGGCGCTGTACGACGCGGGCAGCCCTGAAGTCAAACTCACCGGGCAGTACCTCGACATCGTCGGCAGCGGCTACGTCAAACTGCTGCAGATGATCGTGATGCCGCTGATTATGGTGTCCATCGTCTCCGCCATCCTCAAGCTGCGCAATGCCAGCTCGCTGGGCAAGATCAGCGCCCTCACCATCGGCACGCTGATGCTGACGACCACCGTGGCCGCGGCAATCGGCATCCTGATGGCCAAGCTGTTCGGCCTGAGCGCCGTCGGCCTGGCCTCGAATGCGGCGGAAGTGGCGCGCGGCGCCTACCTGGAAGGCAAGCTGGCCGACGCCCAATCGATCTCGCTGCCGAACATGCTGCTCTCCTTCATCCCGAGCAATCCCTTCCTCGACATGACCGGAGCGCGCAAGACGTCGACCATTGCCGTGGTGGTGTTTGCCGTCTTTGTCGGCGTGGCAGCCATCGGCATCGCCGAGAAGAAGCCCGACCACTTCACGTCCTTCGACCACGCAGTGCACGTAACGCACACCATCGTGATGCGCATGGTAACCCTGGTGCTGCGCCTGACGCCTTATGGCGTGTTCGCCCTGATGGCGCAGGTGGTATCCAGCTCCAGCTACGCCGACATCCTGAACCTGATCGGCTTCGTACTGGCTTCCTACTGCGCCCTGCTGCTGATGTTCGGCGTGCACCTGGCGATGGTGAGCGCCAGTGGCCTCAATCCGCTGCGTTATACGAAGAAGATCCTGCCCGTTCTGACCTTCGCCTTCACGTCGCGCACCAGCGCCGGTTCCATTCCGATGAGCGTGCAGACCCAGACCCAGCGCCTCGGCACGCCGGAAGGCATCGCCAACTTCGCAGCATCCTTCGGCGCCACGATCGGGCAAAACGGCTGCGCCGGCATCTATCCTGCCATGCTGGCCGTGATGATCGCCCCGACCGTCGGCATCGATCCCTTCACGGTTTCCTTCCTTGCACCGCTGCTGGCCATCATCACCATCGGATCGGTGGGCGTGGCCGGTGTTGGCGGCGGCGCCACCTTTGCCGCCCTGATCGTACTGTCCTCGATGAATTTGCCGGTGGCGCTGGCCGGCCTGCTGATTTCAATCGAACCATTGATCGACATGGGCCGCACCGCGCTGAACGTCAGCGGCTCGATCACCGCCGGCACCGTCACCAGCCGCGTCATGGGCGAAACCAATATGGCGGCCTTCGCCAACGACCAGGAATTGCAGGTCGACTCCCAAACCACTGCATAATCAGGAGCCCTTATGCGCCGTATCGCCCTATCCTTGCTGCTGGCTGCCATGTGCACCGGCAAGGCCATCGCCTCCCCATCCAACCCGGTGGAAGGCGCCGAATTCCGCACCCTGCCCCAGGCACAGCCGACGCAAAAGGTGGACGGCAAGGTCGAAGTGATCGAGTTCTTCATGTATCACTGCCCCGCATGCAATGCGGTGGAAGCACCGCTGGCCGCATGGGTCAAGAACAATGCATCGCGCGTCAACTTCCGCCGCATCCACCTATCCAGCGGCGACACGCGCGACTACGAGGCGCGCCTGTTCGTCACGCTGGAAGCCCTGCAACTGCAGGACACGATGCATGACAAGGTCCTGCAAGCCTGGCACCAGGAACGCCGCCGCCTGCGTAGCGACGCCGACAACCTGGAATGGGCAGTGCGCAATGGCATTGACAAAGAGAAGTTCCTGTCAGCCTACAACTCGTTCGGCGTCGGTGCACGTCTCAAGAATCTGGCGCGCAGCGCTGACAGCTACGGCGTAACCGGCACGCCGACCATTATTGTCAACGGCAAATACGTGACCGAGCCTGGGATGGTGATGAAGGCGAATAGCCAGCTACCGGTGGCCGAAGTGATGCCGGCTACCCTGCAGGTGCTGGATGCACTAGTGGCTCGCTCGCGCCAATAGGCTGGGCCCGGTCCACTGCCATTGAAGCGCTCCAGCTAGCGCCTGGCATTTTTCGCCCAAGTCATTAGGCGGGTGTATGCCAGACGCCTTGAGCAATTCGATGCACGTTGTTGATCACGCTGGGATTAGGCGTCATAATGAAATTTACTAAATCGTTAATATGACGTCTAATTTACGTTGGGCATCGCTGTGAACATGTTTCAAACTTCGATCACTTCGTTCGGCACTTGGGCCGCTGGCAAATCCGCCAGCGCGGCCAGTGTTGGCGTATGGGCCGCTGGCAGTTCTCAGTTTGGTGGCAGGGGCCCACACGCGCGGTTTGCTGGCGTTCGTGCGGGCGCATTCGCGGACACGCTGTCGGCTTGGCTTTCGCGGCTAGTTCACGCGCGTGTCCAACATCTAGCTCAACCGGACGGCTTACGCGCTGCGCGCTCCAGCCGCCGGTTAGCACCACGTTGGGCCATCTGAATGCGCATCCCGTCTATTCCACTTGTTCCGACTCCTGATACGCCAGAGGCCAAAGATGCCGTTGGGTTTCAATGGGCGCCGAGAGAGGTGGGAAAACGCCATCGGCTAGGTGGTGCCCCAGATTGGATCCGGGGCGATGAAACACCGACTTGTTCGTGTGGGACGGCTATGGATTTTTACGGTCAACTGGACTCGATTGGTGACAAGTACTGCCTCGCCGACTGTGGCATGATCTATGTCTTTGTATGCTTTGGCTGTTATGAGACAAAGAGCATTTTCCAAACGGCTTGACGCTATGCCCAACAAATCAATCAACCGGACGGCTTCCGCGCTGCGCGCGCCAGCCGCCGGTTATTCTGCACGTTGGGCCGAATGAGGAGTTCCTGTGCTTTCGCTGAATAGTCCACGCTGGAGTGAGTTGCGCCATGCATACGGTCCGGCTTCGGACACGCCTAAGTTGCTCGCCCGTTTAGATACGCTCCCTTTATCGCAGGGCGAGGAAGAACCTTGGTTCACATTGTGGAGTTCCTTGGCACATCAAGGGGATGTATATTCTGCGTCGTTCGCCGCTGTTCCACATGTTATTGAGGCGCTTTCGCGCTCGCCTTTAAAGGCAGGCTCCGACTATTTCCACTTTCCTGCGTGGGTCGAAGTCTGTCGCAAGAATCAAAAGATCGAAGTCCCAGACGATCTCGAAACCGACTACTTCGCTTCGCTCGCTCGTTTGCCTGGATTGATCGCGGCAGCGAGTGCTCGCGAATGGGATTCAGATTTCCTTCAGTGTGCTATGGCTGCTCTGGCAGCAGCGAAAGGGAACGAACTTCTTGCGGAGGCATCTCTGGAACTGGATCCTGAGGTGGCCTCAGAATTCATGGAGTGGTTGGATGATCGCTAAGCCCAACCATTCCGTCAACCGGACCTTCGCATCGCTGCGCGATGCTGCGGCCGGTTACGTCCAACGTTATGCCCTTCGGAAGTGCCCATGCTAAGTGAGTTCGAGCAAAAGAAAATTGAACAGGTAGTCGGTGCATTCGTCACGAAGCGCCGGCCACCGGCTCACATCCGTTCGGAACTTGATCTCGCCTACCGGCTTACGAACCAAAGTGTTGAAATATTTGAGATTCGCCCGGTGTGGCAAGGGAACGGTGAGACCCATGAACTTCCCAAAGCAAAGTTCACGTTCGTCAAAACCCAGCAAGTTTGGAAACTATTTTGGCAGCGCCAAGATCTCAAATGGCATAGCTATGAGCCCCTTCCGCAGGCGCGCCATCTTGATGAACTCATTGCCGAAGTTTCGGCTGATCCCTATGGCTGCTTTTGGGGCTAATTCGCATAACCATTCATTCCAGTGGACGCCTTGCGGCGCCACTGAATTCGCACGTTATGCATAGGCGCTATGGCCACCGACTGGTTTAGACAAGCAGCGTGGGATGAAAAGACTGAGCAAGAATTTTTTGCCCGGCTTTCCCGCACACGTTCGCAACGCGATCAGTATTTGGTAATCCAAGCTCTCACGATTGCCAAGACCGTTCCGTCAGTTGCTCTTCGACTGGCCGACCGCTACTTCGAAACGAAGAAGGGGAATTTTGAAGATGTGCGCGCTTTAAGCGCGAAGTCCGATGCATACCTCGCCCTTGGGAAAACCGAGCTCGCAATCGGGGCCATGAAAGACATACTGGCTATCGAACGCGCACGGCCCAACCACAAGACCACAAAGTACGTTGATTACCCGTTCCTCGTGGCAACGCAACGCATCTCGTCCGAGTATCACGACGCGCTTGAGGTCCTAAACGAGCGTGAAAGTGATCTGATGTTCCCTCTCGATAAATTCAAATGGCACGCTGCGAAGAGCTTGATTCTCCATGCCCTCCGCAAAGTTTCTGATTCGAAAGTGCACGCAGCGTTGGCCCTTGCCGCGGCGCAAGCAAAGATGTCCGGGTTTCGCTACCACCAAAATCTCGGCCTTGTAGGCGAGGCGTATAAGGACACCATCTTGGCCCTCCGAGAAATCTATGCATAACCCTTCGCTCAACCCGGACGCCAAAAAGCTGCGCTTTTTGGTTCCCTCCGCTGCGCTCCGGCGCCGGGTAGCTCCACGTTAGGTCGCAGAATGTATCCAGTACCAAAACTCGCGAGACAAATCATAGAAGAATGGTCGAATGATCTCGCTGCCCACTTCAACTGTACAAAGGAAGTCGTCCTAGGTTGCAACGAGAGTTGGATCTCCTTTCCTATGTCCTCGGTGCGCATTGAGCTAATGGATGAATCCTTCGTAGAGTTCCGGTACGCCTTCTATATCGTAAACAAAGAAAAAAGAGCCATCGCGGTATTTACGGAACATTGCGGCCATTTCATCCTCCCATATCACGATGCAAAAGTATTTGTAGATGGAGCCCTGCGTTATGAGCAGAATGCCTAACCGCTTCATCGAGCGGACACGCTTCAGCGCACTTCGTGTGCTTTCGCGTGCCACTCTTGCCAAACGTTGGGCTATTTTTCAATAATCTTCAACTTTCTCATGACAGCTTTGGATCGCGCGATTCTTATCTTGCTCTCGTTATGCCTCGCAGCAGGAGGGAGCACGCACCTAATTGACATCGTCCGAGGCGGCTTTTTTCCTTATGACTACGTGCCTTTTCCAATCAACCTTTTCTGGACCTTGCTGGCTGTGTTCGACTTCACAGCGGTTCTGCTGCTATGGAAACGCCGGAATGCAGGGATATTGCTAACGATGGCCATCATGTGCGCGGACGTTTCTATCAACTCATATGCGAGTTACGGCTTAGGAATTCCATTCGCAAGTTTCGCGCCGCTTCAGGCCCAATCGCTTTTCCTAGGCTTCGTCCTTGGCACGTCTGCGTTTATCTGGCAAAGCAAGTCACTGACTAAATTGCCCAACCAGACATTCCAGCCGACGCCTGCGGCTGAGTTAGAACGTTGAGCCTCAGATGCTTAAGCTTGCCTACATTACCCCACCAGACCACCCATGAAGTACGTCCAAACAATTGAAGACCTCGAGTCGTTGTATGACCGAGTTGGAGATGCGTCCTTGCGAAAGGAGGTATCAACGCTCCATCCGACATACCGGGCATGGATCGAAAAGTCGCCATTCGCCGTACTGGCTACAACAGGTCCAAGCGGGATGGACACCTCTCCCCGTGGTGATCCTGCACCATTGGTCCGAATTCGGGATGAGAACACCATCCTGCTCCCGGAACGACGAGGCAACAATCGCATTGATAGTCTACGGAACATCTTGTACGACCCGCGTGTGTCGTTGATTTTTTTTGTTCCGGGCGTTCGTGAGACGCTACGTGTCACTGGAACCGCTAAGATTTGCATTGATCCGACCTTGCTGACCGAGTTCTCAATGCAAGGCCAGCAACCTAAATGCATCGTCGAAGTCTCCGTTCAGGCCGTTTTCTTTCAATGCGGGAGGGCACTTCTCCGCTCTTCGCTTTGGTCCGCAGATCAAATTGCCGGAAAATCTAAGGTGCCGAGTGCCGGGCAGATGCTCGCGTCCCTCACCAACGACGCAATTGACGGAAATGCCTATGATGAAGAGCTTCCTCTACGGCAGGCGAGTTCGCTCTACTAGGCTCGCACGCAGGTTGGTGCCGCAGCCGGTTTCACGGTGCCCCCGTCCGTGGCTCGGTTCGTGGCAAGTTCATGCGCCCGGTCCAACCCGGCGCTCGTTCGGACTGGCCGGACACGGCGCAGTTCATTGATTAATCCGCTGGCGGCCAGCCGCACAGCCTGCACATTAAAAAATGAAAATGAAGGCAATTGGGCGCGTTCGTTATCGGTGGATCCGCTGGAGCGGCTGGCGGTGGAGCGGCCGGTGGCATCGTGTACGCTGCGTGGTTGAGGAAACGGGATTGTGCACGCCGATCCTAGCCATCCGATCAACCGGACCGCTTGCGCGCTGCGCCCAAGCGGCCGGTAATAGCACGCGTTAGCCGCCTACCAAGCGATTTCAGAACGTATGTCAGTCAAACCACACACGACAGTGCCCAGACCAGCGAAGAATCGCGGAAATCGACAGCACTCTTCAAACCCTGAGCATTCGGCCCAAGCTCTCGCTGCCGCCGAGCTAGCGACGCTAGCCAACCTTGGACCGAAGTCCGCTCAAGCTCTTGTTTCGTCCGGCATCATGTCATTGCGTGAGCTGCGCGAGCTTGGGTCGGTTCGAGCCTTCGCCAAGATCAAGAAATTCCAGCCTTCGGTCACGCTTAACTTGCTTTGGGCGCTTGAGGGCGCCATCTGTTCCTTGCCGTGGCAAACCATCGCTAAAGAACATCGTACAAGTCTCCTCCTGGCATTGGAGCAGTACCGGAATGGCGG
This sequence comes from uncultured Oxalobacteraceae bacterium, assembly GCA_965650885.1. GTDB lineage: Bacteria > Pseudomonadota > Gammaproteobacteria > Burkholderiales > Burkholderiaceae_D > Rugamonas. Next base: position 76,163 of record CBFGQI010000004.1, read on the forward strand.
CTAACATCTCCTGCAAGGGGGCGTCCCGCAGTGGGCCATCCCTTACGTCGCACGTTGAGCAGCATGTGAATAGCGCCATCGAGCTCTCCGGGTATGCATTGATCGAACAACGCGGACCCTGAGGATGACGATTTCGTTGACGGTGACCTTGATGTCATTTGACACTTGTAGAGTGATTCGCGTTGCGCCCGATTCATTGGTCGCATGACAGTGCCGCAGTTTGATTACGAAGGAACTCATGATGAAACACTGCATCGCTATATCCCTTTGCTGCGTTCTAATGTGCGGCTGCGCATCCAATCGGCATCAACGCACATCCCTGCCATCCCAAACAGAAGTCGATAACGTGGTACGCCTCATGATGCAGGACACCGGCGCGAAAGGCTTCGCCCTCGCGGTTGTCGACGACGGCCAGGTCTCGCAGGTGGGCGTTTATGGACATCGCAATGCCGCTGGCGCGCCCTTGGAGAACGACAGCATCATGTATGGCGCGTCGTTGACCAAGATGGCTTTCGCTTACATGGTCCTGCAGCTCGTGGACGAGGACATCCTGGATCTCGACCGGCCGATCAGCGAATACCTTCCGCAGCCCTTGCCCGCATATACCGGTGCAGACATGGAAAAGCGTTACGCGCGCTGGAGCGACCTTGCAGGAGATGATCGCTGGAAGGCGCTGACACCGCGGATCCTGCTGACCCACGCTTCCGGCTTTTCAAATTTCGGCTTCCTTGAGCCGGATGGGAAACTGCGCTTCCATTTCGACCCGGGAAGCCGCTACTCCTACTCGGGTGACGGCATCATTCTCCTGCAGTTCGTACTGGAGAAAGGCCTCGGCCTGGATGTGGGCAAGGAAATGCGGACGCGGATATTCCAACCGCTCGGCATGTATGACACCAGCCTGATATGGCGGGACGACTTTGCGGGGCGTGTGGCAGACGGGTGGACGGCTGAGGGCAAGTCGGTTCCGCATGATGACCGCAGCAAAGTACGTGCGGCCGGGTCGATGGATACGACGATCGCGGACATGGCACGCCTTGTTGCGGCCATCAGCCGGGGAGATCTTCTCTCGGCAGAAGCCCGCGAGGATTTCTCGCATCCTCATCTCCCAATCCACAGTCCAACCCAGTTCCCCATCTTGCAGGCGGATGCCCCGCCCGCGCAGCGAAAGAAAGGTTTGGCTGCCGGCCTTGGCGTCATCGTCGTCGATGGCCCGGAAGGTCATGGCTTCTTCAAGGGTGGCCACAACGATTCGACCGGCAACATGGCTGCCTGTCTTGAAGCGCGCCGGCGCTGCGTGCTTATACTTGGTAACGACTTGCGTGCGGAGCCGGCAATTCCCTATCTGGTTGACTTCATCCTGGGCGCGACTGGCATGCCATGGGATTGGGAATATGGCAGCGCCACGCGTTGGACGCCTCCAACTCGCTGATGCTTAAAGGAGAATACTGGAATGCCATCGATCGCCACTCTGGCACTGTTTTTTGGGTTGGGCGCGGCGTTTGCAGCATCTGCAGCGCCAGCACCCTACACTTTTATCGAAGGTAAAGTGCCGGAGGAAATGCAGCCGGATGGTAACTCGATCGTGTTCGAGGGGCCGAAGGAAATGCTGGTTATCGATACCGGCCGTCATCCCGAACATACCGACAAGATCATCGCGGTGGCCAAAGCGCGGAATAAGCCGATCACCGCCATCATCAATACGCATTGGCATCTGGACCATGCGACCGGCAATGCGCGCATTCGTTCCGCTTACCCAGGGGCCAAGCTGTACACGAGTACTGCCGTGGAGGGGGCATTGAAAGGCTTCCTGATCCGGAACGTCGACAAAGCCAAGGCCAGGCTGGACGATCCAAGCGTGCCGGAATTCCGCAAGACCGATACGCGCCTGTACCTGAACGCGGTTAACGACCCTGCCAATTTGATCCCCGACCAGCCGGTCAAAGGTCCGATGTCGATCAGGCTGGGCGAGCGCGAACTGCAACTGCATCTTGCAAGACATGCGGCGACCGAGGGCGATGTGTGGGTGCACGATCCGGCCAGCAAAACAGTCTTCGTTGGCGACCTGGTGGTGGTGCCGCTGCCGTTCTTCGATACGGGCTGCGCAGAGGGCTGGCGGCACGCATTGGCCGAAATCGACCGTCTCGATTTCCGGACCTTGGTGCCAGGTCATGGTTTGCCGATGGGTCATGTCACGTTCACCAACTACCGCCGTGCCTTCGATGCTTTCACCACCTGCGCTGAAGGAACGCAATCGACCGCAAGCTGCGTGGCCATCTGGATGCAGGAGGGAGCGCCTTTCGTCGCGATGCATCCGGACAAAAAATATACCGAAGCAGCCCTCACCTACTACGTCGACCAGGTGCTGCGTGTACCCGGCAAGCGCGCAGAATTCTGCGGCAGCCCCCATGAACGCCCACGCACTGCGCCGCTGGTTGACTATCACCAGCACTTGGTCAGCCCTGCTTTCGCACCGATCGTCAAACTTCCCGAGCGGGACGGGGCGGCATTGGTGCGCGAACTGGATGCTGCGGGCATCGAACGCGCTGTGGTGCTGTCGGTGGGCTACAGCTTCGCCGACGAGCGTAAGGGCTTGAACGATCCCGACCGGCTGACGCGGGAGCAGAACGATTGGACTGCCGCCGAGGTGGCGAAGCACCCTACCCGCCTTATCGGCTTCTGCAGCGCCAATCCGCATCGCGCGGCGGCAGTGACCGAGCTTGAGCGATGCCTCAAACTTCCCGGCATGGCCGGCATCAAGCTCCACCTCGGCAACAGCGGCCTTAGCCTGCGCGATCCGGCCCATCTGGCGCTGGTGCAGGCGATATTCGGGCTGGCGCAACGCCAGAAAGCGCCAGTCCTCGCACACATGCGGGCCCGTGGCGGCGGCAATTACGGTGCGGAGGATGCGCGGATTTTCCTGGACAAGGTGGTGCCGGTGTCGCCCGACGTTGAAATCGTCGTAGCGCACCTGGGCGCCTCCGGCCCCGGCTATCCGGCTCAGAATGACGACGTGATGGCGGTATTCGCGGACGCAGCGGAACGCAAGGATCCGCGCATGCGCAACCTCTATTTTGATGTGGCGACCAACGTCACCGAAGCAACCACGGCCGACGAAGCGCAGCTGATTGTCCAACGCATCCGGCGGGTCGGGATCGATCGCATCCTGTACGGCTCTGATCTCAGCCCGCCCGGCGGCAGCATCAGCCAGGGCTGGGAGATATTCCGGACCAGGCTCCCGTTGACGGCACCGGAACAGGCCCAGATCGCGGCCAACCGCACGCGGTTCACTGGGCGGGGCGCCTTATAGCCATCGATAGTTCCTCGGGGCAACGTGGTCTGACCGCATCAGTTTTGGCCTGATTGATTGATCTATTGGTCAGGCCAATATAAGATTGATAGCGCCAGATTGGCACGCCCTCTCAGCCCCACCGGAGCACACAGCGATGAAAAAAACCATAATGGAGACGTTGGTGGCCGCCGCATTTGCCACCGGAATTGCCCACGCAGCACCCATGCCATTGCAGAATGCCGTCATCACGGCGACTTACAATGGCTCGGCCGACGCCATGGTCGGCCTTGACCACCTGTTCCAGATGGAACCGGGATCCAACACCACCGCCCTCGACCCGACTGCCAGCGGAATCGAATTGCTCAGTGCCGACGCGGTATTCGGCTTCGACTTCGATGCCAGCGGCCTGCTGACGATCATCGCCAACGGCAGCGTGGCGCCGGGCAGCTACCAGTTCCACTTCGACTTCGGCAACACGCTGACCGCGCCGCTGACGGCCTTCAAGCTGCTCGATGGCAGCGGCATCGGCGGCCTGCCCGTGCTGTCGCTGGGTGCCGACGGAAGGTCGATCGACATCGACCTGACCGGCACCACCTGGGGCGAATTTGCCAGCATCACTGCGCAAGTCGATGCCAGCGCCGTCCCGGTCCCCGGCAGCGCCGCCCTGATGCTTGGCGGCTTTGCGGCACTGGCAGCCAGCCGCCGCCGCGCACGCAGCAGCTGACGACGCCCCACTTCCCCCAAGGAGAATCATATGGAACTCACAGGTTTCAGGGCCGCGCTCCGCCTTGCGCTTCGCCTCACGCTGTACAGCGCGCTCGCCCTCGCATTGCCGCGCCATGCGGCCGCCGAACCGGCCCGCGCGGTTGCCCCGGCCGATGGCTGGGCAAGCCAGGCCGGCGGCACTGTCGGCGGTTCGGCCGCCATCGCCTCGCAAATATACAGCGTCACCAACCGCGCGCAACTGGTGGCCGCCATCAATAATGGCGGCACCAATCCCAAGATCATCAAGGTCACCGGCACCATCGACATGACCGAAGGGGTACCGTACGCAAACACCGGCGACCAGGCCATCCGCGGCGCGATCCGCCTCAAGAGCAATACCAGCCTGGTTGGCGCGGGCCCCGGCGCGGGCATCATCAATGGCCACATCCAGCTGGTCGGTGTGTCGCAGATCATCATCCGCAACCTGAAGATCGTCGCGCCTTGCGACGTCGGTCCCATCTTCGATCCGACCGATGGCGCCAACGGTGCGTGGAACGCGGCCTATGACGCGATTGGCGTTTCCGGCTCCGACCACGTCTGGATCGACCACAATACCTTCACCGACGTACCGGTGACGGACAACTTGCTGTCCACCGAGAACGGCGTACTGAAACAGTGCCACGATGGTGCGGTGGACATCACCAACGCTTCCGATTATGTGACGGTGTCGTACAACGTGTTCGGCGAACACCACAAGAACAACCTGGTGGGCTCCGGCGACGGCGCTACCGCCGACGAAGGCAAATTGCGCGTCACCTTCAGCAATAACGTGTTCCGCAACGTATCCAGCCGCGCCCCGCGCGTGCGCTACGGCCAGGTACACCTGTTCAACAACTACTTCACCGGCAACCGCAGCGCCGCCGTCTATGCGAACCAGTACAGCATCGGTGCCGGCTACAACTCGAAGATCCTGTCGCAGTCGAACGTGTTCGAAATCGCCGGGGCGCTGGGATGCAGCAACGTCGTGATCAATCCTGGCGGCGCCGCCACCGGCACCTTCAAGGATAGCGGCTCGCTGCTGAACGGCACCCTACTGGGCGGCTGCACCATCAGCAGCAACGTCACCTGGACCCCGCCTTACGCCTACAGCGTGCGCCCGACCATGCTGGTCAAGGCCAACGCCCTGGCGCAAGCGGGCGCCGGCAAGCTGTCCACCAGCATCAGCGGCACGGGCGACACCAGCAGCGCGCCGATCCTGACGCTGGCCTGCCCGCCCAGCGGCCTGTATTTCTGCGACGACTTCCAGTCCGGCACTTCCGCCAACTGGGACTTGCTGCCGGTGGCCGGCCCGAACGGCAGCTTCAGCGTGAAGCCGGAAGCGATCGGCGCCAGCAATATGCTGATGCAGTACACCGCCGCCACCACGGGTGGCGTGCTGGCACTGCTGAAGCCCGCCGCCATGGCCAATGTGCCGAACGGCGACTACTTCGTCGAAGCGCGCATCAAGCCGATGACCAACAGCACCACCGGCAACAAGCTGCTGTACCTGGTCACGCGCTACAGCAACGCCGCCAATTGGTATGGCGCCGGCTTGAACGTGCAGAACGCGAACACCAGCACCCAGGTGGAAATCGCCAGGATGCTGAATGGCGCGCTGACCCGGCCCAAGCAAGTGCGCAAGCCGATCAATATGGATTCGGTGTTCTATACCGTGCGCTTTGAAATGATCGGCAGCACGCTGACCGTCTACCTCGACGGTGAATCGCTCGGTGCCGTCACCGACAGCAGCTTCAGCGCGCGCGGCCTGGTCGGCCTGTACACCGCCAACAAATCGTTCCAGATCGACGACGTGCGCATCGGCGACCCGAAACTGAAGCCTTCGCAGCTGACCCTGAGTCCCGCCACCACCACATATAACGCTGAAGCGGGCGACACGCCGCTGCAATTGGCGGTGACCGCCGTCAAGCCGGACGGCACCGCCGACAGTTTCACCGCCAGCTCCAGCAACCCGGCGGTGCTGGCGGTAGGCATCAGCGGCAATTCCCTGGTGCTGACGCCGGTCGGCGCCGGCAATGCCACCGTGCGCGTGGCCAGCGACAGCGACCCCAGCCTGCTGCGCCTGATCACCGCCACCATCGGCGCCCAGTTCGTGCAGCCGACTCAGACGTACACCCTGGAAGGCAAGGCCCTGCCGGCTGGCAGCAGCACGGAAGCCGCCATCGATGCCTCGCTGCGCCTGGAGTTCGACGGCACGCCAACGCTGGGCGCAAGCGGCACCATCCGCATCTTCCGCAAGATGGACGATGCGCTGGTGGATGTCATCAAGCTGTCCGGCGAGACGGATGAACTGGGCTACCCGGGCCAGGCTGCCGTGCGCAAGGTCAATACCAATCCGATTTCGATCAACGGCAAGGTCGTCACCATCAAACCGCATACCGGCAAGCTGGCATACGGCACCGAGTACTATGTCGCGATCGCCAATGGCGTATTCAATGGCACGACGCTGGGCGGCGTGCCCTTCGTCGGGATCGGCAAGCTGGGTAACTGGTCCTTCACCACCAAGGCTGCGGCGCCGGTGGGGCCGAACTTGGTGGTCGGTGCCGATGCCGGCAGCGATTTCGCCACCGTGCAGGGCGCGCTCAACTTCCTCATGCAGAACGTGGACAAGGCCACGCCGGCCACGGTCGCCATCCGCAATGGCACGTACAACGAGCTGCTGTTCTTGCGCGGCAAGGACAACGTGACCCTGCGCGGCGATAGCCGTGACGGTACCGTGATCCAGTACACCAACTACGACACCCTGAACCCCGGCACCGGCGCCAGCCAGCCCCCCGGCACCAGCGCCTCGCCAGCCGGCGGGCGCGCGGTGATGCTGGTGGAAGCCGCGGACATGCTGGTGCTCGATACGCTAACCTTGCGCAACACCACCCTGCGCGCATCGAATATCTCGGCGCAAGCGGAAACGCTCTACTTCAACAACGACGGCGGACGGCTGATCGCGCGTGATGCCGCCTTCTACAGCGAGCAGGACACGCTGAACCTGAAGGGCTGGTCGTGGTTCTACCGCACGCTGGTGGCGGGCAACGTCGACTTCATCTGGGGCGGCAGCCGCGCCGCCCTGTTCGAGGAAAGCGAGATCCGCTCGGTGGGCGACACCGCCAACGCCAGCAGCGGCGGCTATGTGCTGCAAGCGCGCGTGCCTGCCGCCACCGACAAGGGCTATGTGTTCCTGAACAGCCGGCTGACGCACGGCCCAGGGCCGGGCCCGGCGCACGGTGACGTGCCGAATGGCGCCACCTATCTCGCGCGCAGTTCCGGCAGCGCCACGGTGTGGGACAACATTGCCTTCATCAATTGCCAGATGGATAGCCATATCGCGGCCGTCGGCTGGGCCGGGGCCGGGGTGAATGGCCAGCCGGCGCCCAACCCGGCGGTTGCGAACGCGGCCAGCGGCTGGCGCGAATACGGCAGCACTGACTTGCTCGGCAATCCGCTCAACCTGGCGACTCGCGTGGGCGGCTACCAGCTCAGCGCCAGCGATGTTGCCGCGGGCTTCGCCAGCCGCGCGCAAGTCTTTGCCGCCTACAACAACGGCGCCGGCTGGAACCCATAGAGGGTGTCAGGCCCTGTGGGCCTGACACCGGTTGACCGGTTTTCCTGGCGGGGGCCCGGCCCCTGCTCCTTCCTGTGTGCCGCGCTGTCGGCGCATCGCATACCATACGTTTTTGGCTATCGACCGAAAGGTATGCGATGGAGCAAAAATGGCCGCAACAGATCTGGCTCGTGCGCCATGGCCAGAGTGCCGGCAACGTGGCGCGCGACGCAGCGACGGCTGCCAATGAGTTGCTGATCGATATCGCCGAGCGCGATGTCGACGTCCCCTTGTCCGAACTGGGCAAACGCCAAGCCGATGCGCTGGCGCAATGGTTCGCCACCATGCCGCCCGGCCAGCAGCCCAATGTCGTGTTGTACTCGCCTTACCTGCGCGCGCGCGCCACGGCCCAGGCCGTACTGCAATGCCTGGGGCCGGAAGACATGCTGGCCGTGGTGGCCGATGAGCGCTTGCGCGAAAAGGAGTTCGGCGTCACCGACCGCTTGACGGTGTTCGGCATCGCGGAAAAATTTCCGGAACTGGCAGAGCAGCGCAAACACGTCGGCAAGTTCTATTTCCGCCCGCCCGGCGGCGAGAGCTGGTGCGACGTGATTCTGCGCCTGCGCAGCGTGCTCGACACCATCACCCGCGAATACCGCCGCGAGCGCGTGCTGATCGTCGGCCACCAGGTCATCGTCAATTGCTTCCGCTACCTGTTCGAGCGGCTCGACGAGGAAGCGATCCTGGGCATCGACCGCGCCGCCGACGTGCCCAACTGCGGCGTCACGTCCTACCAGTACGACCCGCAAGCGGGCAAGCGCGGCAAACTGGTCCTGGAACTGGAAAACTTCGTCGCCCCGCTGAAGGATAGCGGCACGCCGATCACCGACAAGCCGGACATCCCGGCCGCGCCGAAGCCATGAGCGATCCCGCCCCCATCGACCTGAATCCCGCGCTGCTGCGCCGCTGGCCCTTGCCGCAACCCGGCTTCGACGGCGACAAGGAAGTGCGCGGCCATGTGCTGGTGGTGGCGGGCTCGGCGGAAATGCCGGGCGCGGCCATCCTGGCCGGCGAAGCTTCCTTGCGCGCCGGCGCCGGCAAGCTGTGCATTGCTACGGCGGCAAGCGTCGCGCCGCAGGTGGGCGCCACCTTGCCCGGTGCGCGCGTGATCGGCCTGGGCGAAACGGCGGCACATGGCTTCCAAGCCGATAGCGCACGCCGCCTGGGCGAATTGGCGGACAAGGCCGACGCACTGCTGATCGGGCCGGGCATGCAGGATGAAGCCGCTTGCGTGGAGCTCGTGCACAGCTTGCTGCAGCGCTTCCAGGGTACCCCCACCGTGCTCGACGCGGAGGCGCTGTTCGCCGCGCGTCCCAGCAGCGAGCCGCACTTGCTGGATGAAGCGGTCGACTGGGACCAGTTCCGTTTCCCGCAACCGGTGCTGATGACGCCGCATGCCGGCGAGCTGGCCCGCCTGACCGGGGTCGCGCGCAGCGATATTGAACAGGATCCGCATCACGCCGCGCTGGCTGCCGCCCGCCGCTGGAATGCCGTGGTCGCGCTGAAAGGCGCCACCACGGTGCTAGCGATGCCCGACGGCACGCTGTGGCAACACCAGGGCGGCAATGCCGGCCTGGCCATTTCCGGTTCGGGCGACGTCCTGGCCGGCATCATCGCCGGGCTGCTGGCCCGTGGCGCCACGCTGGAACAGGCTGCGGCCTGGGGCGTGGTGCTGCACGGGGCGGCCGGCGAACAACTGGCGCTGCGCTGCGGGCCCCTGGGCTACCTGTCGCGCGAAATCGCCGCCGAAGTGCCGGCCCTGCTGCGCGTGCTGGCCGCGGCCTGAGCCGCCGCCGCCCTCGCCAAGGGCCGCCCGCGCGGGCCAGTCCACCTCAACCGATTGAGAGGAATTACGATGGCATTTTCCCTTTACGATTCGACCGGCATTGCCCCGGAACGCCAGCGCTTCACGTGGCGCGAGCTGGTGCAGCCGCCGATCAGCAAACTGGACGATGACGCCTACACCCGGGTGCGCATCATCCTGATGAACGGTATCGAGACGGAAGCGTTGCGCTTCAGCCATGCGGCCGCCCGCGTCAACCAGGCACTGCGCCTGCCGCTGGCACAGGTGCGGCGCTGCGAACAGCACCAGGCCACCATGGTCAACTGGCTGCTGGGCGCCGACCACTCGCCGCTGGAAACCACCATCGCCTACGAACAGGTGGCGATCGAGGTCACGGCGGCATTGGCGCAGGCCGAACCCGATCCGTACCTGGCCCAGGTCTACCGCTTCGGCCTGCTGGAAGACTTCGACCATCTGTACCGCTATGCCGCCCTGCTGGACCGGCTGGAAGGCAAGGACGCCAACAATATCCTGCAGTGCTATACCGATATCCTGCCGGGCCGCCCGACGGCCGTCGAGCACCGCGCCCCGGAAGACGACCTGCGCACGCCCTATGCGCGGCAAACGGCCCATCCGCTGAGCAAGCTGCATGTGCTGACGCTGGTCGGCAGCGAATTCCAGACCCATGATTACTACATGAATATCGGCCCGCTGTTCGCCGATCCGGTGGCGCGCCAGCTGTACGCGGAGATTGCCTCCATCGAGGAGCAGCACGTGACCCAGTATTCCTCGCTGATGGATGCGGCCGAAACCTGGCTCGAGCAATGGCTGCTGCATGAAGCGAACGAGGTCTACAACTATTACAGTTGCCTGCAGCAGGAGAGCAATGAACACGTGCGCGCGATCTGGGCCCGCTTCCTCGAATACGAATTGGGCCACTTCCATCTGGTCGAGCGCCTGTTCAAGGACATCGAGCGGCGCGATCCCGCCGAAGTGCTGCCGGCCAGCTTGCCGGAGCCGATCGATTTCCAGAGCCAGCGCGAGTTCGTGCGCCGCACCCTGGAACAGGAAGTCCAGCTGCGCGCCAACGGCACGCAGATCGTGCCGCCGGAGCAGGACAGCCGGCTGTCGCAGGATTACCGCGACCATATGAACAGCGAAGGCTCGCCCACCAACACGGTGGCGCAGGGCTATGTCTGGGTGCCGGGCACCGAGTTGAACCGCATGCCGGCGCGCTTGCATTGAAAGGGGACACCATGTCGGAACAAAAGTTGGGTATGAACCGTACCGGCCTGCAAATGTCGCCGCTCGACAGCAGGGCGATGCAGCAATACCAGGGCCCGCTGCCCAAGGCCAACGCGGACACGGACGCGCTGGGCACCACGCGCGCCGACTATGCCGCGCGCGGGCACACGCTGGGCTCGGTGCCGCTGCCGGCCACGATGTCGGGCGCGCTGCAAGCCGGCGCCGCCGTCCTGATGGGCAACCAGCCGCAGATCCTGCTGGACAAACTGGCCGAGCGCCTGGCCTTCGAGCGCACCGGCACGCGGCTGTACGATGCGCTGCTGGCGAAGTGCCAGGCTTTGGGCAGCGGCGACACCAGTATCGACGAGGCATCGGTGCGGCGGATCCGCGACGATGAAGCGCGCCACTTCATCCAGGTGGCGCAAGCGATCGAGCAACTGGGGGGCGACCCCACCTGCCAGACCCCGAGCGCGGACCTGGCCGGCGTCGAAGCGGCCGGGCTGGTCCAGGTACTGAGCGACCCGCGGACTTCACTTGGCCAGGCGCTGCACGCCATCCTCATCGCAGAACTGTCCGACCAGGCGGGCTGGGAGGCCCTGATCGCCCTGGCGGAAACCCAAGACCAGCCCGAGCTGGCCCAATTAGGCAGCATTGCCCTGGCGCAGGAGCGCGACCATCTGCGGATGGTGCGTACCTGGTACCAGGAATCGCTGGGTTTGGCCGGGGACGGCCTGGCCATCGCTGCCGACCACGCGACCACCATTCAACCCCAAGGAAAGGAAATCCAATGAATACCGTAAACAAAGCCTGCGCCCTGCTGCTGGGCGCCCTGCTGGCCGGCGGCCTGGCTGGCTGCAAGGACCGGACCGAAGACCAGACGCCGGCGCCCGTGACCCAGCCGGACACCACGGCGCCGGCCACGACGCCCGTCACACCCGACACGGCGCCCGTGACACCGGCCACGCCGCCTTCGGACACCCCCACCCCGCCGCCGGACACCACCACGCCACCGGCTGGCGGCACCTCGGGCACCAGCGGTACGGAGGGCACGACCGGTGCCGGCCAGCCATCGTCGACCGCGCCTGACCGCACCGACAACAAGGAACCGCAGCGCGACCGGCCGCGGACTTATTGAGCGGGAGGCACTGCCATGCAGACCACTCGCAGCGCTGGCGCCCTGATCTTGGGCGCCCTGCTGGCAGCCGCCTTGCCGGCTTGCAGCAAACATGATGCGGAGAGCCCCGGCAATCCGCCCACCGGCACCTCGCCCACCACCACACCGGACACGGGCGGCACCGGCACCGCGCCCGCCCCGGCGGCCGCCCTGCCTTCGCCACCGGGCACCGGCACCGGGGCGGCGGCCGGTGTCAGCGAACCCGGTACGGGTCCCGCCGCCGGGGCCGGCAATTCCGGCACGGGCGCCAGCGGCGGCTCCGCCGCCACCCAGGGCACGCAACCGACTGCCCCCACCAGCGGCGCCACGCCTGCGGCCAGCCCCGCTGCCACGCCCGGCACATCGACCCCATCCACCGGCCGGCAACCGGACCGCTGAAGTGCGCGCCGGCGCTGCGCGTCGGCGTCGCCTTCTTTAACCAGTCCATGTCGTTAAATTTTACACTTTAACTGTTAACAAATTTTCCTTCCAATAAAGATACTTGTATATCAGATACTTATGTTTCTGGCATGGCAATTGCTTTAACGCCCTGGCATCCACAATTTGCAATCAACTAGGGGAGTTACAATATGCAATTGCACCGCATCGCCGCCGCCTTGGTCCTGGCATCCGCACCGTTCGTCGCAGCAGCCGGCCCGCTCGGCCAAGCCTGGACCATTTCGCACACCGGCGATATGTATGGCGGCAACGCCGTCAGCGTCGCCACCGCCAACGGCGACGAGCTGAAGTACAACTACACCTCGCCAGGCTATTACGGTGTGCAGCTCCAGGATTACCGCTTCAGCACCGTTGCGGTCAAGGACGGCGAGCTGAACCTGGAACTGGACTGGTCTTCGTTTGCTTCCTGGTATATGGCGTACACCCGCATGTACCTATTCGACGATAGCGGCTCGGTACTGCTGTCGTCCAATAACTGGGCGAGCCATGAAAAGCTGACGGCGACCGTCAACCTGCACGCGGGCGAGACTTGGGGATTCCGGTTTGAAGCCGGCAATTACGATGCGACTGGCATGGTCAGCGGGACGCTGGGTGTCACCGCCAGTGCGGTGCCTGAGCCTGGGATGCTGGCGCTGTTTGGTATCGGCCTGGCCGCGATGGCCGGCCTGCGCCGCCGTAAGCGGGTCTGACCCTTGGGTCTGACCCGGGTTTACCGGTTTTAGGTAGCGGGACGCTAAAGCCGGCAAATCGGGGTCTGACCCATAGGGTCAGACCCCTACACCTTAGAACTTGTAGTTGTACGACACGCCGACCAGCGACAGGTGGGTCTGCCAGGTGCCGACGGTGGTTTCGCCGTTGCCGGTGCAGGTGCCAGCCGGGTGCAGCGGGCTGCAGTTGTTCTTGTAAGTGGTCGACGCATCGTCGAACTTCAAGTAGCTGTAGGCCAGGTCGATCGAGGAATTGTTCGACAGCTTCCAGTTGGCGCCGAAGGACAGTTGCTTGCGGTCCGAATCCGGCAGGGCCGGGTGGCGCAGGGTCGCGTTGTCCACCGGGGTTTCGTCGATCGCCACGCCGGCACGCAGCAGCCAGTTGCCGTTCAGCTTGTAGTTCATGCCCAGCGCTGCGCGCAGGGTGTTCTTCCACTGCTGGCGGATCACTTCATCGCCTTCGCCGGTACCCAGGAATTCGATGTGCAGGTCTTTCATGCGCGAATGGCGCGACCAGGTCACGTCGCCCATCAGGGCCAGCTTGTCGTCGATCTGGCTGAACATGTTCAGCGACAGCGATTCAGGGGTCTTGACGTCGACCAGCACTGGCGAATTGGCCTTGCGCGAGGAAGCCTGCACCACCTTGTTGACCACGGCATCCGAGGTCACGGTGGAGAAGTCCCACACCGCGCCGCCACGCAGCTTGTGGTGGATCGAGGAACGGTAGGACACGCCGAAACGGGTGTCCTGGGTCAGGTTGAACAGGTAGCCCAGGTTGAAGCCATAGCCCCAATCCTTGCCTTCCATCTCGGCATGGCCATCCTTGATGGTGGCCAGCGCGGCTGGGTTGCCGCCCAGGGCGACGATCTGCTGCAGCAGCGCGGCGCGGCGCTCAGGGAAAGCGGCCAGTGCCTGGATCGAACCCGGCACGTCCACGCCCTGGCCCAGCTTGGCCTTCATGAATTGCGCATCCAGGCCGAAACCGAAGGAATGGCGCTCGTCCAGCTTGAAGCCGACGGATGGGTTGATGGCGACGGTCTTCAGGTCGATATTGGTCAGCGCGTAACGGCCGGACCAGTTGTAGTCATAGTCCAGCTTGGCGCCGTAGGGCACGAAGGTGCCCAGGCCGACGGTCCAGCGGTCGTTCAGCTTCTTGGAGAAGTACAGCGACGGTGCCGCCACCACGTCCGGCGCATAGTCGTCCAGGCTGGTCACGCCGCCGGTCGAGGTGCCGGTGAAGCGCTTGGAGCCGGCATCGGCATAGGTGGAGTGCGGTACCACGGCGGTGATGCCGCCGGAAACCTGGGTGCCGTCCAGCCGGGTCAGGCCGGCCGGGTTGGTGAAGATGGTGGAAGCGTCGGCCGCTTCGGCGCCGTTGGCGTCGGCAGTGCCTTGGCCAGCGACGGATTGGGAACCGAAGCGGTAACCGGATGCATTAGCGTTCAGGGCGGCGGCAGACAGGGCTGCAGCGACCAGAAGTGAGAGGTATTTTGGGTTCAAGGTAAGTCTCGGCGTGTTAGTTATTGATATCTGTTTAACCTTGCGCAGGGGGTAATGCGCAAGGGGCATCGCAGTCTACACTAAAACCGTACGATAGTGCTTTTTAATTGCCTATTCTTTAACAGAAAGGGGCATTGCGCCCCTTTTTCCCGTAGAAAGCTTGCGAAAAATCAAAGCGGTTTTTGCGCACGGCGGCCGGTCGCCAGGCCCACCAGCTTCACCACCAGGCGGAACGCCAGGCGCACGAACACCAGGGCCAGCACCACTTCCCCGATGGTCAGCGTGAAGGCGGCCATGCCCCCCCAGCGGCCGTCGCGGCGCTGGAACTTGGCGACCATGCGCTCCTTGGCAATCTCGATGCTGTCGTAGAAGGTCGGCACGACCAGCAGGGTCAGCAAAGTGGACGTGACGGTGCCGCCGATGATGGCAATGGCCAGCGGACGGTAGAACTCGCCGCCCTCGCCCATGCCGATGGCCACCGGCAGCATGCCGGCAATCAGGGCGAAGGTGGTCATCAGGATCGGGCGCAGGCGCAGGCGGCCGGCCTGCATCAGCGCCGCTTCGCGCGGCATGCCCTCCTCTTCCAGCTTGCGCGCGGCCTCCAGCAGCAGGATGCCATTCTTGGCCACCAGTCCCATCAGCATGATGATGCCGATAAAGCTCATCAGGTTGAGGGTGGAATCGCTCAGCAGCAAACCGACCACCACGCCGATCAGCGACAGCGGCAGCGACAGCATGACCCCGCCCGGCGCCGTGAACGAGCCGAACTGCATCACCAGCACCAGGTACATCAGGCCGATGCCCGACAACAGGGCCACCGTCATGGCGGTAAACAATTCCTTCTGGTCCTTGCCGGCGCCGCCCACCGCTTGGCCGAAGCCGGGCGGATAGTCCATTTCCTTGGCCAGCTTGCGGGCCGCCTCGATCACCTCGCCCTCCGAACGGCCTTCCACGTTGGCCGAGACGGAAATCGAGCGCATGCCATCCTTGTGGGCGATGGCGGACGGGCCCTTGCCCATGGTGATGCGGGCGATCTGGTCCAGCGGCACCATCTGGTTGCCGCCGCTGACGGCAATCGGCAGGCGCTCGATGTTTTCCAGGTTGACGCGGTCCTGCGGATGCAGGCGCACCGCCACGTCGCGCGTTTCGCCGGTCGGGTCGACCCAGTCGCCCACTTCGATGCCGGCAAAGGCCACGCGCAGCGCGGTGGCGGCATCGCCGGCGGCGATGCCCATGGAATTGGCCAGGCTGCGATCCAGCTCGATTTGCAGCTCGTCCTTGGCCGACTGTTCGGACAGGCCGACATCGACCGCGCCCGGCACCCGGCGCAACTGTTCCATGAAGGTGTCGGCCAGTTCCAGCAGCTTGCGCGAATCGGGGCCGACGAAGTCGATCTGCACCGGCTTGCGGCCATTGTTGGCGAAGTCGTCCAGCACGACGAATTCGGCGCCCACCAGGCCGGCCAGCTTTTCCCGCAGCTCGGGGCCCACCTGCTCCACGCCGCGCTCGCGCTCGCTGCGCTTGCCGATATCGACCCAGATATTGCCGCTGGCCTGGTTGATATAGGTGCTGGTGGCCTTGACTTCCTTGACGGTGTGCACGATCTGCAGCGCCTGCTCCATCTTGCGGCGCGTGTAGTCCAGGCTGGACGATGCCGGCGTGCGCACTTCGATTGCCAGGCCGCCGAAGTCGACGCGCGGCTGCATGCTCGAGCCACCGAATTTGGCGTGCAAGGCAATCGCGCCGGCAAAGCTGGCGAACGCAATCACCGCCATCCAGCGGCGGTGCTGCAGCGCCCAGGCGATCAGCGTGCCGTAGCGGTCGGCCTGGCGGTCGAACCAGTGGTTGAAACGGTCCAGCACCTTGCCCAGGCCCTTTTTCGGCGCCGTGTGGTGGTCCGGCGGGTCGCCCCAGTAGGCCGACATCATCGGGTCCAGGGTGAAGGAAATGAATAGCGACACGGCCACCGAGCAGGTCACGGTCAGGGCGAAGGGGCGGAACCACTCGCCCGCCATGCCGGGCATGAAGGCGACCGGGATGAACACGGCCATGATGGAGAAGGTGGTGGCGGCCACCGCCAGGCCGATTTCGGCCGTCCCTTCCAGCGCCGCGGTGCGGCGGTCGGCGCCCTTTTCCATATGGCGCACGATGTTCTCGCGCACCACGATGGCGTCGTCGATCAGCACGCCGATCGCCAGCGACAGGCCGAGCAGGGTCATGAAGTTGAGGGTGAAGCCGCACAGCCACACCGCGATGAAGGCGGCCAGGACCGAGGTGGGCAAGGCCAGCGCCGTGATCAATGTCGAGCGCCAGGAATTGAGGAAGGCGTACACCACGAAAATGGTCAGCACGGCGCCGAACACCAGCGCCTCGATCACATTGTTCAGCGAGTTTTGCGCGCGCTCGCCGCCGTCGTCGGCAATGTCGATGCGCGCCTCGCCATCGAGTTCCCGATTGATTTCCTGGACCAGTTGGCGGATTTCCTTGGCCACGCTCACGGTCGAGGCATCGCGCGAGCGCACCACGTTCAGGCCGACGTCCGGCCGGCCATTGCGCAGCGAAATGCTGTTGGTTTCGGCAAAGCCGTCCTCCACCGTGGCCACCTGGCCCAGGCGGATCAACTCGTTGCCGCGGCGCTTGACCACGACCTCCTTGAACTCTTCCGGCCGTTCGATGCGCCCGACCAGGCGGATCGCCTTTTCCTCCAGCGCGCCGCGCACCTTGCCCACCGGCGCGTTGGTGTTCTGCGCACGCAGCGCCAGCGCCACGTCGCTCACCGACACATTGAATTCACGCAGCTTGTCGGCGCGCAGCAGCACCGACAGCTCACGGCGCAGCGCGCCGTTCACGTTGACGCTGGCCACGCCCTCGATGCCGCGCAGGCGTTCGGCCAGTTTGTCCTCGGCCAGGCGCGACAGTGCGGCGTGCGACATCCTGGTCGACGACAGCGACAGCTGCATGATCGGTTGCTTGGCAATGTCGATGCGCTGCACGACCGGCTCGCGCATTTCGGTCGGCAGCTTGTAACGCACCGCGCCAATGGCGTTGCGCACCTCGTCCGCGGCTTCGATCATATTCTTGTCGAAGGTAAAGCGCAGGCGGAAACGGGCGGCGCCCTCCATCGAATCGCTGAAGGCGTCGGTCACGCCGGAAATGGTTTGCAGCTGTTTTTCCAGGCGGTTGACGATTTCACGCTCGACCGTCTCCGGCGAGGCCCCCGGATAAGGAATCTGCACGATCAGCACCGGCGCTTCCACATCCGGACGTTCGTTCACCTTGAGCTTGGACAGGGCCAGCAAGCCCAGCGCCATCATCGTGATGATCACCACGACCATCGCGATCGGGCGTTTGACACTGAAGTTGGAAAGGAACATTGATTATATTTTTGTTAATTTATGAAGTAACAAAAAAGGGCCCGCGGGCCCTTCTTCGCTCCTGCCAGGCAGGGTCAAGCCATCTTCGGCTGGCGGCCGCGGCCGGTGACCAGGCCCACCAGTTTCATCACCAGGCGGAACACCAGGCGCACGAAGAGCAGGGCCAGGATCGCTTCCACAAAGGTCAGCACGAAGGCCACGGCGGTGTTCCAGCGTTCCTCGCGGCGCTTGTACTTGGCGAACATGCGGTCGCGCGCAATCTCGATGCTGTCGTAGAAGGTCGGCACGACCAGCAGGGTCAGCATGGTGGACGTGATGGTGCCGCCGATGATGGCCACCGCCATCGGACGGTAGAACTCGCCGCCCTCGCCCATGCCGATGGCCACCGGCATCATGCCGGCGATCAGGGCGAAGGTCGTCATCAGGATCGGGCGCAGGCGCATGCGGCCGGCGTGCATCAGCGCATCCTCGCGGCCATAGCCTTCTTCCTCGCGCTTGCGCGCCGCGTCGAGCAGCAGGATGGCGTTCTTGGCCACCAGGCCCATCAGCATGATGACGCCGATGAAACTCATCAGGTTGAGCGTGCCGCCGGTCAGGATCAGGCCCACCACCACGCCGATCAGCGACAGCGGCAAGGACAGCATCACCGCGCCCGGCGCCGTGAAGGAACCGAACTGCATCACCAGCACCAGGTACATCAGGCCGATGCCCGACACCAGGGCGATGCCCATGGCGCCGAACACTTCGTTCTGGTCCTTGCCGGAGCCGCCCACATCCATGCCGAAGCCCGGCGGGTACGACATCTCGGCGGCCAGCTTCTTGGCCTCGGCGATCACTTCACCGGTCGAACGGCCTTCCACGTTGGCCGCCACCGACACCATGCGCTTGCCGTTCTTGTGGCGGATGGTGGCCGGGCCCTTGCCCATGGTGATCGTGGCGATCTGGTCCAGCGGCACCATCTGGTTGGTGCCGGTCACGGCGATCGGCAAGCGTTCGATATTGTCCGGGCTGACGCGGTCGTCCGGATGCAGGCGCACCGCCACGTCGCGGGTTTCGCCGGTCGGGTCGACCCAGTCGCCCACCTCGATACCGGCGAAGGCCACGCGCAGCGCTTGCGCCGTGTCGCCGGCCGAAATGCCCATCGAGTTGGCCAGGCCGCGGTTCAGTTCGATCTGCAGCTCGTCCTTCGGATCCTGTTCGGACAGGCCGACATCGACCGCGCCCTTGACTTCGCGCAGCTTGTCCATGAACTGGTTGGTGATCTCCATCAGCTTGCGCGAATCGGGACCGACGAAGTCGATCTGCACCGGCTTGCGGGCGCCGTTGTTGATATCGTCCAGCACCACGAATTCGCCGCCCACCAGGCCGGCCAGCTTCTGGCGCAGCTCGATGGCGATGGCGGTGGCATCGCGCTTGCGCTGGCTGCGCTTGCCGATGTCGACCCAGATACGGCCGCCCGACAGGTTGACGTAAGTGCTGGTGGCCTTCACTTCAGGGATGGTGTGGGCGATCTGCGCTGCCTTGTCCATCTTGGTGCGGGTGTACTCCAGGCTGGACGAGGACGGGGTACGCACTTCCACCGCGATCGAACCGAAGTCCGACTTCGGCAGGAAGCTGGTGCCGCCCACGGTGCCTTGCAGCACCAGGGCGCCGACGAAGCTGGCCACCGCGATCACGGCCATCCAGCGGCGGTGGTGCAGCGCCCAGGCGATCACCTTGCCGTAACGGTCGGCCTGGTGGTCGAACCAGTGGTTGAATTTGTCCAGCACCTTGCCGAGGCCTTTCTTCGGCGCGGTGTGGTGGTCCGCCGGGTCGCCCCAGTAGGCCGACAGCATCGGGTCCAGGGTGAAGGAAATGAACAGCGACACCGCCACCGAGCACGTCACGGTCAGCGCGAAGGGACGGAACCATTCGCCCGGCATGCCGCCCATGAAGGCGACCGGGATGAACACGGCCATGATGGAGAAGGTGGTGGCCGCGACGGCCAGGCCGATTTCCGCAGTGCCTTCCAGCGCCGCCTTGCGGCGGTCGGAGCCATTTTCCATATGGCGCACGATATTTTCACGCACCACGATGGCGTCGTCGATCAGCACGCCGATCGCCAGCGACAGGCCGAGCAGGGTCATGAAGTTGAGGGTGAAGCCGCACAGCCACACCGCGATGAAGGCGGCCAGGACCGAGGTGGGCAAGGCCAGCGCCGTGATCAACGTCGAGCGCCAGGAATTCAGGAAGGCGTACACCACGAAGATGGTCAGCACGGCGCCGAACACCAGCGCCTCGATCACGTTGTTCAGGGAATCCTGCGCATCTTCGCCGCCGTCGCGGGTGACTTCCAGCGAATTGCCCAGGCCTTCGTCCTTGAACTCCTTGTTGATTTCCTCGGTCAGCTTGCGCACGTCCTTGGCCACCGAGACGGTGGAGGCGTCGCGCGCGCGGATCACGGCAATCCCCACGTTCGGCTTGCCGGAACGCAGGCTGACGTTGTTGATGTCGGCAAAGCCGTCTTCGATGGTGGCCAGCTGGCCCAGGCGGATCAGCTGTTCGCCGTTGCGCTTGACCACCACGTCCTTGAACTCTTCCGGACGCTCGATGCGGCCCACCAGGCGGATCGCCTTCTCTTCCAGGTCGCCGCGCACCTTGCCCACCGGGGCATTGGTGTTCTGCATGCGCAGCGCCTGCGCCACTTCGGCCACCGAGACGTTGAATTCGCGCAGCTTCTCGGCACGCAGCAGCACCGACAGTTCACGGCGCAGCGCACCGTTGACGTTGACCACGGCCACGCCGTCGAGGGCGCGGTAACGGTCGGCCAGCTTGTCTTCGGCCAGGCGCGACAGCACGGCGTGCGATTGCGTCTTGGACGACAGCGACATCTGCATGATCGGGTCGGCCGAGGTATCGATGCGCTGGATCATCGGTTCGCGCATCTCGGTCGGCAGCTTGTAGCGCACCGCGGCGATGGCGTTGCGCACCTCGTCGGACGCTTCGATCAGGTTCTTTTCGAACGTGAAGCGCATTTCGATGGTGGCGCTGCCCTCGCGCGAAGTCGAGTACAGGTCGGTCACGCCGGCGATCGATTGCAGCGATTTTTCCAGGCGGTTGACCACTTCGCGCTCGACCGTTTCCGGCGAGGCGCCAGGGTACGGGATGTTGACGATCAGCAGCGGGATCTCAACGTCCGGGTTCTGGTTGACGCGCAGCTTGGACAGGGCCAGCAGGCCCATGGCCATCATCGCCACGATCAGCACGATCATGGCGACGGGGCGCTTGATACTGAAATTGGACAGGAACATGGTGTCGTTTCCTTAGTTGCCTTTGCTGGCGCCGTTCGGCAGGGTGGCCGAGGCGACGGCCTTGGGCACTTGCATCTCGACTTTCTGGCCTTCGCGGAAGCCCGAGGCCGGGGTGCGCATCACGATGTCGCCCTTGGCCAGGCCGGTCTGCACGCTCCAGTTGCCGCTGCGCGCATCGCGGGCGCCCATCTGCAGCGCGGTCTTGGCCAGGGCCTTGTCCTTGATCTTCCACACGTAGGTGGTATCGCCCTGCTTGACCAGGGCCGATTCCGGCACCATCAGGGCCGCCTTGGTTTCCGCTTCGATGCGGCCTTCGGCGAACAGGCCGGCCACGCGCGGCAGGTTCCTGTCGGCGAAATCGACCAGCACTTCCACCTGGCGGGTAACCGGGTTGGCCGCCGGATCGACGCGCTTGACCTTGCCCAGGAAGTTCTGGCCCGGGTAACCGTTGATGGAGAACACCACGCCCTGCCCCGCCTTGACCACGCCCACCGAATCGGCCGACACGCGGCCCTCGAAACGCATCGAGGCCGGATCGACCACTTTCACCAATTCCTTGCCGATCTGGGCGGTGTCGCCGGCGGAAACCTTACGCTCGGACACGATGCCGTCGAACGGGGCACGCACCAGGGTGCGCGACAGTTGCTGGTTGGCGGTCACCAGGCGGGCCTTGGCGGCCGACAGGTCGGACTGGGCATTGTTGCGGCGCACTTCCGCGTCTTCCAGCACTTGCGACGACACCATGCCGGACGCCTTCAGGGTTTTCTGGCGGGCCAGCACGCGCTCGGCCTGTTCCAGCGACTGGGTCGAAGCGCGCACCGCTTCCTGGGCCGACGCCAGGTTGTCGCGCAGCGCCGTGTCGTCCAGGCGGACCAGCAGGTCGCCTTTCTTGACGGCTTCGCCATTTTCTTTCAGGACTTGCATGACCACGGCGCCCACTTCGGCGCGCAGGTCGGCCTTGCGCTCGGGCTGGATCGAGCCGGTGACCACCGGACCGGAAGCCAGGGCATTGCTGTCCACCGTCACCAGGTCTTCGGAAGCAACCTGGAGCGTCGCCAGTTTCTTGTCATCGCCCTTGCCTTTCGCTTCGGCAGTCGCCGACGCGTTGGCCTTGCCGGCTTCCGGCGCCTTGTCGGACTTGCCGCAGGCGACCAGCGCTGATGCAACGGCGAGAGCTAATAGGGTTTTACGCAACATGAGAATCTCCAGTTTGGTGGACGGCTTATTTGTATATAGAGTGCATACTTCTGCAGCGTGCAAAAGTATCCTTTTACAGAGGGGGAGTGTCAATTCACCTGGGGCCAGACTGCGGGTTTTTATGGCTGGACTGCAGGATTCGCGGATAAACCGCAGAAAAGGTGAATTTTGGAGAGAAAGGGATTGCTTCAGTCATGAAGCAATCCCGCGGGGATTCAGCGGGGGAACAGGGCGAAAACGATGTGGCCGATGGCAATGCCGGTCGCCAGCCCGCCCGTGATTTCGACCACCGTATGGCCCATCCGTTCGCGCAGCCATTGATGGTCCGTGGCATCCTTGGCGATCCGGTTGATGGCGGCGGCCTGGCGGCCGACGTGCTGGCGCAGGCTGTTGGCATCGATGATCACGATGAAGCACAGCGCGACCGCGACGCCGAATGCCGGGTGGCCCATGCCTTCGCGCAGCGCGATCAGGGTGGCCATGCTGGACACGACGGCGCTGTGGTTGGACGGGAAGCCGCCATTGCCGACCAGCTTGAAGGCCCATTGGCGGGCTTTGATACTGTTGATCAGGAATTTGATTGGACCGACGGTAATCCAGGTCAAAAGCGGCGTCAGCAGGTAGGCAAGATCCATTTATAGCGTCCTAAGGTGAATCCCCCATTATAATCGGCGCACCAACAATATTAATAGCAAGCAAAAATGAAGCATTTCAGGATTTCTATCATTACCACCATCGTCCTGATGGGGTTGGCCGGCTGGTGGGGGTACAGCAACGGCGGCTGGGGGGCGGCGCTGACCGCGCTGTGGATCACGGGCGTGCTGGGGGTGATGGAAGTCTCCCTTTCCTTCGACAATGCGGTGGTGAACGCCTCCGTGCTCAAGGATTGGAACGCATTCTGGCAAAAACTGTTCCTGACAGTCGGTATCCTGGTGGCCGTGTTCGGCATGCGCCTGGTGTTCCCGCTGGCCATCGTGGCGGTGGCCACCGGGCTGGACATGGTGGCGGTGTGGGACATGGCGCTCAAGACGCCGCAAGAATACTCGCGCCACCTGCTCAGCGTGCATGAGGAAGTGGCCGCCTTCGGCGGCGCCTTCCTGTTGCTGGTGTTCCTGAACTTCCTGTTCGACGAGGAAAAGGATGTGCACTGGATCCAGTGGTTCGAAGAAAAGGTCGGCAAATATGGCACGGAAAGCCTGGCTGTCCTGCTGACCCTGGTCGCCGTGGTGCTGTGCGTGCGATTGGTGCCGGAAGCCAAGCGCTTCAGCGTGCTCTACGCGGGCGTGGTCGGCACCGCCATCTACGTCGGCGTGGGCTGGATCAGCAGCCTGCTGGAAGAGGAAGGCCATGGCGACGCCGGCAAGGCGGTGGCCGGCGGCTCGATCGGCGGCTTCCTCTACCTCGAAGTGCTGGATGCCTCGTTCTCCTTCGACGGCGTGATCGGCGCCTTCGCCATTACCAGCGACGTCGTGATCATCATGCTGGGCCTCGCCATCGGCGCCATGTACGTGCGTTCCCTGACCGTCTACCTGGTGCACAAGGGCACGCTCGATGAATTCATTTACCTGGAACATGGGGCGCACTATGCGATCGGCATCCTGGCGGTGATCATGTTCGCCAGCGTGAAGTATCACATTCCGGAGTGGTTCACGGGCTTGTCCGGCGTGGCATTCATTGCCGTGTCCTTATGGTCTTCGCTCAAGTACAAGAAACTTCATCCTGTGGAGGCAGAATGAGCCGCGCCCTGTTGATCATCGGCAGCCTGCTGGCCGCCGTGGCGCTGCTGTTTGCAGCGTACCTGTGGCTGGCTTTGAGCTACTCCTACTCGGAAGGCGAGCGCGCCGGGTATTTGCAAAAGTTCTCCAAGCGCGGCTGGGTGTGCAAGACCTGGGAAGGGGAAATCCTGCTGACTTCGATGCCGGGGGCGATTCCGGAGAAGTTCGAGTTTACGGTGCGCGATGAGGCGGTGGCTGCGCAGATCGCCGCCGCGGCGGGCAAGCGGGTCGTGCTGCATTATGCGCAGCACAAGGGGATCCCGACCTCGTGCTTTGGCGATACCCAATACTTTGTCGAGTCCATCACCATCCAGCCTTGACCCGGCGGTGGCCCCGCCTCGCCTGGCGCAACGCCGCGGCGGCGCGGTAAACTGGCATTTATGGAAACAACCGTTCAAAGTAAAGAATTGGCGGCCGCGCTGGAATACATGCCGGTGGGCGTCACCATCGTCGATCGCGATTTGACCATCCGGTTCTGGAACCCGGCGTTTTGCCAGGTGCAAGGCTTCCCGGATGGCGTCATGCATGCCGGGATCACCATGGCCGACGTGTTTCGTTATATTGCGACGCGCGGCGACTATGGGCCAGGCCCCATCGAGGAACTGGTGGCCGCCAGGGTGGAACTGTGCCTGAAGTTCGAGCCCCACCATTTCACGCGCACCATGGCCAATGGCGCGCAGCTGAACATCATCGGCCGCCCGATCCATGGCGCGGATGGGGCGGTCCACGGTTTCGTGACCATCTACCACGACGTGACGGCCGAGCGGCGCCATGAGAAAGAGCTGGAAGAAGCCCGGCTGCTGGCCGAGGCGGCGAACAAGGCCAAGGGCCAGTTCCTGGCCAATATGAGCCATGAGATCCGCACGCCGCTGAACTGCGTGATCGGCATGGCCTACCTGGCCTTGAAGACCGAACTCGACCCGCGCCAGCGCGATTACCTGGAAAAGATCCGCTTCGCCAGCGAACACGTGCTGCGTATCGTGGACGATATCCTCGACATTTCCAAGATCGAGGCCGGCAAGATGGAAGTCCAGCAGGTCGCATTCTCCCTCGGCCAGGTGGTGCAAACCCTGACCAGCGTGGTGGCGCAGAACGCCGCCAGCCGTCACCTCGACCTGGTGTTCGACCTCGACCCGGCCTTGCCGCCGGTGCTGGTCGGCGATCCTTTACGGCTGGGACAGGTGCTGATCAACTATACCAACAATGCCATCAAGTTCAGCGAGCGCGGCCGGATCGCGGTGCGGGCGCGCAAAGAGGCCGGCGACGCCCGCCACTGCCTGGTGCGTTTCGAAGTGAGCGACCAGGGCATTGGGTTGAGCGAGGCGGAAATCGCCCGGCTGTTCGTGTCGTTCCAGCAAGCGGACCCTTCCACCACGCGCGAATACGGGGGCACCGGCCTGGGTTTGGCAATCTGCAAGGAATTGGCCCAGCTGATGGGGGGCGAAGTCGGCGTGCGCAGCCAGCCAGGGGCCGGCAGCACCTTCTGGTTCACCGCCCGGCTCGGCGTACCGGCCAGCGCCGCCGCCACGTTGATCGACCGGATCAGCGATGCCGCCGCCCAGCTGCTGGCCCCCGCCCCGGCGCCGGCGCCGCCGGCGGCGCAGCGGGCGGCGCGCATCCTGCTGGTTGAGGATAATACCGTCAACCAACAGATTGCGCAGGAAGTGCTGGAACAGGCCGGTGCCACGGTGTGCATCGCCCATCACGGGATAGAGGCGCTGCAACTGCTGCAGCAGGCGGAATTCGACTGCGTCCTGATGGACGTGCAAATGCCGCAAATGGATGGGATGGAAGCCACCCGCCGCATCCGCGCCACCGCCCGCCTGGCCAGCCTGCCGGTGCTGGCGATGACGGCCAACGCCACCACCGAGGTGCGCAAGCATTGCCTCGATGCCGGCATGAACGATTTCATCTCCAAGCCCATCCGCCCCGCCCTGATGGTCCAGACCATTGCGCTCTGGCTGCCGCACGGCGTGGTGCTGGCTGGGGCGGCGCCATTCCGGCCGCCGCCAGCCTCTACATCCGGCGCGGGCGGCGACCCGGCCGTGCTCGATTTATCGGTGCTGACGGCCCTGCTTGGCAACGATGTGCCGAAGCTGCGCAAATTCGCCAGCAGTTTCCTGCAAAGTTCGCGGCAAGGCGTGCGGGACATGGAGGCGGCACTGGCACACGGCCAGGTGCAGGAAGTGCGTGCCCTGGGCCATCGCATCAAATCGGCAGCCCACGGGGTCGGCGCCAGCGGAATGGCGGAGTTGTGCCACGACCTGGAGCATCTGGCGCCTGGCGATGCCGACAGTGAAATGGCGCGTGCCCAACCGATGGTGGCCCAACTGCGGGCATTGCTGGAGCAGGTGGCCCAGCAATTCACCATCAGCATCGATTGCGCTGCCGGCGACTGAACCGGTTCAGCGGCTGCGCCACACGGCGCCGGCAGTTTCCTTCAGGCGCCCGATGACGTCGCGCGCCATGGTTTCGGAGTGCTCGTCGGCCGGATGGGCAGCCCGTTCTTCCATCGCATTCAGCATATTCTGGGCAGCGTGCTGGCGGCGGGTTTCCTGCTCCAGCAGCTTCTTCTTCGACTCCACCATCGCCGCCGTGGTGGCCGCCACGCGGCGCTGCATTTCCGCGTGCGCGTGCACGGTATCGACCAGCGTCTTCTGCTCGGCCAGCTTGGCCCATTCCGCCTGGTTGGCCGCCTGCTCCGCCGCTTCACGCTGACGCGCCACTTCCACCAACTGCTCCTCGGCATCGGCACGCGCCTTGGCCGCCGCCGCCGCCTGCTTCTCCAATTCCAGCCGCAGCTCGATCGCCTTCGCCGCGCGCACTTCGGCCGCGTTGGCCGCCCGCTGCTGCACCAGCTTCTGGTCGATCAGGGCCAGCGTCTCGCGTTCCTTGGCCACGAATTCCAGCTCCGACTTGAGCAGCGACTCTTCCGCCGCCACACGTGCCTGCTCGGCTTGCGCGCGCTCGGCCTGCACCTTGCCCAATTCCGCCGCCAGGCGCGCCTGCGCCGCCGCCGCTTCGGCCGCGGCGGCCTGGTTGGCCGCATCATGTTCCGCCTGCTCCGCCATTGCGCGCACAGCGGCTGCTTCCTGCTCGGCCGCAGCCTGCAGGCGGGCGTCGGCAGCCGCCTTGCGGCGCGCTTCGGCGGTCGCCGCGCGCTCGGCTTCGGTGCGCGCCACGGCTGCTGCGGCGGCGGCCTGCTCGGCGGCGATGCGCTCATCCATTGCTTCCTGGGCCGCCTGCTCGGCAGCCGCGCGGGCACGCTCGGCTTCGGCCAGGCGGGCGTTGACCGCATCCAGCGCCGCCTGCTCGGCGTCGGCATGGGCGCGTTCCGCATCGGCCAGGCGCACCGCCGCCGCCGCTTTTTCCTGCGCCAATGCATTGGCCTGTTCGGCGGCGGCCAGCTGGGCCGCCACGGCATCGCGTTCAATCTTTTCCGCTGCCGCCTGCTCGGCCGCCACGGCGGCGGAACGGGCCGACAATTCGCGGCGCTCGGCCGCGATGGCGCTGGCGCGCTGGTGTTCTTCCGCCTCGATGCGGGCTTGCTCGGCAGCGGCCTGCTCGGCTTGCTCGCGCAGCTTGGCCTGTTCCAGCGCCACCGCTTCCGCTTCCAGGCGGCCGCGGGTTTCGAAGTCGGCTTGCTGTTCCGCCTCCACACGCGCCATGGCGATGGCGTGCAGTTCGCGGTCGGTTTCGATGCGGCGCTCGGTGGCGGCAATGATTTGCGCATCGGCATCGCGGCGCGCCTGGGCGGCGGTGGCCGCCATGGCTTCCACCCGTTCGCGGTGCTGGGCGGCGTCGCGGATTTCCTTTTCGGTTTGCAGGCGCAGGTGCAGCGACTGGGCGGCGCTGCGGTCGGATTCGGCCTTGGCCAGGGCGATCTGTTCGCGCTCCTGCTCCAGGTGGGCCAGGGCGCGGGCTTCCTCCAATGCCCGCACTTCGGCGGCGGCGCGCTTGAAGGCGGCTTCCAGCGCGACCTGGTCGGCACGCTCGCGCTGGCGGGTCGCTTCCAGCGCTTCGGCTTCGGCCTGCGCCAATTGTTCGGCAGTCATGCGGGCGGCGTGGGCCTGGCGCTCGCGTTCGCGCGCCATGGTGGCCATGCGGGCATCGGCGGATGCCACGCCCACCACTTCTTCGCGCGCGGCCTGCACGGCTGCGGCCCGCTCGGCGGCATGCAGGCGGGCCTGTCCGGCCTGGACCGCCAATTCTTCGGCAGCCTTGTTGGCCAGCTCGGCCAGTTTTTCCTCTTCGGCCACCTGCTCGGCGGCGCGGCGCCGGCTTTCTTCCTCGGCCTTGGCACGCTGCTCGGCGGCCAGGCGCACCTGGGTGTCGGCTTCCACGCGGGCGCGCAGTTCGGCGGTTTCCTGTTTCACCGCTTCCAGGCGGGCCACGCTGGCCGAGGCGGCGGCGCGCAGGGTGTCCAGGCGCTCCTTGTTGACCTTGATGGCTTCCTCGGCGGCCTCGGCATGCTGCAGGGCGGCGGCGGCGGCAGCCGATTCGAGGGCGGCGCGGTCTTCCGCCAAAGCGCGGGCGCGGGCTTCCGCCACGGCGCGCGATTCGGCGGCGCAGGCGGCTTTCGCCTCGGCCTCGACGCGGGCGATGGCTTCCTGGATGGCTTTCAACTCATGCCCAGCGCGGTCGGCGGCGACTTCGGAAGTTGGTGGCTGTTGTGCTGACATGAGGATCTCGCTTGGCGGTTAGGGTGATGTTGCCATTATGGTTGAGTCCTGCGCGGGGGCAGCGTTGGAAGAAGCCGGGGTTTTCACGGCAATTCTGCCGTTTAAACCGGCAAACCGGGGTCAGACCCAAGGGTCAGACCCCAGATCTTCGGCTGCCGCGTGCCAGGGTCTGCCCCTTGGGTCTGACCCTGGTTTACCGGGTCTAGACCGGCCACAGCGGCGCCTCGTCCATCAGCGCAATTTGCTCGCGCAATTCCAGGATCCGATCCTGCCAATACCGTTGTGTATTAAACCACGGAAAAGCCGCCGGAAACGCCGGATCGTCCCAACGCCGCGCCAGCCAGGCCGAATAGTGCACCAGCCGCAACGTCCGCAGCGCCTCCACCAGGTACAGTTCGCGCGGATCGAACTCGCGCATATCTTCATATCCGGCCAGGATATCCCCCATCTGCCGCACCATGTCGCCGCGCTCGCCGGACAGCATCATCCACAGATCCTGCACCGCCGGCCCCATGCGCGCGTCATCGAAATCCACGAAATGCGGCCCCGCATCGGTCCACAGCACATTACCGCCATGACAATCCCCATGCAGGCGGATCAGCGCCACATCCCCTGCCCGCTCATAGCAGCGCCGCACGCCATCGAGCGCCTGGCCGACCACGGAACGCCAGGGCGCCACCAGTTCCGGCGGCAGGAAATCGTGCGCCAGCAGCCAGTCGCGCGGCTCCTCGCCAAACGAGGCCAGGTCCAGCGTTGGGCGCAGCGCGAACGGCCGCGCCGCCCCCGCCGCGTGGATGCGGCCGATGAAACGCCCGGTCCATTCCAGCACCTTGGGATCATCCAGCTCCGGCGCCCGCCCGCCATGGCGCGGGAAGACGGCAAAGCGGAAGCCCTCGAAATCATGCAGGGTGCGCCCGTCGCGCACCAGCGCCGGCACGGCCGGCACCTCGCGCTCCTGCAACTCCTGCACGAAGGCGTGTTCCTCCAGAATCTGTTCGTCCGTCCAGCGCCCGGGACGGTAAAACTTGGCCACCACCGGCGGGCCTTCTTCCATGCCCACCTGGTAGACACGGTTTTCATAGGAATTCAGCGCCAGCAGGCGGCCGTCGCCATACAGGCCGATACTGGCCAGGGCGTCGAGCACCCGGTCGGGGCTCAGTTCAATAAAAGGATGCGTCATATCCCCCATTGTAAGGGCCAGGACGTATACTGTCGCCCTTCGACCCAATTTATAGAGCACCAAGCCATGCAACTCGACCAGCCATTGAGCGACAAAGAATTCGACGAACTTGATTCCTTCCTGCTGGGCGACCAGAGTCCGGAAGACTCCATGACCATGGACCACCTGCATGGCTACCTGACCGCCATCGCCATCGGCCCGGAACCGATCACGCCGGCCGAATGGCTGCCCCGGATCTGGGGCGAAGATGCCAACGACGGCCCCAAGTTCAAGCACGCCAAACAGGAAGAGCGCATCTATAACCTGATCACCCGCTTCATGAATGAAGTGCTGGTGACGTTCGAGGTGGCGCCGAAGGAGTTCGAGCCGCTGTTCGTCGAGCACGAGCATGAAGGCAAGACCCTGCTGAACGCGGAAGCCTGGTGCTGGGGCTTCTGGGAAGGGATGGAGTTGCGCGAAGGTTCCTGGGACGAAATCTGGGATTCCGACGCGGCGCCGCTGATGCGCCCGATCTACCTGCTGGGCGCCGACGAGATCAAGCCGGAAGAATTGCCGGACGTGGAAGACCCGGTCAAGGCACACCAGTTGGCCCTGGACATTGAAGCCAATTTGCCGCTCATCCACAAATTCTGGGTGCCGCGCCGCAAATCCGGCGTGACCACCGTCAAGCGCGACGATGCCAAAGTCGGCCGCAATGACGATTGCCCATGCGGCAGTGGTAAAAAATACAAGAAGTGCCACGGCGCCGACCAATGACTCCAGCCCCGCCGATGCGGGGCTTGTCGATTTGAGGCGTCGCCATCCGTCGTAGGGTTGGGGTATCGATTCCCCTTCCCCCTTTGACCCAGGAGACGCCATGAAAAACCAGATCGTCCTCAACATGCCAGTCAAGGACTTGAACAAGTCCAAGGCTTTCTTTTCCGCGCTCGGCTTTACTTTCAATGCCCGCTTCAGCGGCGAGAACGCCGCATTCATGCACGTCGTCGGCGACACCATCCAGGCCATGCTGACGACCGAGCCCTTCTTCAAGTCCCTGATCGACAAGCCGGTCGTGCAGGCCAAGGAAGCCAACGAGCTCGTCATCTGCCTGAGCTGCGATAGCCGCGAAGAAGTCGACGCCCTCATCGCCAGGGCCGTTGCAGCCGGCGGCCGCATCCCGCACCCGCCGGAAGACCATGGCTTCATGTATGACCAGGGTTTCGAGGATCTCGATGGCCACCTGTGGAACCTGGTCTGGGTGGCACCAGAGGCCCAGTGACACTTTTTGTAAGCTGGCACCGCTTACTGACTGACAAATTTTGTCCCCCGCCACGGGAAAATGCGGCTTTTCCGGGTGGCACAGCAATTGCTCAAGCTGCAGGAATGGCGCTCACTGCCACTTCTTGTTAACTAGGGGACCATATGCAAATACTTCAGTACAGGGCCTGGGCGCTGGCCTGCCTGATGACCCTCGCCGCGCCCGCCTGGGCCACCACAGTCGAGATCACCCATACCGCGAAGAATGCCACCGTCGAACTGGGCCGCAAGGCCTGGTTCCTCGGCAAGGTGGACGGCAAAGGTGTCTATATGAACTTCGCCGTCAACGGCATACCGGGTGGCAATGCGACGGTCGGCACCCTGAATGCGCAAAATGGCGAATACGTGGCGCCGAAAACCCTGCCGGCCAACCCGGTCGTCACCGTCACCGGCACCACCGCCACCACGCCGAAACTGAGCGGCAGCACCAAACTCAAGCTGGTTGCCGCCGGCACCAGCACCGGCACCAGCGGCTCGGGCAGCACGGGCACGCCTTCCCCTACGCCGCTGCCCGGCCCGATCGGCCCCCAGCCGGCCGCCGACCCCGCCACTGTGGCTGCCGCCCGCCTGCTGGAACGCGCCACCTTCGGCCCCAACGCGGCCAGCATCGCCGCCGTCAAGCAGATGGGCGCGCAAGCCTGGCTGAACCAGCAATTCAGCCTGCCGCCCTCGCCGCTGCCGCTGACCACGGACATCAATGTGCTGCGCAACGGCTGGTACATGAACATGGCCAACGCCCCGGACCAGCTGCGCCAGCGCATGATCTTCGCGCTGTCGCAACTGTTCGTGGTGTCGTCGGACAAGAACAATAACGCCGACCAGTTGTTGCCCTGGCTGGCCACGCTGGACAAGCATG
This sequence comes from uncultured Oxalobacteraceae bacterium, assembly GCA_965650885.1. GTDB lineage: Bacteria > Pseudomonadota > Gammaproteobacteria > Burkholderiales > Burkholderiaceae_D > Rugamonas. The sequence goes on from CBFGQI010000004.1 coordinate 108,306, forward strand.
CCTTCGGCAATTTCGGCAGCCTGCTGCGCGAAATGACGCTGAACCCGGCGATGGGCAAGTACCTCGACCTGGCCAACAGCCGGACGCCTTCGCCCAACGAAAACTATGCGCGCGAAGTGATGCAGCTGTTCACCATCGGCCCCGTGCTGCTGAACCAGGATGGCAGCGTGCAGCGCGACCGCTATGGCGAGCCGCTGCCGTCCTATACCCAGGACACGATCGCCCACATGGCACGCGCCCTGAGCGGCTGGACCTACACCGGCAGCAACCTCACCGGCAGCAATTGGGAAAACTTCACCGCCCCCTTGCAGCCACGCGACCGGCTGCACGATATGGGCGCGAAGACGCTGCTGGATGGCGTCACCCTGCCCGCCGGGCAAAGCACGGTGATGGATATGGAAGCGGTGATGCAAAACCTGCTGGAGCACCGCAACCTGCCGCCCTTCATCGCGACGCGCCTGATCCGCGCCTTCACCACCAGCAATCCCAGTCCCGCCTACATCGAACGGGTGGCGAACGTGTTTGCGGCCGGGCGCGGCGACCTCAAGGCAACACTGAATGCGGTACTGATGGACCCGGAAGCCTTGGCCGTTGCGCCGGAGGCGGGCAAGCTGAAAGACCCCATCCTGCACAGCCTGAGCCTGTTCCGCGCCACCGGCGCCAGCGTGATCAACCCGCAGAACATGTTCTGGGAATACTTCCAGATGGGCCAGCGCCTGCTGCAAGCGCCGAGCGTGTTCAACTTCTACTCGCCGCTCACGCCGCTGCCCGGCAACCCCTCCCTGTCCGGGCCGGAATTCCAGATCTACACGCCGGCCCAGGCGGTGGGCCGCGCCAACTTCCTGTACGGCTTCATCGCCGGCCACCACGCCGCCATGGTGAGCTTCGACCTCGCGCCCTACCAGGCCGTGGCGGGCGACCCGACCGCCCTGCTCAACCTGGTGGACGCCACGTTGCTGCAAGGGCGCATGTCGCCCGCGACCCGCGCCGCGATTGGCGCCTCGCTGCAAGCCACCACCGACATGAAGCAGCGCGCCATCACGGCGCTGTACCTCACCGCCATCGCGGCCGACTTCGCCGTACAGCAGTAAGAAAGGACACACGATATGTGCAAGGAAAAAATGTCGCGCCGCCGCTTCCTCGGCGCCGGTGCGCAAGTTGGCATGCTGGGCGCCATGTCCACCCTCGGCTTGCTGGGCATGACGCGCCCGGCGCAGGCGGCCGTGAACGACTACAAGGCCCTGGTCTGCCTCTACCTGTATGGCGGCAATGACGGCAACAATATGATCGTGCCGCTCGATGCCGCGCATTACGGCGCCTACAGCAATATCCGCCGCGGCGGGCTGGCGCTGTCGGTGGAAGCGAAGACCCTGCTGGCCGCGCGTAGCGCGCGGCTGCAGGATGGCAGCGAGCAGCCGTTCGCCTTCCACTACGGCATGCCGGAAATCGACGCGCTGTACGCGCAAGGCCAGGTGGCGGCCCTGCTCAATGTCGGCAACCTGCGCCAGCCGCTGACCAAGGCGCAATACCAGGCCGGCGCCGGCGTGCCGCCGCAACTGTTCTCCCATCCCGACCAGAACCTGCAGAACCAGGCCGGCACGCCGTCGGCCGCCGGCACGGGCTGGGGCGGCCGGCTGGCCGATGCGCTGGGTGCCACGGGCGACCTGGATGCGGTGTCGGTGGGTTCCAACGGCTTGTTCGTGACCGGCGCGACGGTGCAGAGCAACCTGCTGCCGGGGAATGGCCAGTTGAACCTGGCCGGCATGAACTTCTGGCCTCAGAGCGCAGCCGACCAGCGGCGCGCGGCGCTGGTACAGGCGCTCTCGGCCAGCAACCCGAACCTGATCGCCACTGCCGCCAACAAGGCGCTGTTGAGCGGCATGGAACTGGGCAAGGATTTGCAGGCCGCCAATGCCGGCGCCGCGCTGCAAGCCGTGTTCCCCGGCTATTCGATTGCGCAGCAATTGAAGACGGTGGCACAGCTGATCCGCCTGCGCGCCGCACAGGGGCCGGGGCGGCAAGTGTACTTCGTGTCGCTGGGCGGCTTCGATACCCACGGTGGCCAGGCCTGGCAGCACTTCAACTTGCTGCGCCAGGTGTCGCAATCGGTGGCAGCGTTCCAGGATGCACTGCGCGAAATCGGCGCGCAACAACAGGTCACCACCTTCACCATGTCCGATTTTGGCCGCACCTTGCAGCCCAACAGCGGCGGCACCGACCACGCCTGGGGTAACCATCAGTTGATCATCGGCGCGGCGGTGAAGGGAGGCCTGTATGGCCGCTTCCCCGAATTCGTGTTGGGCGGCCCGGACGACGCCACCGGCCGCGGCGCCTGGATCCCCCACCTCGCCAACCAGCAGTATGGCGCCACGCTGGGCCGCTGGTTCGGCGCCGAGCCCGACGCGCTGGCGCATCAAGTCTTCAAGCACGAGCTCGCCAACTTCGCGGTGAAGGATCTTGGTTTCATGCTGTGATTAAGAGTCGATGAAAGTCGGGGTCAGCTCTGGCAACCGGACAAAAGGCGCACGAATTGAACTGACCCCCAATAGTTGGACGGTTTAGTTTGCTAGGCAGCCAAGGGTTGGG
>CBFGQI010000005.1:0-89458 GCA_965650885.1 uncultured Oxalobacteraceae bacterium
CGATTGAAATAGCTCCTGGTGGAAGACCTGCGACAGTGAGTGCGGGGCCGACCACTGCCGCAGCAGCTTGGCTCGCGGCATTAGTAAGCTGGTGTCCGGCAACTGTATCAATAAAGCTCTTCGACATAAAACTCCTCATCCAGAATTCGATCTAGCTGGCGGCTCCTGGCCGGTAAGCGCCGCTAAGCTTACCTCAACGCCCACCCCCCAAGCGGCCGCGCCTGGACTAAATGTTATTGCATTTTCTGCTCGGGAAACGGCAACACAATTTTTTCTGTCCCAGGCTTCAATCCGCCCACGTGTTTGATTATCTCGGCATATTTCGGGTCGGACGGCTTGTAGCTGAACTGCGCATCACCAATTGCACCACCGGTCTCTGCCCGTAGGGTCAGAATAACAGTTTTGTCCGATAACATCTTTGCAGAGCCGATTGGCTGACTACCCAGGCTCTCGGCGGACGTAAGCTTTCCTTGATGCTTCGGCACAGGTGCCTGAGCGGCATTAACTGAGACGCCAATCAAAACTAACCAAGCGAACGCGACAAATCTCTTCATTCCTAATCCTCGGGATTCAGGCAGCCGGCGGCATTTAGCCGGGTGCAGCCGCGGCCATATTTACGCACATTCTCGCAACTAGGCATCCTGTCATTTTGACGGCCAAACCGTCGGACGTATCTCTCTATCCTGAAAGTTTTCGCGCCCCTTGCGAAAATTTTCGGCCAAAATTCTTGCGAATGCCACGTCATTACGAATTTCGGCCACCTCGATTTCGGTGAGCTTGATGCTTACGTCGTACAGGCCAACACTGCCCGCAACATAAGTCAGTACCCAGCAATCACCACACCGAAACACCGTAAAATTCCAGCGCTCTTCGGCTAGCACTTCTGCATGCATTCTCAATCCTCGTTCGCACAATTGCCAACCGGCCGCTGTTGGCCGAAGCCGGAAACTTGCAGCATACCATCTTGCTTGAACGAAAAATTCACGAATTCTCACCGAGTAGTCAATCGGCGCCATTCCCAGTCAAGTTGCCGGAGCATAGTGGAACTCCTTTCGAGAAGGAGGTGCACCATGGATACCCAAACTGCAGTAGCGCCCAGGCGCGTACCTTGGAACAAGGACAAACTTGTTGGCCAGAAGGCGCCGCTCCGGATCAGCGAAATCTGGGCAATTCGCGTCCGTTTAGAAATCTACGGCCGCCTGCGGGACTTGGCGATGTTTAACCTGGCGATCGACAGCAAGCTACGCGGTTGTGACCTTGTCAAACTGCGCGTGCTCGACATCTGCCATGGCTCACACGTCGCACATAGAGCTAGTGTGATTCAGCAGAAGACCAAGCAGCCCGTGCAATTTGAGCTGACGGAAGGGACCCGGCAAAGTATCAGCACTTGGATTGCCACAGCAAATTTACGAAGCTCAGATTACCTGTTCCCGAGCAGGATCACTGCCTCGCCGCACATCTCCACCAGGCAGTACGCCCGCATCGTCCATCATTGGTTTGATGAGATCGGACTCGATCCCACTGCGTATGGCACGCACACCATGCGTCGAACGAAGCCAACCCTCATCTATCGGCGAACGAAGAACCTGCGAGCCGTCCAACTGCTGCTGGGGCACACCAAGCTTGAAAGCACTGTACGCTACTTGGGCATCGAGGTGGACGACGCACTTGAAATGGCCGAGCAGACTGATGCTTAACTAACTCGGGCGGCGCCGCAGCCGCCCCGAAGCCGCCGGTCGAGCATTATCAAAAATTTGAGTATCTAGGCCGACGGTCTATGTGCGCAGCTTCATGAAGCTGGGACCGGCCATCATCCAACACGAACAACCGAATGACTGGCTGATAAATTTTCAATCCAATTAACTAACGGATCGTGATGTCCTCAAACTTTTTCGCGCTTGAGTACGGCGACAATTTCTCGACTGGCGCCGTTAACGGCCATATTCGTATCAAACACTGACACCAAATCCCACCCTTGAGAACCAAGCTGATTTAGCAATACATCGAATCCGCTAATATCAACAACACCACCTAGTAGGCCCTTTGCTTCGGTCTTAATGGTCTTATATTCCCACTTCTGCATCTAATTTCACTCCGACAATAAGAAGTATGTATTTTAGGTTACGGCACACAGGTTTTGGCGTATTCCGCTTCTGGCCGGGTTCTGTCTGCGTTCAATCGTCAAAATTCAGCGGCGCCGTAGACGTCGGCGCGAATGTATTGTTCGGGCATTGCGACCAGGCCGACGAGAATCTGAGTATCAATCATCATCAAGGGCTTCCAATCCATCCAAGACTCCTTCACGACGAGAAGGATCACGGAGTTTATTCGCAGCGAAAAGAGCCCCCATTAGTGAAAGGAGGCCAACTGCGATACACCAGACGATCTCAACGCCCTCAACCAATTCAAAGTGAAAGACGAAAATTGATGCAGCCAGAGCCAACGCAAAGAATGCAAAGACAGTCTTCCAGCGCCGCTCGAACAAAATTAATTCTTGCGCGGTCATGCGCTCAGTCATGACGCTCCCCCGTGATATATCGCAAATTGACAATATAACATGCCAGACTGTGTAGCCCGACAGTCTGCAATTGGCCGACTACTGCCGGGAGCCCTAGGAGCGCCATTCATCAATTCTACGCTGTACCTCAGTTGCTTCATGGAGCGCTGATGCAAGCTCACGTTCGGCGGTAGATCCAGGGTTTTCGATAATGTGATGGAACTTTTGGGCGAGACACGCGGCACGCTTAGCGAGCTCCGGTGGAGCATCGGTGGCTAGCCCAGTGTCAGTCAATTTATCCGCTGATCCGCAGATTCGATGGAATGTATAAATGAATCGTCCGAGTCGCTCGTAGTCCAAATTATCATTGGAAGCGGATTGTCCTTGCACGTCTCGTCTCCTTTTGGCCGGTCGATGTCGGCTGATACTTAATCAACTTAATTGCAAATAAGCTGATTTCCGATTGTTTGGCACGTCCTGCTGCGTCCATCACTATAGTTCGTGATAGTTTGGTTGCCTATTTTTTGTGTTGTGGCGCTGCTTCCATCACTGAAATTCGTTACTTGCTGGGTTCCAATTCTTTGAGTTGTCGATGACGCCCCGTTGCTATAACTAGTTATCGTTTGGTTCCCAATTTGCTGTGCCGTTGAATACTGTCCATTTGAATAGTTGGTTATCCTTTGCTGGCCGATTTGCTGTGATGTTGAGTTGTTGCCTTGTGCATCATTGCAAACTCGTTGCGCACCAATATATTGACATGTAATTTGGGCATGAGCCAAAGATGCAGACACAGTAAAAAGCGACATCAAGACTAATTTCTTCATGGTCAATCCCTCAAGTGTTATTGATATTGTTAAGTTCGGACGTCTGTCGGTTCTTTAGGTGGTGCCACGGTCGGCTTCTGGCCGGTAGCGCCTACTATATTACCTTCGGCGCACCCGACGTAAGCGCTTTGCAGGCATTCCAATATATCGGTCGATTGAACGTCGCCCTACGCCGTTTTCAACAGTTACTGTGAAATGAGGACCGTAAGCAGCGTCGGTTCCAAATCTGGCCTGCAGAACTCGAATATTGTTCGTATTGACGCCATGCCTTGCACAGAATTCTGGAAGTACATCGCGATAAAGCTCGACCGCGCGTTGCAAACTTACTGATGCAGGAGAACCTGAAGTTGTCCCGTTTAGGAAGTCGACGGTCAAGTGACCCTCTTTGGCGGCTGCAGCCTCGGCATATACGTCCATAGCGTAGTATCCGATCAGCAATCCAATACCGCTAGCAAAAGAGTCCGCGAAGTTATGACCAATGGCCTTGAGCGTGCCTAGTTTCATTATTGGGGTACCGTCAAAAATCTGCCCTGGCTATTGGCAATGTCGCCTCTTGGCCGACTCGCGACATCACGGCTTCCGATAATTCGGATTGGCATGAAACTCACCGGTCAGCTGTCCATTCTCATCCACCTTGTATGCGCCGACAATACTCTCGGGAGGCACGGCATCATTGGGGCCAAACGTGCCTTCAATCTTATATACCCAACCATTCGGATTGCGCTTGGCCTCTGCAACCATTTCTGGAGTCGGCATGTCGGGCTGCCTGGGTTTCTCAGATCGCTTCGAAAACGGCCACATAAAACTCCTAGAACAATATCAATTACATGGGTGTCGGCTGTTGGCCGTAGCCGGAAACTTGCAGCATACCATCTTGCTTGAACGAAAAATTCACGGATTCTCACCGAGCATAAACATTCGGCGCCGGTCCCAGTCAAGTTGCAGGAGCATAGTGGAACTCCTTTCGAGAAGGAGGTGCACCATGGATACCCAAACTACTGTAGCGCCTAAGCGCGTACCTTGGAACAAGGGCAAACTTGTTGGCCAGAAGGCGCCGCTCCGGATCAGCGAAATTTGGGCAATTCGCGTCCGTTTAGAAATCTACGGCCGCCTGCGGGACTTGGCGTTGTTTAACCTGGCGATCGACAGCAAGCTACGCGGTTGTGACCTTGTCAAACTGCGCGTGCTCGACATCTGCCATGGCTCACACGTCGCACATAGAGCTAGTGTGATTCAGCAGAAGACCAAGCAGCCCGTGCAATTTGAGCTGACGGAAGGGACCCGGCAAAGTATCAGCACTTGGATTGCCACAGCAAATTTACGAAGCTCAGATTACCTGTTCCCGAGCAGGATCACTGCCTCGCCGCACATCTCCACCAGGCAGTACGCCCGCATCGTCCATCATTGGTTTGATGAGATCGGACTCGATCCCACTGCGTATGGCACGCACACCATGCGTCGAACGAAGCCAACCCTCATCTATCGGCGAACGAAGAACTTGCGAGCCGTCCAACTGCTGCTGGGGCACACCAAGCTTGAAAGCACAGTACGCTACTTGGGCATCGAGGTGGACGACGCGCTTGAAATGGCCGAGCAGACTGACGCTTAACTAACTCGGGCGGCGCCGCAGCCGCCCCGTTGCTGACGCCGAGAAATCAGTAGAATCCATAAGTAAACCGGTGCCGAGCGACTTGATCGCCCAGCAGCCGGCTGAATGATAGCCTATACGTTGTCCAACGCCTTACCAATAGCGCTATTAACATTTTCGTCTTTGGAAACACTCAGTGGAAATCCATCGATCTTGAGAATATTGCTGGCAATAGAAATTAATAACGAACCATCCTTAACCGTAAGATCAAATATCCTTGAACGTTCACCTAGTATTGATCTAGCAAGCGTATTGAAATCATGTTCAGACTCGCCTGAATTAAGCCTTGCATGCGCTGGGGCCGCGACCGAAAGTAATAAATCTCTCAAAGCGTCTTTTTCTCGTATGGGTTTGGCTTTTGAAGCGAACCGCACGCATCGAAGAATATCAGAATATTCATTCTGAAGCGCCACTTTGTCGATCTGGCTAATATATTCCATTTCATCCGCTGCCGCACTCGGCTTCCCAATTGACGTGAACTGATCTGATTTCTGATAATAGGACTCTATGGAACCTTTGCGTAGAAAAAAGAGTCCTGACTTCTCCAGAACATCCAGAAGCGCGACAATTCTCCTCTGTATAGAGATCCACGCACCATCTGTTGCTAGCTTAGATAGATCGTTATTATCGCTAGTAAAAAGTATACAGAAAGCTGCGCGACGTTTGGCAAGTTCGTCCTCCCCGGCTTTTCGGTTTATCCAGTACGGATGTAATTCAGCGAGTGCTGAAACCTCAGGCCAGCGATTTTGAACAAGCTTGCAGAAATCTCCGTAGATACCGCTCGCCATTGCGGTTGCTGTCGAAAACCCGAGGCCGGAGGCAACTATATTAGCTTCTTCGCAATCGCCGAGGAATTGATTCACCAATTCAAGGCCATCCGCAAAACCATCGGCATCGGCCAGAGACACTGGCGCCTTGCCTAGCAGGCGAAACAATTTAGTGACAACCGTAATTTGGCCCTTACCAATTACGGGAAGCAGTTGCGATCCGGCTGCTTCCAAGTGCATATCTGCGCTGCTTGCTAGGGCGCTACAAATCATTACATCTGACGGTCCCTCGACTAAAAGGGGACGTCTACAAAATAGCGACAGCTTGTGTTCTTGGCCGAGTCTAGCGATTAGACCCTGAATTTTCTTGTTCTTTAGTTCTCCTGCATCTGGTTCAATTTGAACAGGATTAGAGTCGAGGTCGTAACAAAAGACAAGCGATGACAAGTCGTCTGGACGAGCAATCTGAACCATTTCAGTCGAGTGCGTCGCAATGATCACGAATTTCTTATTTCCGCCCTCAGATGGGTGCCCCGCGACGCCAATAATTTCTTTCAGGAGAAATGCCTGCAATTGTGGATGCAGTGAAACCTCAGGTTCATCCAATAGCAGTGCACCTACTTCATCATCATACAAAGCCGACAGAATGCCTACAAGTTGCATCAGACCGGATGCTTCACGCCCGGATGAGTATGGCTTACCTACCATATCAAGTCGAGCGAACTGAATCTTTAGCTCCCCTGCATCCCATTCAATCAATAGATCTCGATTAAAAAGTTTTCGAAGGCGTTCCTGAATTTTTATAAGAATGTCCGCTCGTTCAGCTAGAGTTTGAAAGTCGCCACTGATTGTCTCAATTTGGTGCCGACGTGCCGAGTCACTTTTGCTACCGTAGTTGGCTTGGTCGTACCGTGGCGTACCGCCCTGGTGACCGTTGAAGTCAGATCTGAATTGCTCCAGCATCCCCATTCGTCCTGCCGACAAGAAGCGAACTTTCTTGCCGCTGACATGCCCCCCAAAGCTATTCTTCAGGCCGCGAAGCATGTGGGTCTTACCCGAGCCGTTCGGACCAAGAAGGACCGTAAGCCCTTTATTTAAAGTCAGGCTTCTGCTGAAACTTCCATTGTGGCTACTTATGTTTGCGGTTAATTTTACTGGGAAGGTCACAGCTACTGCTCCTTTTACATGTCTAAACTTAGATGCCCAACTCGCTACAAAGCTCTCCGACATTAGTGGAGGCGATCATCATTTTCCGCCATACATATTCTCATCCGGCTAGGACTCGGCTTTCTGGGCCTCAGCGAACAACTCGACAATAGCTCTTTTTTTCCAAACCATGCCAATATCTGATTGTGGATTAACTCTGCCACTATAAATCCCAAGCAAATACACCTGCTGTTGCTTTGCCATGAATGTTTTTCCATCCATACTCACTGTCTCGCCGGGATGAAAAACCCTAACGACAGGAGATCCTGATTGCCCCTGTCTCGTCCTGCAGTCAATGTACATTAGCGGTTTATCATTAACGTCAATTGCTGGCTCAGATGCAGTGTACCCCGTGCTCCAAATTGGAAAATTATCCGTTGAAAGACCGAAGGGGAATCCAATCACATTGACGCGATTGCATACTTGTAAAGGCAGATCAGGTCCGTCAGCTGGAAAAACCAAATTCTTCATTGTAATTTCTGGCGGTCGGAATTTGAAACCTACCAAATCCACTTCCGGATCAGGATGTTCCACCCAAGCTGGGCCCGTGTTATCCGGCCCTAGGTATAAGGGTATGCTATACCACTGCCAGCTGGAGCAAGTAAATCCTTCTCCCTTTTCCTGAGTCAGTGGAATTAGCACGGAAACCTCATCTGGAACTGAAGCGTATTTTTTGTCTAAGCATTCGCCGGTCAAAATGTTTCTACCCAGTACATTATGCTTATTGGTTACCAGCAGGGCTCTATTTCCGGCTCCGGCGAAGAAAGCAGTGCCGCATGCCAACTCTTTGCCTTGATATTTCATGATAATTTGAAACACCCCAAAACTACTCGTACTCAATATCATTGATTGCAAAGGCATGTCCTATCTCGTGATTTTATTGGCAGAGCTAATTAACCTCTGCGCCATCCGTCCGCTGCTGGCCGGTAGCGGCCTTGCAGAACTCTAACCCAACTGACAGCCCCTGTCAGGTCAAGTCTGAGTCAGTACATCTTATGCGGGCACGCCGATGATGACGCTGGAGGCTTTGAACAGGGCCGTCGCCTCCATGCCCACTTCCAGCGCCATGGCCTGTTCGCTGTCGCGCGTGACGGTGGCCGCGATGGTACCGCCGCCTGGCAGCGCGATCGTCAGTTCCGAATTCACTGCGCCGGCCTGCACCCGGCACACGGTACCGCGCAACTGGTTGCGGGCGGACAGCTTGCCCGTCACGCCGGTTGCCAGGATGATCGACGATGCCTTGACCAGCGCAAAGGCCTCCCCGCCTTCCCGCAAGCCCAGGCTGGCCGTGCTCTCGTGGGTGATGATCGCAACGATCTCCTGGCCGCCGACGATGCGCAGCACGATTTCGTCGTTGACCGCGCCAGGCTTGATCGCCGTCACGGTGCCGGAAAACTGGTTGCGCGCGCTGGTCTTCATCTTCATGGTCTGCAATAAGAGAAAATCGTCCGCCAAGCCTTGCGACTGGCGGCTCAGATGCTGCATGAATACCCGATGTTCGTATTCGATGCGGCGGAAATTCGCCACCAGTTGCGCGCCGCGCTGCGTCAGCCGCGTGCCGCCGCCGCCCTTGCCACCGGCCGAACGTTCGAGCAGCGGCTCGCCGGCCAGGTTGTTCATGGCATCGATGGCATCCCAGGCGGCCTTGTAGCTCATGCCGATCGCCTTGGCGCCCTGCGTGATCGAGCCATGCTCGGCTATGCTGGCCAATAACTCGACGCGCTGGTGTCCGCCGAAGCTCTCGCCATCGAGCGTGATCCACACTTCGCCTTGCAGCGCCACCTGCTTACCCATGGTTACCCTCCGTGGCCACGCGGCCATCGGCCATTGTCAAGACATGGCCGCCGAAGGTGGCGGCATCGTCGGGATCGTGCGTAATCAGCAGCATGGGGATGTCGAGCCGCCGCTGCAGGCTGTCCAGTTCCGCGCGCATGCGCACGCGCAGGGCCGGATCCAGCGCGGCGAAAGGCTCGTCCAGCAGCAGCGCGTCCGGCTCCGCGACCAGCGCCCGCGCCAGCGCCACCCGCTGCCGCTGTCCGCCGGACAGTTGCGCCGGCCGCTGGTGCGCGACTTCGCCAAGGCCGAAGGCGTCCAGCCAATAGCGCACCGCAGCCGGTTCGCCATGGGCCGCCGGATTGAACCAGCCGCGCAGCAGGCCGAAGCCGATGTTCTGCCGCACATTCAAGTGGGGGAACAGTGCGTAATCCTGGAACAGGTAGCCCAGGCGCCGTTTGCGCGCGGGCACGTCGAGCCCGGCGGCGCTGTCGAACAGGCGGCGTCCGGCCAGCTCGATCACGCCATCGTCCGGCCGCGTCAAGCCTGCCATCGCTTTCAGCATCTGGCTCTTACCCGCGCCCGAGGCGCCGTAGATCACGACACGCTTGCTGGACGACGCGAACTGCGCATCGAGCTGGAAACTGCGCGGTCCCGCACGCAGTGCCTTGCGGATTTCGACATGGACCGTCATGTTGCCTCCCGCGCCCGCTCCGGCGCCAGCCGGGTGGCTGCCACCAGCACGATGATGCAGGTGACCGAGGTGACCAGCACCAGCAGGTTGGCCGTATCGTCCTGCCCTGCCTGCACCGCCTCGTAGACGGCAATCGACAGCGTTTGGGTCTTGCCGGGAATGCTGCCGGCCACCATCAGGGTGGCACCGAATTCGCCCATCGAGCGGGCGAACGCCAGCAAGGTACCGGCCAGCACACCGCGCCAGGCGAGGGGCAGGCTGACACGCAGGAACACGCCAACCGGCGGTACACCCAGCACCCGCGCCGCCTGCTCCAGCTGCACGTCGACCGCTTCGAATGCCGAACGGGCCCCCTTCAGCACCAGCGGGAACGCCACCACGGCGGCCGCGATGACTGCACCTTGCCAAGTGAAAATCAGGTTGATGCCGAAGCTTTGCTGCAGCCAGTGGCCGACCGGCCCGTTACGGCCAATCAGCACCAGCAGGTAATAACCCAGCACGGTGGGCGGCATCACCATCGGCAGCGTAAGCACGGCATCCAGTACGTTGCGGCCGGGGAAACGGCAACGCGCCAGCAGGTAGCCGAAACCGACCCCCAGCAGCAGGTCGATGACGGTGGCCCACAGCGCCACCTTGAGTGACAGGCCGAGGGCGATCAACGCGGCATCCATCGCTTACGGTTTCCCAAAACCATGCCGCGACAGGATGGCCTGCCCGCCCGGCGACATGATGAATTCCGCAAAGGCGCGTCCTCCCGCCGCATTCGGTGCGTCGCGCATCACGGCCAGCGGGTAGCTTATCGGCCCCGTGCCCGGCACCGCCATCACCACGCGCACCTTGCCTGCCTGCGAAGCGACGTCCGTCCGGTAGACCAGCCCCGCCTCGGCTTCGCCGCGCGCAATGTAATCCAGGCTTTGGCGCACATTCGTGGCGAACACGAATTTCGGCTCCAGGGCCGCCCACAGGCCGGCTTTTTCCAGCGCAGCCCTGGCGTAGCGCCCGGCGGGCACGCTGGCGGGGTTGCCCGTGGTCAGGCGCCCGATGCCCGCTTGCCCCAGGTCGGCCAGGTGGCGCAGCGCCAGCCTGCTGTTGGCCGGCGCCGCCACCACCAGCACGTTGCTGGCGAAATCGCGGCGGCTGCCCGGTGCCAGGTGCGCTTGCACCCTGTCCATGGCTTCCTGGTCGGCGGAAGCGAAGACGTCGACCGGCGCACCCCTGGCAATTTGCGCTGCCAGCGCATCGGATGCGCCAAAGTTCAGCAATACCTTGTCGCCCGGATGGGCAGCCTCGTAGGCGGCGGCCACGTCACGGAAGGCGTTATTGAGGCTGGCGGCGGCGGAAACCGTGATCTCGGTGGCCGCAGCGTTGGCCGCCACGGCGAACAAGAGCAGGCCCGCATGGATTCGATTCATCGGTATTCTTTTCAAAAAGCGCAATATATTTGATTATATAGCGCTTTCGCGGTATCCATCCGACGCCAGGCGGCACAGCCATCAACTGCGCGGATGAAACGCTCAGGCTACCCTGACCACTTCGGGATACGCCGGTCGCGCTTCCTCGTGGAATAAGTCGCCAAGGTACAGGGCCAGGCCGTCCTCTTCGACATCATGGGGAATCACGAAGTCGGCCGGGCGGCGCTTGCCGTCCGAGCCGGGATAGTACGCAGCCCATCGGCCATCATGGCGCTCGATATGGACGCGCGTGCCGAACACGTTGAACTTGATTGCCACTCAAGGCTCCTCGATGCATAAGGCGCCCGATAGCAGCGGGCGCACCAGGATATTGTACACATCGATATCGAAGCGCACCGGCGCTGCAGTGGCGCCCCGCGCCTTGCCGCGCCCTGCCCCGGCGCCAGCTTCCGCCTGTGCCGCAAGGCCCAGGTAACACCAGCGCTCAACCAGCGCGCGCTGGCGCAAGCCGGCGGATTCCTCGACGATCGCCACTGCGCCTGGGTATGGCCAGCGCGTAACGCGCAAAGGCTCCAGCGCCAGCCGCACGCGTGCCGCATGGTCGGCCGAAGACTCCTCCCCCGTGCACGCCCCCTTGCAGCGCGCCACCTGCCTGGCAAAGCATGGCCGCCCCGGCGCACTTTTCTCCAGCCCGGTCGCGACGGAGCACAAACCGCGCACATGCACCACATCGCGCAGCGTCTCGATAGCTGCCTTCTTGCTGCCGAACAGGCCATACAGCTGCTCCGCCAGCGCAAAGTCGACATCGCGCGCAAACACGATCTCCGGCTGCTCGCCCGCCATGCTGATCGAACACATTTCGCGCAGGCGGCGCAATTTGCTGTTGAAGACCGGCTGGTGCTGTTTGACCAGCTGCGACTCGCGCAGCAAGGCGCCGATTTCGCCGCCGGTGCGCTCGAAGTCGATCGTAGCGGCCTTGGCCAGCATCTGCATTTCCTCCGCCGTGCGCATGTGCGACAGCACCCGCGTGCGGATATTCACGCTCTTGCCGATGTAAATCGGCTTGCCCGCGGCATCTCGGAAAATGTAAATTCCCGGCAGCGGCGGCAATGCGTCGATGCATTCTCTGGGGATGTGGGCGGGATAGCTGAAGTTCAATACGGGGTCGCTGACCACCAGCAGTCCCACCGAATTGACGTGGGTGCGCATGCGGGCATGATACCATTCGGCCCGCCATGAAATACCTCAGCGCTTACTCAGAACAGACACTGGCCCAGGTCCGCCAGGTGATCGACCAGGGCCGCCTTGGCGAAGTGTTATTGCAACGTTATCCGAAAGCCCACGGCATCCGCAACGACCGCGCGCTGTACGATTTCGTCCAGGATTTGCGCGACGAATTCCTGCGCAACGCAGCACCGATCGACAAGGTGGCGTTTGACAGCAAGATCCACGTGATCAAGCACGCGCTCGGCCTGCACACCTCGGTATCACGCGTCCAGGGCGGCAAGCTGAAGGCAAAGCACGAGATACGTGTGGCCACCATGTTCCGCGACGTGCCGCTGGAGTTCCTGCGCATGATCGCGGTCCACGAGCTGGCCCATGTCAAGGAAAAGCAGCACGACAAGGCGTTCTACAAGTTGTGCACCTATATGGAGCCGAACTACCACCAGTACGAGTTCGACACCCGCCTATACCTCACCCACCTCGACGCGAGCGGCGGCAAGCTTTGGTAGGCGCTCGGCGCAAAGTGCGGCGACCTGGCGGCGCACCCGCCACATGTCGATGCCCAGCGCCAGCGCCATGAGCGGCACACATGGCCACCATGCGCCGGCCGCTGCATACAGCCCCAAGCCGCACAAGGCGCCAAGCAGCAGCGCGCAGGCACTCCCGACGCCGCGCCTGGCGACCGTCCGGTTCGCGGCGCGCACGATGGCGAACGCTTCCACCTGGCTGAATTGTTTCAGCTCGGGGCACAAGCGGCAGTACGCGGGCATGAGGTTGAGCGGCGGGTTATTGCGCCGCAGCTGCGCCCGCGCCTCTGCCATGATGGCGTCGGCCTTGGCGTCGGCTTGCGGTGGGGTCAGCATTTCAGGCTGTGCACCAGCGCCGCCGGCGAAGCGTTGACGCGCACCAGCGCGGCGTGCTGCGGCTTGATGAAGCCTTCGTCGCGGGCATGTTCGATGAAACCGACCAGGCGGTCATAGAAGCCATCCACGTTCAGCAAGCCGACCGGCTTGCTATGGATGCCCAGCTGCGACCAGGTCAGCATCTCGAACAGTTCCTCCAGCGTGCCCATCCCACCTGGCATGGCGATGAAGCCGTCCGACAATTGCGCCATCATGGCCTTGCGTTCATGCATATCCTTGACGATGAACTGGCGGGTCAGGCCCGTGTGGCCCACTTCGCGCTCCACCAGTGCGGTCGGAATCACGCCGGTCACCTCGCCGCCCAGGCGCAGCACCTCGTCGGCGATCACGCCCATCAGGCCCACATTGCCGCCGCCGTACACCAGCGCCAGGTTCTGCTCCACCAGTGCCGCGGCCAGTGCCCGCGCCTGCTCGGCGTAACGGGGGGAGGCGCCGGCATTGGCGCCGCAATACACGCAAATCGATTTCATTTCAGCTTCTTCAGGTATTCTTCGGACAGTTTCTGGAACAGCAGGCTGGTTTCGCCGCGCAGGTAGGGACCGATCTGGGACAGTACCTGGTAGCAGCCGCGCGCCAGGGCGTCGGCCATCGACTGCTGCTCGGAGTATTTGCGCGGGTTGCGCACGTACTCGTAGGACAGCCAGTAGGTCGCCACCACCACCATATTCACCGACATCGCATCGATCGCCATATCGCTCGCCTCCAGCGATCCTTCGCTGCGCAAGTCCAGGCACAGGTTGCGCGCCACCTTGATCTTGTGCGCCAGCAGCTCCTTGAACTCGAGTTCGAGCTTGCGGTTGCGTGACAGCAGGTCGTTCAGGTCGCGGTAGAAGAAGCGGTAGCGCCAGATCAGTTCGAACATCAAGTGCAGGTACAGCCACACGTCCTCGATATTCGAGCGGCGGCCGCTCGGCACCTGCAGCATGCGTTCTGCTTCGGCCTTGAACTGGACGAAGATGGAGTTGACGATATCGTCCTTGTTCCGGAAATGGTAATAGAGGTTCCCCGGGGAGATATTCATCTCCTCGGCAATGACGGTGGTCGTGATGTTTGGCTCGCCGAACTCGTTGAACAAGCGCAGCGAGAGTTCCAGGATGCGTTCGCGGGTTCGTCTTGGCGCTTTTTGTAGCATAACAGGGGCTCTATTGATTCCCCTGCAAGGATATCACTATTAGAAGTTTTCCAGAAGTTACGCTTTTTTCGTTGTAGCCTTTTTAACCGGCTTGTTCACCATGGCCTTGAGTTCCTCCACCTGGCGGCTTAGTTCGTCCACCCGCTCGATCAGGGCATTGATGTCCTGCCGCATGGGGACGCCGATCGAATCGAGCGCCCTGGTCACGCGCTCTTCGAACACTTTCTCCAGGGTGTCGACGGTTGCACGCACATGGCCGGCGCGGTCGCCTTCCACGGCGCGCGCCCGCTTTTGCAAATCGGTGAATGCGCCCAGGCCGGCTTTCCAGATTTCCTGCGCCGATTCGCGTACTGCCTTGGTCAGCCGTTCCTCGCTCTCTTCAAACGATTTCGTTTTTTTCCCCATGGCGGCGGCTCCTCTCTTGTTTCTTCGGCCATTGTACGGCGCGCACGCTAGAACAGGGCTTCTAATGCGGTCTACAATGGCCACATGCTGCCGAAAATCGTATGGGTGCTGCTGCCATTGGCGGTGTATGCCGCCCTGATCGCGCTGGCCTGGCGCGGCAAGGTGCCGTCGCGCCTGGCCGTCAATATGCACAGCAGCTTGCTGTTGGTGGTCTACCTGCTCGCCACCGCCGGCTTGGGGCTGTTCTGGGTCGCCAACCAGCAGTTGCCGGTGTTCGACTGGCATTACCTGTTCGGCTACGCCACGCTGCTGCTGGTGTCGCTGCATCTGTTCTTCAATTTGCCGACGGTTTTGCGCTGGCTGAGGCAGCGCCGCGCCGTCCATGCGGTCAGCGCGGGAGCGGTGGTCGCCGTCCCTGGTGCGCGGCGCATCATGCTGGTGGCCAGCGCGGCGGCGGCACTGGCGTTGGCTTTCTCACTGGGTGCGCATTGGGGCGGGCGCCAGGCCGCCCCAATGCCGCAGACTGCTGCCCTGGGCCCGGCCCCGGATATCGCGACTGTCTTGCGTTACCACGAAGCCTCCTCCTCATCGCGCAGTGGACTGTTGCGCCGCGCGCCGGCGGTGGACTGGGGTGCGCAACCGGCGCCATTCAAATCCTATCCCGCGGCCCGGCACTTCCCGCTGCCTCGCGCGGAGCCTGGCGGCGCAGGACCGCGCAGCGTTGGCGCCATGCTGAAAGGACCGGCGCAGACACGCCACCTCGACCTGGCGGCTGTCGGTCAATTGCTGCATCTGACGGCAGGGGTGACGGCACGGCGCGGCGGGCTGGCATTGCGCGCGGCACCGTCCTCTGGCGCGCTGTTCCCCGCCGAACTTTACCTCGTTGCGCGCCGGGTCGAGGGTTTGCCGGCCGGGCTCTATCATTTCGACCCCGCAGGGCACCGGCTGGCGCAGCTCGGCCCCCTGCCCCTTGGCACGCTGGCCGCCGATGCCGACCTGGTGCTGGTCGCCGCTGCCGTGTTCCAGCGCACCGGCTACAAATACCGCGACCGCGCCTATCGTTACGTCGCCGCCGACCTTGGCCACTTGCTCGAAAACGCAAGGCTGGCGGGACACTATGTCGGCGCGCGTGCTGAACTGCTTGAACGGTTCGATGAGATGGCGCTGGCAAAAGCGTTCGGCCTGGACGCCGTGCAGGAAGGCGTGATTGGGGCGGCGGCCTTCTCCGGCACTTCGGACGCGCCGCGCGCCAGCCCCGTCCCGGCGCACCCGGCTGCCGGCGGCGTGGCCACCGCCGGCAAGAACGCTGCCGGCATCGGCATCACCGGCAGCGTCCACGCCGCGACCTCGCTCTCCGCGCCGCCCGCCCTGGGCCCAGCGCCCGGCACCGCCGCACCCACTGGCAGCCTGATTGTGCTGCCGGCGGGCGAACCGGCGCAAATGGACCTGGCGCGCACCATCCTGCAGCGGCGCAGCCAGCGCCGCTTCACCGCGCAGCCGGTCCCGCTGCGGCAGCTGGCATCGATCCTGGCGGACATGTCGCAAGCGCCATTGCTGTCCCAAGCATTGCACGCCGACCTGGTGGTGAACCGCGTCGAAGGCATCCAACCCGGCGTGTACCGCTACCTGCCCGCCCGCCACGCCCTGCAGCCGGTGCAATTGGGCGACTTCGCCGCGCACGCCCGCAACGCCGCGCTCGAGCAGGACGTGATCGGCGACGCCGCCGTGGTGCTGATGCTGTCGGCCGACAGCGCCCTGGCGCTGAAAGGCGGCGCCCGCGGCTACCGCATGGCATTCCTGGAAGCCGGCTTGATGGGGGAACGCTGGCTGCTCGGCGCAGTCGCGCGTGGGCTGGGCGCCTGCCCCGTGGGCGCTTTCTACGATGATGAAGCGGCAGCGCTGGTCAAGGCACCCAAGGGCCGCTGGGTCCTGCACTTCGCCGCCTTGGGACGCACCGGCGCTAATTGAGCATCTGGTTCGGCGCCCGCATCTGCGAGTGCAGACGGAAGCCTTCGCGGATATTCTCGCGCAGCACCGTCCCCTTCCAAGGCTTGGTATAGAAGCGGTCGATCGCCCCATGGTTGATGGCCGCCATGATCGGCGTCAAGTCCGCATAGGCGGACAGCATGATCCGGAAGGTATCCGGCGCAAGGTTCTTGACCCGCTCCATGAACTCGGTGCCGGTCATCATCGGCATGCACTGGTCGCACAGGATGACCTGCACGCGGTGCCGCGCCAGCACATCGAACCCTTCAGCCGCCGTCTGCGCGGTCAGGATGCGGTAGCCGTCCTGCGCCAGGAAATCGCTCAGCACGTCGAGCATGAAGGCATCGTCGTCGACGATCAGCAAGGTTTGCTGGTCGACGATATTCTCGTCCGTCGGCGCCTTCAAGTGGCGCCCCTCGCGCAGCATCTGCACGAAATCCCCCTCCGGCAGCGGACGGCTGAAGTAATAGCCCTGCATCTCGTCGCAATCGTGGCGGCGCAGATAGGACAGCTGGGCATCCTTCTCCACCCCTTCCGCGATCACCTTCAGCTTCAGGCTGTGGGCCATGTTGATGATGGCCAGGACGATCGCCGCATCGTCCGGATTACTGGTCACCTCGCGTACGAAGGCGATATCGATCTTCAGTTTATCGATCGGGAAGCGTTTCAGGTAAGCCAGCGAAGAATAGCCGGTGCCGAAGTCGTCGATGGAAATCTTGACCCCCAGCGCCTTCAGGTTCTGCAGTACGGTGATGGTTTCCTCGGCATTGGACATCAGCGAGCTTTCGGTCAGCTCCAGCTCCAGCAGCTCGGGCGCGATATCGTTCTCCTTGATGGCCCGCATCACTTCCTCTTCCAGGCCGCCGACGAAGAATTGGATGCCCGATACGTTGACCGACAGGTGCACCGCGCCCACATGGCTCTTGCCCCATTCAGCGATCTTGCGGCAAGCCTCATGGATCACCCAGCTGCCAACCCGCACGATCAGGCCGGTTTCTTCCAGCAGCGGGATGAACAGCGCGGGCGACACCATGCCATGCCCCGGGCGCTGCCAGCGCAGCAGCACTTCCGCGCCGCTGATACGGCCGCTGGCGATGTGCACTTTGGGCTGGTAGAACAGGACGAACTCGTTGTTGTCGATGGCGCGGCGCAGCGCATTTTCCATATCCAGCCGCGCCAGCGATTGCGCATTCATTTCCGCCGTGAAGAAGCGGAAGGCGTCGCGCCCGGCTTCCTTGGCGCGGTACATCGCCGTATCGGCGTACTGGATCAGCGTATCGGGGTCGCTGGCATCGTCCGGGAAGACCGAAATACCGATACTGGCCGTCACCGTCACCTCATGCCCCTTCAGGTCGAAGGGCTGGCGCATCGCGTCGCGGATCTTGTCCACCACGGCGATGGCATTCTGTGCCCCTTCCGGCAGCATCAGGATCGCCGCGAATTCGTCGCCGCCGAAGCGCCCGATGGTGTCGCGCACCCGCAAGCACTCCACCAGGCGGCTGGAGAACTGGCGCAGCAGCTCGTCACCGATGGTATGGCCCAGGGTATCGTTGATATTCTTGAAGCGGTCCATGTCGAGAAACAGCACCGCCAGCGCCCAGTCATGCTCGCTCGCCTGCTTCAGCGACAGCGTCAGCGAATCGTAAAACTGGCTGCGGTTGGGTAAGCCGGTCAGCGTATCGAAATGGGCCAGCTTGAGCAGGCGCCGCTCGGCCTCCTTGCGCTCCGTGATATCGCGCGCCACCGCCACCAGGATCCAGTTCTGGCCGGAGCGCAGCGTGCGCCGCTGCACCTCCACCGACAAGGGCGTGCCGTCCTTGCACTCGAGCAGCAGCTCGGCCATGGCACCGCTCTGGTCGCCCGCCAGCAGCTTGTCGTACAAGTCCTGCAGCGGCTGCAGGCTGGGATCGGGTTCGCGCTCCGGGCCCACTTTCAGGAATTCCTCGCGCGCGAAGCCCAGCATGCGGCAAGCCGTCACATTCACGTCGATGAAGCAGGAGTTGGCGCGATCGACCAGGAAGATCGCGTCGGCTGTCGCATCCATCGCCAGCCGGAAGCGGCGCAAGTCTTCATCGAGACGGATGCGCGCATTCATGTCCAGCTGCAGCTGCGCGTGATGGCGGCGGATCTCTTCGTACAGCAACAGGTTTTCATAGGCCACCGAGATCTGCGCGGCCACCGTCACCGCCACCCGCTCGTCGACTTCGTTGAACTCGTCGGCGCCGAGTTTGTCCACCAGGTACAGCCAGCCATGCACCCGTTCGCGCGACGCGATCGGCACCCCGAGGAAGGAGTGCACCGGCGGGTGTCCGGTGGGCAGGCCGATTTCACGCGGATCGCCGCCCAGCTTGCTCATGCGCACCGGCTGCCGCTGCTGCAGCAGGTTGTCGAGGATGCCGGCGCGCGCCTGGCCCGCCACCACATTAGCCTGCTCGCCCACGCCGCAGGATGCGAAGTAGCTGGTTTCCTGCGCATCCTGTTCCAGCACGCCAATGCAGGCAAAGCGCGACACGCAGATGTTCTGCGCCACCCGCACGCCGATTTCGATCAATCCCTGGGCATCGCGCTCCGCCCCCAGCTCGATCCCCAGTTCGATCAGCGCCGTCAGGCGCAGGCTCACGGCCTGCAGGCTGGAAAGCGAGCGCGACAGGCGCTGGGTCATCTGGTTCAAGTGCTCCGGCTCTTCATGCGACTCGCCATTGTTGGCGATGCGCGTGATCAGCTGGCTGCTCGATTCCAGCTCGTCGATGTACTCGGCCACCTTGTGCTCGATGTCGAACAGGCGCCCCTGGCTGGGCGGCTCGGGGGCGAAGGCTGGCAGCACTTCGTCCTGTTCCGCCATGCCCAGCGCTTCGTGCACCGTCTTCAGGATCACGTCGGGGTCGGACGGCTTGGGCAGCACCCAGCGCACGCCGCACGCCTCGGCCACCGCCATCGCCTCGCGCTCGCGATAGGTGGCGGTATAGAAAATGATCGGCACGTTCGCCAGCTCCGGCTTGCTGCGGATGCGGTTGACGAATTCGTAGCCATCCATATTCGGCATCAGGATGTCGGATATCACCAGGTCCGGGCGCTCGGTCTCCATCACCTTCAGCCCTTCCACGCCGCTGGCCGCCTCCAGCAGGCGGTGGCCACTGTAACCGAGAAGCGTCATCAGGAACTCACGGTTCAGCACATGGTCGTCGACAATCAGGATCGTCGCGATGTCGTTCTCATGTCGGGGCGACATCTCCCCCGGCAAAAAAGACTCGATTTGCGATACGAACGTGTCCGGCTCGATCGGCTTGCCGATGTAGCCGTCAAATCCTGCCGCCAGCAGCTTTTCGCGGTCGCCCACCATGGCCAGCGCCGTCACCGCCAGGGCCGGGATGTCCTTCAGTTTCGGATCCTGCTTCAATTGCGCCACCACGCCATAGCCATCGAGCTTGGGCAGGTGCACGTCGCAGATGATCAGGTCCGGCACTTCGCGGCGGGCGGTTTCCACGCCTTCCTCGCCATTATGGGCCAGCAGCGGCTGGTAGCCGAAGGCGCGCAGCAGGTACACCATCAGCTCCATGTTGGTGGGATTGTCTTCGATGATGAGGATGCGTGCTGACATTGGTACTCCCGTCAAGATGTCGCCTCTAGTATCTGCTATTCCAGCGGCAGCGTGAGCACGAATTTGCTGCCGTTGCCAGGTCTGTCGCAATACTGTATCGAGCCGTTCAACAATGCGGCCAGCTTGTGGCTGATGTGGATCCCCAACTGCTGCAAGCTATCCTCCGTCGGCCCGCCAGTGGTCGCGCTGACGCTCATTTGCACCACAGGCCTGCCTTCCAGCACGCCTGCCTCCAGGCCGATGCTGACTTCACCGCGCTCGGCAAACTTGATGGCATTGTTCATCAGGTTCATCAGGATCTGCTGCAAGGCGCGCCGGTCGGTGCGCAGCATGAGCGGCTGCGGCGGCACGCGGAATTGCAGCACCAGCCCTTTTTGCCGCGCCTGCGGGCGGAACACCAGCGCCAGCTCTTCGACCACGGTGCGGCAGTTCAAGGGCTCCGGGTGCAATGCCACTTTGCCCGAGCCCAGTTTGCTCAAGTCCAGCAAGTCGTTGATCAGCGAGAGCAGATGGCGTGCGCTGGTCTGCACGGTGCGCAATTGCTTATCCTGTTCGTCGTTCAACGGCCCTGGCAACTGCATCAGCAAGGTGCCCGTAAAGCCCATGATCGCGTTCAGCGGCGTGCGCAATTCATGCGACATGCTGGCCAGGAAGCGGTCCTTGGCCTGGCTGGCCTTGGCCAGCTCGCTGATATCGCGCACCGCGTGGACCTGCAGGGTGCCTGGGCCGGCGTCAGCCTGGCAGCTCTTGACTTCGACCGGGAAAGCCACCCCGCCCTTGCGCAAGCCGCGTGCCTCCGCCCCTGGCGGCAGCACGTCCTCCAGCGCCATGCCGCGCAGTTCCCCCGGCAGATAGCCGAACAAGTCGTGCGCCTGGCCGTTGGCCAGCACGATGCGGCCATGCGCGTTGGCCATCACGATGGCGTCCGGCATGGATTCGAGCAAGCTGCCAAAACGTTCGGCGGCGGCCAGGGTGTCCACATGATCGATCTTGCCGAATTCGGTCGCCATCGTCCTGCTTTCCGTTTGATACTCACTGAACCGCGCGAGAAATTGCAGCGCTTCTTGCTTTATCTCAAGACAGTCTAAGGGATCCCCATAATCTCCGCAAGAATGTGCTTGGCGATGTCAGGGTGGCGCCCCATGGCGACGTGGCCGATGCCGGGCAGCGCGATATTGCGGGCGCCCGGCAAATGGCAGGAGTCTTGCGGCGCGATGATGTTGTCGTGGAAGGAGTAAATCGAGGTAAACAGATGGCGCTGGCCGCGGTCGGCAGCGTCGAGCTGTGCCAGCCATTCGGCATTGCGCCGCATCTGCCGCGCATTGGCGCCAGGTCCCATATGGGCCAGGTCGGTGCCATGGTGCGGCGTGCCCAGCGTGATGATGCGTGCCACCCGCGCTGCGCCAAAACGGCGCAGCCAGGCGCGCGCCACCAGTCCCCCCATGCTGTGGGCGACGATCACCACCTTGTCGCTGCCGCACGCGGCGAGCAGCGCCCGCACCGCCTCTTCCAACTGTTGCGCATAGTCGTCGATATCGCCGAACACCGGCTCCAGGTCCACCGTGGCATGGCTGTAGCCTTGCGCCTCCAGTTGCGCCGCCAGGTGCACCCAGAAGCCGCCATTGGCGCCATAGCCATGCACCAGCAGCACCGGCAAGCCGCGCGCGGGCGTGGCCAGGTGCAGGCGCGCCCGGTGCCGCAGCATGTGCCAGGAGGTGGCCATCATGGTCGAGACAAACTCGTGGAAGAAAAGTTGCACCCGCTGCCGCCAGTCCAGTTGCGCGCCCGCCGGCAAGGGCCGCGCGGCCATGCGGAAATTATTCGCGGCAATGGCCATGCGTACCAACAATACAACGATCACCGCCAGCAACAGCGCCACGTCGGCCGGCACCACGCGCGCCAGCGCCCAGGCGATGCCGATCGCGGCGGCCAGCTGCAGGGCCATGACCAGCATCAGCAGGCGCCTGACCATGGCTTAGCCCTTGCCGCCCAGCCGTTCGGCCAGCGCGCTTGCCAGCCGCGCTGTGACGCCATATACCGACAATTGGGGATTGGCGCCGATCGAGGTCGGGAACAGCGACCCGTCATGGACCGACAGGTTGCCGATGCCGCGGTACACGCCATCCGGCGCCACCACGCCGCTGGCGGCATCGCCGCTCATGGCGCAGCCGCCCATCACATGGGCCGAGACCACCCGCGTCAGCAGCTTTTGCATCGGCAGCGCGGCGATGGCTTGGCGCGCTTCCTCCCAGTTGCGGTACAGGCCCGGTGCCAGCTCGTGCACCGGCATGACGCCCTGGGCGCCGGCCGCGTACTGGATTTCGGCCATGCTCAGCAAGGCGCGCCGCGCGCCCTCCCAGACGTATGGCGTCAACGGGTAATCCAGTTGCGGCGAACCGTCGCTGCGCACGGTGACGCGGCCGCCGGCCGCCTCCGGATGGAAGCCGTCGCGCAGCAGCGCCAGCATGCCCTGGATGTGCGGGAAGCGCTGCATCAGCGCGGCGTGCGCCGGGCCGAACGCCGAGACGTGGGTGCCGGCGATGACCGGGTGCAGCGGCGCGACTTCCAGCTTGTAGCCGATCGGCCCGTCCACCGCCTGCGTATGCAGGAAATGGTCGGAATACACGGTTTGCGGGGCGCCGTTGAATGCTTCCACCGCGTGCCCGTAAGCGCCAATCGACAACACCGAGGGATGCAGGAAAGTGCGCCGGCCGAGCAGTTGCTGCGGGTCGGGCGCGGCGGAGCGCAGCAACAAGGCCGGCGAGTTGATCGCCCCGCCCGCCACCACGAAATGGCGCGCCTTGAGCAGCAGCCGGTGCCCGCTCGGGGCCAGGCCATCGGCCGTGAGCGCGGCGCATTCGAGCGATACCGCCTGGCCGCCGGCGAACCTGAAGCGCTCGGCCCGGGCCCGGGTGATCAACACCGCGCCCTGGTCCAGCGCAGCGGGGATCGTGGTGACCAGCATCGACTGCTTGGCATTGGTCGGGCAGCCCATGCCGCAATAACCCAGGTTCCAGCAACCGTTGACGTTGCGTCGGATCAGGCCGGTGCGGATGCCGAGCTTGTCGGCGCCCTGCCGCAGCAAATCATTGTTCTGGTTAGGCGGGGTGGGCCAATCGTTGATGTGCAGGCGCTGTTCCATCTTGCGGAACCACGGCGCCATGCCTTCCTCAGAGTAGTCGTGCAAGCCGTAATGCGACTGCCACCACGCCAGGGTGGCGGGCGGGGTGCGGAAACTGGAGGTCCAGTTGACCGTGGTCGAGCCCCCCACCGTGCGGCCTTGCAGGATGGTGATGGCCTTGTCGGCGGTTTTGCGCGCAGCGGCATCCTGATAGAGCGAAGGATAGGCATCGGCTTCGCGCATCTTGAAATCCCGGGACGACTTCAGCGCGCCCTCTTCGACCATGATGACTTTCAGGCCGGCGTTGGCCAGGATTTCCGCCGTGACGCCGCCACCGGCGCCCGTGCCCACGATAACGACGTCGGCATCGAAGCGCCGGTCCTGCCGCAGCGTGGCGGCATCGACGACTTGCCAGCCGGCGTGGATGCCGGCCTGGATTGGATCGGGGACGGGGCTGCTCATGCGCTCAACTCCTGCATCGGTCCCGGGTAGCCGATGGCGGACCAGGTCGCAGCGTCGGCATACCAGCTGCCGATGACCAGGCTGTTCAAGCCGTGGTAAGCCGTCTGCAGCATCGCCAGGCGGTGGGTACGCCAGCTTTGCAGGAAGTCCGCCACCTGCTGCGGCGTCGCTTCCTGCCAGGGCGGCACGCCGGCCAGCAGGCGCCGCGTGGGCCCCATGGCCAGCAGGCCGAACAGGTCGCTGATTTCCTTTTGCATGCGCAGCGGCAAGGCTGCAATGGCCGCCGCAACGCGGTCGATGCCCGCCTCCAGCGCCGCCGGCGCCGGCGCCAGGCCGGTGATGGCCGGCACCAGCGCCGCCAGCATGGCGCGGCCCTGGGCATCGAGCGCGAAACGCTGCGGCACGGCTGGGCGCAGCTGCCGGTACGCGGCGCCGCCCGCGGCCAGCGCCAGGCCGCCCAGCAGCCCGGCCTTCAGAAACGATCTGCGTTGCATCAAGTCCCCTCGTGATAGTTATACGGGGATTCTAAGGATGCCGCCGGGGCAGGACTAGAGAAAGGCTTCTAATCCTTGCGGCTGCGCGCCATGATCTGGCGCGCAATGCCGCGCAGGATATTGACTTCCTCGGTCTCCAGCCCGGCACGGGCGAACAGGCGCTTCAGGCGCGGCATCAGCTTGCGCGGGTTGCTGGCGTCGAGGAAGCCCACCTCGACCAGCGCCTGCTCCAGATGCTGGTACATGCCTTCGACCTGCGCCGCGCTGGCGGCCTCGCCATGGAAGCCGACCGGGCTGGCCGCGCGCTGCCCATCCAGGGCCGCCATACGGCATTCATAGGCCAGCACTTGCGCCGCTTGCGCCAGGTTGAGCGAAGAATAGTCGGGATTGGCCGGGATATTCACCAGCACATTGCACGGTTCGACGATCTCGTTCGGCAAGCCGAAGCGTTCGTTGCCGAAGATCAGCGCCGCCCGCCGTTCGGCACTGGCCGCCAGTTGGCCCGCGAATTGGCGCGGCGTCACCACCGGCGGCGAAAACTCGCGCAGGCGCGCCGACACGGCCGCCGTGAAGTTGATGCCATCGAGCGCTTCGGCCATGCTGCCGACCACGCGCGCCGCCGCCAGGATGTCCTGCGCGCCCGACGCGAAGGCCACGGCCTCCTCGTGCGCGCAAGCGCCTTCGATGCGCGGCTTGACCAGGACCAGGTCGGAAAACCCCATGGTTTTCATGGCGCGCGCCACCGATCCGATATTGCCCGGACGGCTGGTCTCCACCAGTACGATGCGCAGGCGGGAAAAGGCGGAAGGTGCGGATTCGGTCTGCTTCATTTACAATAGCGGGATTCTGCGTTGGGCGTGCATTTTACTCCGCCGGCACAACGCGCCGCTCTTTTTCAATCTTGTCATCATTTCCGCTGCCGGTTGCGCGAAGCGCTGCCGCGGGCGGCAATGCCTATTTTACGGAAGCTAGTATGCACCCAATGCTGAATACGGCCATCAAGGCCGCACGCCGTGGCGCCGCTGTGATCAACCGCGCCTCGTTTGACCTGGACCGCGTAAGCGTAACGGAAAAACAACACAATGACTTCGTCACTGATGTTGACAAGGCCGCCGAGCAAGCCATCATCGAAGTGCTGCTGAAAGCCTACCCCGACCACGCCATCTATGCCGAAGAATCCGGCATTACCGGCACCGTAAATGACGAGAGCGAATACGTGTGGATCATCGATCCACTGGACGGCACCACCAACTTCATGCACGGTTTCCCCCAGTACGCGATCTCCATCGCCTTGCAGCAAAAAGGCGTGGTGACCCAGGCCGTGGTCTACGACCCGGTGCACAACGACCTGTTCACCGCCACCAAGGGCGCCGGCGCCTACCTCAATGAAAAGCGCATCCGCGTCAACAAGCTGGACCGCATCAGCGGCGCCCTGCTGGCCTCCGGCTACAAGCCTGGCAGCCCGGCCGCCATCGCCGAATTCGCCAAGATGTTCACCATCATGGCCGAGCGCTCGCACGGCATCCGCCGCGCCGGCTCGGCCGCCCTGGACCTGGCCTATGTCGCCTGCGGCCGGCTGGACGGCTATTACGAAAAGAACTTGAAGCCCTGGGACATTGCCGCGGGCGCCCTGCTGGTGACGGAAGCGGGCGGCATCGCCGGCGAATTCAACGGCGAATCGAATTACATGAACACCGGCCACATCATTGCAGCCTCGCCCAAAGTGTTCGGCCAGATGGTTGGCCTGTTGGCAGAGTTTGCATAAAGATAAGCCCCGATTGGCGACAAAAGAGGCCCCGCGGGGCCTTTTTTCTTGTTGCCGTGCGTCAATGAGCATGGGTTTGCTGATATACTGCGCTCAGTGCCGGCATTTCCCTGCGGCAATATTCTACACAAAACTAAATAATGATGAAATTTTCCGATCTCGGCTTGTCTGAGGCGATCGTGCGCGCGGTAGCCGAAACCGGCTATACAGCCCCCACCCCGATCCAGAGCCAGGCCATCCCCGCCGTGCTGAATGGCGGCGACTTGCTGGCCGGCGCCCAGACCGGCACCGGCAAGACGGCCGGCTTCACGCTGCCGGTGCTGCACCGGCTGTCCACCGACGCCTTCGGCAGCAAGCTGGCCAACAATACCTCGCCGCGCCCGATCCGCGCCCTGATCCTGACCCCGACCCGCGAACTGGCGGCCCAGGTGGAAGAAAGCGTCAAGACCTACGGCAAGTACACCAAGCTCAATTCGGCCGTGATCTTTGGCGGCGTCAGCATCAACCCGCAAATCAAGCTGCTCAAGCACGGCGTCGACATCCTGGTCGCCACCCCGGGCCGCCTGCTCGACCACATGGGCCAGGGCACGGTCAAGCTGGACAAGATCGAAATCCTGATCCTCGACGAAGCCGACCGCATGCTGGACATGGGCTTCATCCGCGACATCCGCAAAGTGCTGGCCGCGCTGCCGCCAAAGCGCCAGAACCTGCTGTTCTCGGCCACCTTCTCCGACGAGATCAAGGCGCTGGCCGATGGCCTGCTGGACAATCCGAAAACCATCGAAGTGGCGCGCCGCAATTCGACCGTCGAAATCATTTCGCAGAAGATTCACCCGGTCGATCGCGACAAGAAGCACCCGATGCTGTCGCACCTGATCCGCATCCACGCCTGGACCCAGGTGCTGGTCTTCACCCGCACCAAGCACGGCGCCAACAAGCTGGTCGAGCAACTGGGCCGCGACGGCGTGAAAGCCATGGCGATCCACGGCAACAAGAGCCAGACTGCGCGCACCCGCGCCCTGGCCGAGTTCAAGGACGGCACCCTGCAATGCCTGGTCGCCACCGATATCGCCGCGCGCGGGATCGACATCGACCAGCTGCCGCACGTGGTCAACTACGACCTGCCGAACGTGCCGGAAGATTACGTGCACCGTATCGGCCGTACCGGCCGCGCCGGCGCCAAGGGCGAAGCAGTCTCGCTGGTCTGTGTCGATGAGCACACTATGCTGCGCGATATCGAGCGCCTGATCAAGCAAACCCTGCCGCGCGAAGTCATTCCCGGCTTTGAGCCCGACCCGAATGCCAAAGCGCAGCCGATCCAGCTGCGCAGCGGCGTTGGCCGCCACCAGAACCGCCCGCCGCGCCAAGGCGGCGGCGGCAACAATGGCGGCGGCAACCGCAGCCAGAATGGCCAAGGCAAGCCGCGCGTCGCCGCCAACGGCAGCGGCAACAGCGCCCCCCGCGCCGCCGCGCCGGCCGGCGTCCGCCGCGACGCCCGTCCCGGCGCCGGCAGTGGCGCTGGCGGTGCCGCTCGCCCAGCCAACGCCCCCCGCCAACGCAGCCGCTAAGCAACTTTGTCCACCCCGGGGTCAGGAACCCAAGTGGACATTTATTTATAATCTGCAGCATGCCTAAGTTTGCTGCCAACTTGTCGATGCTGTTTACCGAAGTGCCGTTCATCGAGCGCTTCGGGCTGGCACAGGCGGCCGGGTTCAAGGGGGTGGAATTCCTGTTCCCTTACGCTTTCGAGGCAGAGCAGATCCGCGAACGCTTGCAGCGCCATGCCTTGCAGCTGGTGCTGCACAATCTGCCGCCGGGCGACTGGCAGGCCGGTGAACGCGGCATGGCGTGCGACCCGCGCCGCTTCGCGGAATTCCAGCAGAGCGTGGAGACCGGCCTGGACTATGCGCGGGAGTTGGGCGCGCCGCGCTTGCATTGCATGGCCGGCATCATGCCGGGCGGCCTGGCGCCCGAGCGCGCGCGCGAGGCGTATATCCGGGCCTTGCAATACGCGGCCGACCAGGCGGCGCCGCACGGCATCGACATCTTGATCGAGCCGATCAACCAGTTCGATATCCCCGGCTATTTCCTGCACCATAGCCGGCAGGCGCTCGACATCCTGGCCGAGGCCGCCCGCCCCAACCTGTTCCTGCAGTACGACATCTACCATATGCAGCGCATGGAAGGCGAACTGGCCAATACCATCCGCGCTTGCCTGCCCCGGATCCGCCACATGCAGCTGGCCGATACGCCGGGCCGCCACGAGCCGGGCACCGGCGAAATCCATTACCCGTTCCTGTTCAACCTGCTCGACGAGCTGGGCTACGACGGCTGGATCGGCTGCGAGTACCAGCCCAGCACGACCACCAGCGCCAGCCTGGCCTGGCTGGCGCCGCGCACCTGACCTTTGCGCTGGCGCAAATGCGCCGGCCGCGCCAAGGCGCAAGATGGGATTGCCGCCCGAGGAGACCCATCATGCAACGCTACCTGTGCCTATTGTTGTGCCTGCTGCTGGTGGCCTGCGCCAGCAATCCGCGCCTGGAGGAGGCGCGCGGCCTCGCCCAAGACGCGCCCAAGCTGGCGGGGTTCAGCGACCTCAGCCAACGCTTCCGCGACACCTACCAGCGCGAACGTCCCTACCTCAGCACGGCCGCGGCCCAGCGCGAAGAGCCGATCGACCGCAAGCGCCGCGATGCCTATCCCGACTTCGTCGCGCTGCACAGCGCCGCCACCACCTATTTGCACGCCCTGGGCGCGCTGGCCGGCGGCGAAGCCTTCGACTATGGCGCCCAGGTCAAGCAAATGGCGGGCGGCATCAAGGCCTGGCCCGAGACCGGCCTGAGCGACCGCCACGTCAACGCGTACGCCGGGCTGGTGCGCGTCCTGCTGCGGGCCACCACGGCGCGCCGCCAGGACCAGGCGCTGCAAGCCATGCTGCGCGACGGCCATGAACCGCTGCAGGGCACGCTCGATGCGATGGCGACCTTGCTGCGCTACTTCAACAAGAACCACGATAACGAACAGCGCATCGTGCTCGGCCTGCTGGAAACGGAAATCCCCTACGCCGACGCACCGCGCGAGCGCTTGCTGGCGGCACTGGCGCGCGCCCACCAGCAGGAAAAGCTGCGCGAGTACCGCTTGCTCGGCTTGCGCCACACCCTGGCCACGCAAGCCGTGGAAGCGATCCGTGCGCGTCACGCCGCGCTGGTCGACGGCCTCGATCCCCTGCCCCCCGCCACCGTCCAAGGAGCCCAGCCATGAGCCTGACCGCCACCCTGCCGCACGACCTGGAAACCCTGGCCGACAGCTTGTCGGCCAGCGCCGATGAACTACACCAGCGCATCATGCGCGGCATCCGCCAGCAGCAGCGGCTGGAAGGCAATGGCAAGGATGGCTTGTCGCATGGCGCCGCCCAAGCCTTGTTCGAAAACGAAGTGGCCTTGCGCCAGCAAGCCAACAGCCTGTACGTCGATGCCGCCAGCCATTCGCTGGAAGGGATGGGCGTGAACCAGCAGGAATTGCTGCGCCTGGCGGCCGAGGCGCGCCAAGCCATCCGCCACATCGAGCGCGTCAAGGAACTGGCGGGCATCAGCGCCGACTTGCTGGCCTTGGCGGCGGCGATTGCCGCCGCCCGCCCCGAGCACCTGGCGGCGCCGCTGGAAAGCTTGAAACGGGCCCTGGCCGCACGGCAGGCCGCCGGCAGTGCGTAAATAACGCAGCAGGCATACAATGGTCTTCCGAACAATGAATTCGTGGAGACCGTCATGGGCCTGTCGCCGGATCAGCTTGCATCATTGCAAGCCGCGCTGGAGCATCGCAAGCTCACACTGTTGCAGCAGCTGGCCGGCCGCATGGATGGCGAACTGGCGCGCGTGCCGGCCGTCGAGGAAATCGAAACCTCGCCGGCCGACAGCGCCAGCAACCGCACGCTGAACCAGCTTGAGCTGGAAGCCGACGAACACAAGCTGGCCCAGCTCAGCAGTGTGCGCCATGCCCTGGCCAAGATCGACGAGGGCAGTTATGGCTTGTGCGACAACTGCGGCAATGAAATCCCGTTCTCGCGCCTGAACGCCCGGCCCGAAGCGCCGCTCTGCATCGCCTGCCAGACCCGGCTCGAGAAAGCGACGGCCGCCCTGCGGTGAGGCATCGCCATGGCTTACAAAACTATCGTCGTGCATGTCGATGAAGCGCCCCATAGCCCGGCGCGCATCCTGCTGGCCGGCGAACTGGCGCTGCAGGAAGGCGCCCACGTGATCGGCGTCGCCACCACCGGCATTTCGCGTTTCCTGTACCAGAATGAAACGGTGGACGACAACGACCCCAACCTGGCACGCCACCTGGCCGTCTTGCGCGATCGCGCCAGCCATGCCCTGGCCGAATTCGCGCCGCGCCTGCAAGCGCTGGGCGTGCAATCGTATGAGCAGCGCATCCTCGACGATGAGCCGGCGGCCGGCCTGAGCTTGCTGGCGCGCCACGCCGACCTGGTGATCGTCGGCCAACTGGCCCCCAACGGGCGCGGCCCCGACGTGCCGGCCGAAGTCGTGGCCGGCAGCGGCAAGCCGGTGCTGGTGCTGCCGTTCGCGGCGCGCACCTCGGGTGCCATCGCCGTCACGCGCGATGGCATTGCCAGCCCGGGCGGCCCGGCCCCGGCGCGCCATGTGCTGGTGGCCTGGAATGCCAGCCGCGAAGCAGGCCGCGCACTGCAGGATGCCTTGCCCCTGCTGCGCCGCGCCGACAGCGTGACGGTGGCCATTTTCGATGCCGAAGGGCGCCCGGGCGTGTTCGGCACCCCGCCCGGCACCGATGTGCTGGCCTGGCTGGAACGGCATGGGGTGGTGGCGTCCCTGGTGCTGGGCCAGAGCGAACGCCAGGGCTTGCTGAAGCGGCCCGGCAACGTGGCCGAGCAATTGCTGGCCCTGGCCGCCGAGCGCGATTGCGATTTGCTGGTGATGGGCGCCTACGGGCATTCGCGCTTCCGCGAAACCCTGCTGGGCGGCGTCACGCGCAGCGTGCTCGACGCGACGACGCTGCCGCTGCTGATGTCACATTAACCTTCCGAGGCCCAGGCCTGGTTGCGGATCTTGGCCACCTGGCGCTGCGCCAGCCATTTCCACAATTGCAGCGCATCTTCCTGCTTGCAGCTCATCTGGCGCGGCGAGGCCAGCGCGATCTCGCAGTCGCGGTCCGACCATTCCTCGTAGCGCACGGCGCCATCCTGCCCCACCTCGACCTGGTACATCAAGCCATCGTCGTAGCCGAACTTCAGGGTGGCGCTGCCGGGGATGCCGTCGGGGCCGTGCACCTTGCCGCCATACACATCCGCCAGTGCCGCCACCAGCTGGGCCTCGGTCGGCGCCGAAACATCGCGGCGGTCCGGCCGCGAAAGCACTACCCATGCCTGTGTCATTGACGCTCTCCTTCCGCAAACAAAGCGTTAGCTGGATATGGCAGATGATGTACTGGACGGCATGCCGCGGCCATGATCCACGTCTAGTCGGGCGCAAGTTCGCTGCTTTTATTGTAGCAACTATCATACCGAAAATTACTTTTCGCCCAGCGGGCGTTTGGATTCCGCAACAGCGCGCTCACACATATTGTGGCGCCGACAAGGGATCGAAATCCTTCCAGTCGCCCTGCTCGATGATGCCCTCGGCCCGTTCCACCTGCTGGGCGCCCTGCTGGCGCATCAGGTCGATGGCGCGCGCTTCCTCGGCGCCCTCGACGGCAACGGCCACCATCATGCCGGCCTGGCGCGGCGGCGGCCCGGACTCGCCTTTCTCCTTCAATTCGGAAAAGCTGTACAGCGAACCGACGTGGGCGCCCACCAGGCCGCCCAGCACCGGCCCCAGCGGGCCGCTGACCGGGATGGTGGCCGCGCCCAGCGCCGCCCCCACGGCGGCCCCGGTCACCTCGCCCTTGACGATGCCTTCCGGCGTGTCTTGCGCGCCGGGCGAGGCAATGCGGTCGCCGCCGGTCGGGATCACCGCATGCTGCCCCGGCGGGTTATTGTAAAAGGTGGTGACGCGCTCGGCGGCAAAGCCGGCCGCCTTCAAGGCGTCGCAGACTGCCAGCGCCTGGTCCTGCAACTGGAAATGCCCAGCGATGATGGTACTCATGGCGTTCTCCTTCAAAAACTCCAGCGTGCCCAAGCCTGGCGGCGGCGACCGTTAGCTATCGCACCTTAATCCACGCGCACTATTTCACTTTCCCGCCGTATAATCGAGCCGTCGAATCCAGATGCCACTTTGACATGAATAGCTTCTACGACGAAAGGAGTGCCGAGCGCACCGCCATCGCCTTGTCCGAACTGCTGGACGGGCATCCCGTCGCCACTTTCGTCATCGACAAGGACCATGTCATCACGCACTGGAACAAGGCGTGCGAGCATCTGCTGGGCTGGAGCACGCAGGAAATGGTCGGCACGCGCCAGCATTGGCAAGCTTTCTACACCAAGCCGCGCGCCCTGCTGGCCGACCTCATCGTCGACAACATCGATCCCGCCACCGACCACAATTTCCGCGACAAGTACAAGTCCTCGTCCTTGATCGATGGCGCGTACGAAGAAGAGGATTTCTTCCCGAATATCGGCGCCGCCGGCCATTGGCTGCAATTCACCGCGGCCCCGCTGCGCGGGCGGAGCGGCGAGCTGGTGGGGGCGATCCAGAGCTTGCGCGACGTGACCGAGCGCCGCGTGGCGGAAAATGCGCTGCGCCGCGCGCACGACAACCTGGAGCACACGGTGCGCCAGCGTACGGCGCAGTTGGCGGAAGACATCC
This sequence comes from uncultured Oxalobacteraceae bacterium, assembly GCA_965650885.1. Lineage (GTDB taxonomy): Bacteria > Pseudomonadota > Gammaproteobacteria > Burkholderiales > Burkholderiaceae_D > Rugamonas. Next base: position 32,708 of record CBFGQI010000005.1, read on the forward strand.
GCCAGCGCCAAAGCGCCGAGGAAGAGCTGCGGCGCCGCAACATCGAACTCACGGAAGTGAACGAAATGCTCAGCCGCACGCAGCAGCAGCTGGTTCAGTCCGACAAGCTGGCCTCGATCGGCCAGCTGGCGGCCGGCGTGGCGCATGAAATCAACAACCCGATCGGCTACATTTTCTCCAACTTCGGCACCCTGCAAAGCTATCTGGACAGCCTGTTCGCCATGCTCGACACCTACCAGGCCGCCGAGGCGGCCATCGGCGACCCCGCCGTGGCGGCGCAATTGCAGGCCATGCGCGAACAGGTGGAGCTCGATTTCCTGCGCACCGATATCCCGACCTTGATGCAGGAATCGAAGGAAGGCATCGTGCGCGTGCGCCATATCGTGCAAGACTTGAAGGATTTCTCGCGCGTGGACAGCCAGCAGGAATGGGTCTGGGCCGACCTGCGCCAGGGGATCGACTCCACTCTCAACATCGTCGCCAACGAAATCAAGTACAAGGCCGACGTGGTGCGCGAATATGGCGACATCCCCGACATCGAATGCCTGCCGCTGCAAATCAACCAGGTGGTGATGAACCTGCTGGTCAATGCCGCCCATGCCATCGGCGCCATGCGCGGCCGCATCGAAATCCGCACCGGCTGCGAGGGCGGCCAGGTGTGGTTCAGCGTGAGCGACAACGGCAGCGGCATTGCGCCGGAAAACCTGGGCCGCATCTTCGACCCCTTCTTCACCACCAAGGAGGTGGGCAAAGGCACGGGCCTCGGGCTGTCGCTGTCCTACGGCATCGTGCAAAAACACCATGGCCGGATCGAGGTCGAATCCGTGCTGGGCCAAGGCACCACCTTCCGCGTCACCCTGCCGCAGAAACGCCCCATCACCGAACCGAAGGAAGCTACCCAATGATGACCATCCTGTGCGTCGACGACGAGCCGAACATCCTGTCTTCCCTGCGCCGCCTGTTCCGCGGCAAAGGTTACCAGGTGTTGACGGCGGAAAGCGGCGCCCAGGGTTTGCAATTGCTGGAGCAGCAGCCGGTCGACCTGGTGATTTCCGACATGCGCATGCCGGAAATGGATGGCGCCCGCTTCCTGGCCCAGGTGCGCGAGCGCTGGCCGAACACGGTGCGCCTGCTGCTGACCGGCTATTCCGACGTGCAATCGATCCAGGATGCCATCAATTGCGGCGAAATCTACCGCTACATCACCAAACCGTGGGACGACAACGACATCCTGCTGATCGTGCGCCACGCGCTCGAGCGCCATGAACTGGAGCTGGAAAAGCAGCGCCTGGAAGCCTTGACGCACCAGCAGAACGATGAATTGAAAGTGCTGAATGCCAGCCTGGAACAGAAGGTCGACGAGCGCACGCGCCAGCTCAAGGCTAACTTCCTGACCACCATCAAGATCCTGTCGAGCATCATTGAAAAGCGCGGCAGCAGCCCGCCCGGCCATATGCGCCAGGTGGCCGAGCTGGCGCGCAAGATCGCCGTCCAGCTCAACCTCGAGCCCAACGAAGTGCAGGACGTGTTCATCGCCGCCCTGCTGCATGACCTGGGCCGCATCGGCTTTTCCGACGAAATGCTGCGCACGCCGGTCACCATGCTGCAGGGCCAGGCGCTGGCGCAATACCGCAAGCACCCGATCGAAGGCCAGACCTTGTTGATGCCGCTGGCCGACCTGGCCGGCACGGCCGCCATCGTGCGGCACCAGATGGAACGCTTCGACGGCCAGGGCTTCCCCGACCGCCAGGCCGGCTTCGCGATCCCGATCGGCGCCCGCATCCTGACGCTGGCGATCGACTACTTCAACCTGCAGCAAGGCGCGCTGGTGCAGCGCCATCTGCGCGCCGACGAAGCCAAGACCCTGGTCATGAATGGCAGCGGCAAGCGTTACGACCCGGCCGTGGTGCAAGCGTTCCGCCAGGTGATCGATGGCGGCATCCGCGGCGTGCCCGAAAGCACCGACGTCGAACTGCTGTCCGGCGAACTGGTGCCGGGCATGGTGCTGTCGCGCGACGTGGTCAGCCGCGAAGGCTTGATGCTGCTGGCCTCCGACCATGTGCTCGATGCGCGCATGATCCAGCAATTGCAGGATTTCGAAAAGAAGAGCGGCAGCCGGCTGCCTATTTGGGTTCAGCGGAGCGGAGTGGCAGGTGGACGGTGAAGGCCGAGCCCTTGCCCGGTTCCGAGATCACGGCAATGCGCCCGCCATGCTTGTTGACGGTGCCGTAAGCCAGGTATAGCCCCAGCCCGATGCCGCTGCCCACCGGCTTGGTGGTGAAGAAGGGATCGAAGATGCGCGCCAGGTTGTCGGGGACGATGCCGATGCCGTTGTCCTGGATGCGCACGAACGCACCGTCGCGGTCGGTCCCGGTGACGATGCGGATGATGCCGGGCTCGATGCCGCGCTCGGTAATCGCTTGCACCGCGTTCAGCACGATATTGCGGAACACCTGGTTCAATTGGGCCGGCAGGCAGCGCAGCGGTGGCAGCTTGCCGTAATGCTTGTCGACCTTGGCCTTGAAGCGCAATTCATTGGCCAGCGCATTCAGCACCCCTTCCAGGCCCTCGTGCACGTCGGCCTGCTGCCAATGGCTCTCGCCGGCCGACGAAAAGTCTTTCAGCGCCTGCACGATGTCGCGCACGCGGCGCAAGCCATCCATCGATTCGCGCAACAAGGCTGCCGTGTCCTCCTTCAGGAAATCGAAGTCGGCCTGCGCGCGCTGTTCGGCCGTGGCGCAGTGCTCCACCAGCTCGATCAGGGTGTCGGCATAGCTTTTCAGGGTGCCGATGTTGGAGGTCACAAAGCCCACCGGATTATTGATTTCGTGCGCCACGCCGGCCGCCAGCTGGCCGATCGAGGCCATGTTTTGCGCCTGCAGCAGGCGCTCTTCCATCAGTTTGCGGTCGGTGATGTCGGTCAGCGAACCGATCACCTCGACCGGTGCGCCCTGTTCGTCGCGGATCAGGCGCAACTGGTCCTGCATCCACAGGTAACGCCCGTCGGCCGCGCGGAAACGGTATTCGTAGGTGCGCTCGCCTTCGCTAAAGATTTGCGCCAGGCTGGAAAAGATGTTGGGCGCATCGTCGGGATGGATATGGTCGAACCAGAAATTGGGATCGGCCACCATTTCCTGCGGGCGGTAGCCCAGCACATTGAGCGCATTGGCGCTGACGAAGGTCATCTTGAAGTCACCGCTGGGCACCGTGCTGTAAATGATGGCCGGCGTATTGTCGACCAGGTATTGCAGGCGTTGCAGCGGATCGGCCGGTTCCTGGGCGCGCGCCGGCGTTTCGCTGGTGATGAAATCAAAGTCCTCGAATTCCATGCTCGCTTACCAATCCGCCCAGGCGTAGGAACGCACCGGCACCGGCACCGACAGCAAGGAGGGTTCCGGCGCGGGCGGCGCCGGGGCCGGCAGCCAGTCGCGCGGGTCGACCCGGTAATACTTCTGCAGTTCGCTGTACAGCGCAGCGTGGCGCTGTGCCAGTTGCCACGGCCTGGTAAAGAAGGTTTCCGTGGCGACGGCAAAAAATTCGGCCGGGCTGGTGGCGCCGTAATGGTCCAGTACGCTGTCCTGGCGGCCCAGCCACGCTTCATGGCGCAGGTTGGCGTAATCGCGCGACAACACTTCCGACCAGCTGCGGTAACTGTCCGGACTGCCCAGGTAGGGGGCGCCGTTATTGCTGCCCGACTCGCTGTCGAGCTGGTGGGCGAATTCGTGCAACACCACGTTATTGCCGCCCTGCCAATCCAGCGTGCCGCGCTCCACATCGTCCCACGACAGCACGATGCGGCCATCGCTCCACGATTCGCCCAGCATCTGCCGGCGCGCCGGCGTGACCACGCCGCCCGGCCCCACTTCGTCGCGGCCGGCAATGAACGCGCCGGGATAGACAAGGATGGTGTGCAACGCGCGGTACACCTTGCTCGGCTTGTTGAGCAGCAACAGGCATGCCTGGGCCGCGATGGTGACGCGCATGGCGTCGCTCACCGCGAGGCCGGCACAGCCGATGAATTTTTTCTGATGGAGGAATTGCACCACCATGCGCTGCAGTTGGCGCTGCAGCTCGGGGCTCACGTGGCGGTAAAACGGCAGGCTGCGCTCGAGCGCCGCCTGGCTGGCCGGGGGCAAGGGCCGTGCCAGGGCGCGTCCCAAGGTCCAGCGTCGATAGAGGATGGGCGCTGCGACCAGCAGCGCCAACAGGATAAGCCACAGCGAAGCTTCCATGATGCCGTCCATAACAGAACTCGTTCCGCCACAGATGGGGCTGCATATCGGCAATTCAACATGCCTTTACTGGAAGCTTATCACCGTTCTCGGCCTAGGGCTGCGCCTTTTGCATCGATCCGGGCGCCCCGAACAGGGCCGCGACCAGCGGGTCGCGCTGTACCGGACCGCGGTTGACGCGGATGGCATAGTGGGTGTCGTCGGCCAGGATGTGGAAGTGACGGCCGCTGCCCGCCATGCTTTGCTCGCGCAAGCTGGGGCGCTCCTTGCGCGGCGGCGCCCCTTCCCGCTTGGGTTGGGCGATGGCCGCCAGGAAGGCTTGCACGCGTTCGGCATCCGGGGTCAATTGGTAGACTGCCTTGCCCAGGTAGGTGGCCGTGCCTTCGATATAGCGGGCCAGCTCGATCACACCGGCTTCGCGCAGGTCGCGGATGTATTTGCGGGCGCCGGACGGCGAAAATTTCAGGAACCAGGCGATTTCGTCTGCCAGCATTTCGTGGTTTTGTAATTCCGCCACCAGTTTTTGCATGTTTTCGATGCGGCGCAGGGTCGCCGAGGTGGAGCGGACGCGCTCGATCGGGGCCAACGACAGGGCTTTGCGCTCCGTCACGGGGCCGGGACGCTCAACCAGCGCCAGGCGGGGACGGGACGGCACTGCCGGCAACGGTGCCGGCAGTTCCTGGTTCGCTTCGATTTCGAGGCCGTGGGACGATTCTCTGATTGCGTGCATTTGGTCACTCCTTATAAATGCCAGGGTGGATTCGCAGGCTCCAGAGTGCCCGCCCGCGGCTCATCGGTCTGTGCGGCAACGAACATACAAGGGCACAAATGTTGGGTATTTGCCAACATCTTGATCGACCGGTATTGGACCCGCGGGGCCTGTGTGAGTTCCCGAACAGAGGCTTGCCCGACAGCGCCCTATGCTGGAGCCGGCATCAACCAACCTGAGAGGAATGACCATGAAAGTTCCAGTCCTGCTCGCAGCCCTGGCCCTGGTGGGCTTGACCGCCTGCGAAAAGACCGTCACCAACAATCCGCCGCCGGCGGTGGAGCCGGCGCCGCCGCCCGCCGTCGTGCCAGGGCCGCCCGGCCCGCAAGGCGAACCGGGGACGCCCGGCCCGCAGGGTGAACCGGGCAAACCGGGTGGCGACACCGTGATCGTGCAGCCGCAAACGCCGCCGCCGCCACCGGCCGAACCGGCCAAGCAATGAGGCCAGGGCCGCCATCCATGCCCGTTTGGATGGCGGTTTAACGAAAATTTCAATCCTGTATAATGCGCTACGTTGTAGAAATGCTACATAATTGCTATAATTCAAGGCGATTGTGCGTTAGCGCACTGATTCAGGCAGTTTTCGTTGCCTAAACTGAACCCACAGCATGCAACACAGCTGGGACAGGGAGTCGCATACTTTTTTTCTGCGACTTTACTACTCAAAAATAACGGGAGTTTTCTAGTGAATAAAATTAAAAATATCGCCATCGCCGCGGCCCTGATGTCGGCTTCCTTCGCTGCCTCCGCGCAAGATACCCTGCTCAACCAGAACTGGTACGTCGGCCCGCAAGCCGGCGTGATCCGTCCGGACAGCGCCTGGGTCGTTGACAAGGATGACGCCGCCTACGGCCTGAAGCTGGGCAAGGCCCTGAACGAGAAGTGGGACCTGCAATTGAACGCAACCTACGGCTCCACCACCGAAAACGGCGGCCGCTACACCCAGAAACTGCTGGGTGCCGACGGCCTGTACATGTTCTCGCGCAAATCCGTGCGTCCGTTCCTGCTGATCGGTGGCGGCCTGCAGCGCGACAAGGCGAATCCGATCGCCAGCTTCGCCGAGCCAAGCCGCACCTCCCCCTTCCTGGCCGCCGGCCTGGGTGTGCAAGCCAACATCACCGAACGCCTGTTCCTGCAAGCCGACCTGCGCAATGTGCACGGCTTCATCCGCGGCAACGAGTTCAACAACTCGACCTCGAACAACAAGTACCTGATGTTCTCGCTGAATTACCTGCTGGGCGCGGCACCGCAGCCAGCACCGGCGCCAGCACCAGCCCCGGCACCAGTGGTCGCACCGGAACCGGCACCAGCCCCGGCCCCGGCCCCGGCGCCAGCCCCGGCACCGAAGTTCGAGAAAGTGACCATGTCGGCCACCGAACTGTTCGCCTTCGACAGCGCCAAGCTGGCCCCGAGCCAGCCTAAACTGGACGACATGGCCAAGCTGCTGAACGACAATCCATCGATCGGCAACGTGGTCATCACCGGCCACACCGACCGCCTGGGTTCCGAGAAATACAACCAGAAGCTGTCCGAGCGCCGCGCTGAGTCCGTCAAGGCTTACCTGGTCGGCAAAGGTGTTGCCGCGTCCCGCCTGACGGCACAGGGCAAGGGCAAGTCCCAGCCCGTGGTGCAGTGCGACGCCAAGAAGCAAAAGCGCGCTGACCTGATCAAGTGCCTGGAGCCGAACCGTCGCGTGGAAGTCGAACAAGTGACCGTGGAGCGCCGCGTCAACTAAGCGCTGTCCGCACCATCCGACAAGGGGCCTGCATGCAGGCCCTTTTTTTTTGTGTCCCGCCGCACGGTGGGGCGGCGCGCAGCGGCGTAATGTCGGGGCATGAGCTGGAAACGTTTGCCCCACATCGCCAGGAAATTGCCGGCCGTCGGCTGGTGTGCCGTCACCGAATGGCTGGAACACCGCGCCAGCAGCAAGGGGGCCGCGCTCGCCTTCTATACCCTGTTTTCGCTGGCGCCCATCCTGGTGCTGGTGATCGCGATTGCCGGCCTGTTCTACGGCAGGGAAGCGGCCCAGGGCGAGCTGTTCTTCCAGCTGCGTGGCTTGCTCGGCAGCCAGGGCGCGGAAGCCATCCAGCTGATCCTGTCCGGCGCCAGCAATGAAGCACAGGGCAAGTTCGCCGCCATCGTGGCCGGCGCCTTGCTGCTGTTTGGCGCCACCAGCGTGTTCGCCGAGCTGAAAAGCAGCCTGGACGAAATGTGGCAAGTGCCGCCGGCCCCGGGCAGCGGCATCTGGGATACCGTGCGCACGCGGCTGCTGTCCTTTGGCATGGTGCTGGTGCTGGGCTTCTTGCTGCTGGTGTCGCTGGTGGTCAGCGCCGCCCTCGCCTTCGTCGAAAAGAAGATGGGCGCCTATTGGCGCGATGCCGCGCAATGGCTCACCCTCGTCAACTACGTGATCAGTTTCGGCGTGATTTCCGCCCTGTTCGGCGTGATCTACAAGATGCTGCCGCGCGTCAAGCTCTCCTGGCGCGACGTGGTGATCGGCGCCCTCGGCACCGCCGCCCTGTTCAGCGTGGGCAAATACGCGATCGGCGCCTACATCGGCAACAGCGGTGTCACCGACAGCTTCGGCGCCGCCGGCTCGCTGATCGCGGTGCTGCTGTGGGTGTACTACTCGGCCCAGGTGTTCTTCCTCGGCGCCGAATTCGCGCGCCAGTACGCGCTGCAACTGGGCAGCCTGCGCGGCAAGCACGCCGCGCCCTGATCACTCGCCGAGCAGCTCGGCGACGAATTCCATGCCTTCCACCTTCTCGGCCACCACCTTCAGGATCACCACCAGCGGCACGCCCAGCAGCAAGCCCCACACGCCCCACAGCCAGCCCCAGAACAGCAGGCTGACGAAAACGGCGGTGGCATTCATGCGCGCGATGCGGCCCGTCATCCAGGTGGCGATGAAGGTGCCGACCAGGGTCGCGATGGCGCTGGCGGCCAGCGCCACCAGCAACACCATTTGCAGCGATTCGGCTTGCAGGTAAGCCGCCACGCTGAGCGCGCACACGATCAGCAGCGGGCCGAAATACGGCATCAGGTGCAGCAGCCCGGCCACGATGGCCCAGGCGCCCGCATTTTCCAGGCCGATGAAATGCAGCGCCAGCCACATCATCAGCGCCAGCAGCACATTGGTCACCAGCAGCATGAACATATAGCCCTGGACCGAGCTATTGATTTCGTCCAGGATTTGCAGCGTGACCTTCTTGCGCGTCAGCGAAGGGCCGGCCAGCTTGACCAGCTTGCGCTTGAAGGTATCGCCCGACAGCAGCAGGAAAAAGACCAGGAACGCCACCATGGCGGCCTGGCTGAGGAAGGACAGCAAGCCGCGCGAGCCGGCCCACACCCAGTCGATGACCTTGATGCGCCCGCCCTCCTGCGTGACCACGGCCAGGGGCTTGCGCGCGGCCGGCTTGCCGGCGGTGGCTTGCTCGATCTGGTTCGCCACGTCCTGGATGCGCCTCAGCGTGCTGTCTTTGCCGGTGGTGGTGGAAGCGACCAGCCGCGTCAGTTTGCGGCCCGCTTCGGGCAACTCTTCGATGATGTTGGAAAATTCGACGTGCACCTTCTCGACCGTCACCGCCATGCCGACCAGGATGGCGCAGGTGACGAGCGAGGTGCCCAGGGCGCGCCGGATATGCACGCGTTCCAGCCAGCCCACCACGGGATTGAGCGTGTAGGCCAGCAAGATGCCGAGCAGCAGGGGCACGAAGAAGCCCCGGCCCCACTGCAAGGCATACAGGAAAGCGACAGTGGCGAGGATGGTCTGGGCCAGGCGCATGGGCCCTGCCATCGGCGTTTATTTGACGCGGATGTCGTTCTTGACTTCCTTGACCCCTTTCACGCCGCGGGCAATTTCGCCTGCCTTCGTGATGTCGGCGGGCTGGGCCACGAAGCCGCTCAGCTGCACGGTGCCTTTGAAGGTTTCGACATTGATTTCCGTGGACTTCAGGGTCGGTTCATTGAAAATGCTGGCCTTGACCTTGGTGGTCAGCGCGGCATCGTCGAGGTATTCGCCGGCGCTTTCCTGGGTGGGGGTCGAGGCGCAGCCAGCCAGGCCCAGGGTCGATGCGATGAACGCGGCAGTTGCAAGTTTCTGTGCGAATTTCATGGCGCTTCTCCTATGTGTGGTGGGTGTTCCGGGCATAGTGTCCAGCTAACAAGCGGGGAATTCTGTTCGCTATCGAACATTGTGCGGAATCGCACAGACGAGTGCGATCCGCCAGCCCTATGCTGGCCTCTATTCCACCCACAGGAGGAGACGTCATGAAACCGACTGTATCCCTTGCAGCAACCATGGTGGCAGTGGCCGCGCTGACGGCCGGCTGTGCCAGCAATTCTTCCTATCCGCAAGCGACCGATTATTCGACCCAGGCGGACAGTTCCACCTACGGCACCATCGATTCGATCCGCGTGGTGCGCGTCGACCCGGCCACCAGCGGGGCCGGCGCCGTGGCCGGCGGCTTGCTGGGCGCCCTGGCCGGCAGCCAGATCGGCTCCGGCTCGGGCCGCACGGCCGCGACGGCCGCCGGCGCCATCGGCGGCGCCGTGGTCGGCAACCGCGTGGAAGAGAGCCGCAACATGCCGCGCGACGTGTACCAGATCAGCGTGCGCCTCGATAACGGCGACTACCGCACCATCAACCAGGACAGCGCTTACGACTTGCGGATCGGCAGCCGCGTGCGCGTGGTCGATGGCCGGGTTTACCGCTATTGACAGGAGGCTGCCATGGCCACCATCTTGCTCATCCTGCTGATCCTGATCGTCATCGGCGCCCTGCCCACCTGGCCGCATAGCCGCAACTGGGGTTATGCGCCGAGCAGTATCGCCGGCTTGATTGTTGTCGTCCTGCTCATCCTGCTGCTGACAGGCAGGCTGTAGCACAAGGAGCCCATCATGAAACTGCTGATTGGCGCCACGCTGGCCCTGGGGTTGTGCGGGCTGGCCGGCGCCCAGGTGACGCCGCCGGAGATCGCCCGGCAGCAAGCGCAGGAAATCCGGCGCGGCGACCCGCCGCGCTGGAGCCAGCCGGACCGCACGCAAGCGGCCCAGCTGGCCACCTTGCGCAAGGAAATCAATGCCGCCCTGCGCGAAGCCCTGGAAGCATGCAAGCAACAGGGGGCCGGCAGCAACAGTGACTGCGTCAAGGAAGCGCGCAGCACCCACCAGGCCGACATGGCCAATTTGCGCCAGATCCACCTGGCCGCGCGCGACCTGTCGCGTACCTATGAAACCAGCGGCAAATAAGGCACGGCGGGCCTGAACCGCAGGTTATACCCGCCGCACAAAAAGTCATCCAGGCCAGGGTGGGGCTCGGGTATGATGCGCCAATGCCACATGCATACCAATTTCAACGCGAGCAACACCGGGCCAGCACCGTGCTGCGCCTGGGCATTGGCCATGAACTGTACGACCGTTACACGGCATTGACGGCCCCGCACGTGCGCCCGGTGCACGTGCGCAAGGGCACGCTGCTGCAGGAAGCCGGGGCGCGCGCCACGCATTATGACTGGATCGCCAACGGCGTGGCGCGGCGCGGCCATATCTCCGTGGCTGGCGAAGACTTGACCCTGGGCTTCATCACCGAAGGCGAAAACACGGGTTCGCACAGCGACATGATGGCTGGCTTGCAGGGCGCGCCGGCCTGCGAATTCTTCGTGGCCGAGACCGCCGTCGATGCCTGGCGCATCGACTGGGCGACCGTGCAGCACCACATGGCCGAGCATGGCTTCGTGCAAGAGTATTACGTGAAAATGATCGAATGCAGCATCCGCCGGTATGCGGCCAACCTGCATATCCGCAGCCACAGCACGGCGGAGGCGCGGCTGGCGGCATTCCGCCAGCAATTTCCCGGCCTGGAACAGCGCATCACCCAGCGCGCGCTGGCCTCTTACCTCGGCATCACGACCCAGTATATGTCGCGCCTGCGCAAGGCGGCCTAGGACTGCGGCCGGCGCCGCAGCAGCCACCAGCCGCCGACGGCGGCCGCCACGCCAGCCGCCAGGGCCGGCTTCCACAAGCGCTTGCGGCCAATCCAGGAGACCAGCGTGACCGCATACGGCAACACTGTCTTGAAGCTCATGCCGCTCAAGCCGCCGCCCTGGCTGATGAAATTGCCCAGCCGTGCCTGCAAGGCGCCGATGGCATGGTCGACCGCCCCGTGCAGCAAGGCGGGCGGCTGCAAGGCTTCGAGCACTTCATGTTTGGCCCGCAGCGCGCTCAGGCGGTACAACTCGCCTTCGCGCACCAGTCTTTCCTTGGCCACGGCCAGCGCGGCCAATTCCTGTTTCGACGCCATGGTCTCCCTTTCACAGCAGCATGTCACGGTCGGACTTCAATTCCGCCATGGTGGCCGATAAGCCCAGTTTGCCCTGCCGCACCAGGCTGCGTCCCCACAGCACCAGGGCCACGGCCAATACCGCAAAGGCCAGGGCCAGCACCAGCAGGATCTTCCAGCCCATCGCTTCCCAGCACAGATAGATCAGGGTCGCCGTGCCGAACGCAATGGCGAACCAGGCAGCCAGCATGGCCACGGCAAAGACGAGGGACAATTGCAGCAGGGTGTCGCGTACCTCGGTCAGCTCGAGCGCGGCCAATTCCAGGCGCGACAGCAACAGGTGCAGGCCGTTTTTGGCAAGCCCGGCCAGCGAGGCGATCAGGCCGGGCGGTGGTGGTACCTGGCTCTCGGTGGCCATTATTTGCGGCCGAGGATCACACCGACCAGCAGGCCGACGCCGGCTGCCACGGCGATCGAACGCCAGGGGTTTTCCTTGACATAGGCGTCGGTCGAGCTGGCCATGTGCTTGGCGCCGGCAATGGCGCTGGCTTGCGCTTCGTGCGCCTTGGCCAGGGCGCTGTCCAGCGCCTTCATGCCGCGGCCGCGCAATTCGTCGGCCTTTTCGCCGGTCAGGGCCGTGGCCGCCGTGAACAGGGCTTGGGCATCCTTGACCAGGGTTTTTACATCGTTATTGACGGTACTGATGTTCTGTTCCAGCATGATAGGACTCCTCTGTGTAAGTGAGTTGCTAAGCCAAAAGGTCACGCATATCGTCGGCGTGTTCTTCCTCGACCGCCATGATCTGCGTCAAGAGTTGCTTGGTCGTCGGGTCGCTGTCACCAATCAGTTCGATCATTTGGCGATAGCTCTCGATAGCCACCCGTTCTGCCACCAGGTTGGCCCGCACCATCGCTTGCACCTCCCTTGAGTCATCATACTCGGCATGGCTCCGGTCGAGCAACGTTGCTGGATTGAAATCAGGCTCCCCGTTGAGCTGGACGATGCGCTCGGCCAGCCAATCGGCATGCTGCTGCTCCTCGGTCGCATGCTGCAGGAACTCGGCCTTGATGGACGCATAGGCCAGCCCGGTGACCGTGTAGTAGTGGCGTTTGTAGCGGTTGATGCACACCAGTTCGGTCGCCAGGGCTTCGTTCAGCAATTGCAGCACCAGGGCGCGGTTGCCCTTATAGCCTTCGGTCACGGGACCGTCGGCCATATTGCGGGCCGCCGCGCGGATCGCGTTTTTATCGATCATGGAAACTCCTCGTTAACGGCGGGTCGTCACGGGGCGGCCCGCTTCGGACAGCACGATTTCAACGCGGCGGTTCATCTGGCGCTCGCCGGCCGTGGCATTGCTGGCCACCGGATAGGCTTCGCCATAGCCGCGCGTTTCAATCCGCGCACGGTCGATGCCCATCGCGCCCAACGCTTGGCGCACCGCTTCGGCGCGCCGCTGCGACAGTTGCAGGTTATAGGCATCGCTGCCGGTGCTGTCGGTAAAGCCTTCGATCAACACGGTGCGCTCGGGATTGTCGCGCAGCACGTCGGCCAGGCGCTGGGCGGTGGCGATGCCTTGCGACGTCAGGTTGGCCTGGTCCACGTTGAACAGCACATCGCCAAACGTGATCACGATGCCGCGTTCGGTCTCCTTGGCTTGCAGGTCGGCCAGTTGCTGCGCCAGGGCGGCGGCGCGCTGCTGGGCGTCGCGCGTGGCCGCTTCGGCACTGGCGGCCTGGTTCTGCGCGGCCTGGGCGTCGCTGCGGGCTTGCTCGGCTTTCTGGCGCGCGAGCTCCGCTTCGGCCGTGCGCGCCTGCAAGCGCACCTGGTCGCGTTGCGCCGCCGCGTCCTTCAACTGCTCATCGGCCGCCTTGGCCTTGGCGATTTCCTGGGCGCTGGCGATCTTCTGTTTGGCGACATAGGCCAGCTTGTCGATCGTGGCCAGGCTGTCATTGCGCGCGGCGGCGGTGTTGGCCTGGTCCAGCGCGCGGGTGGCCGACGCCATTTCCAGCGGCGCATACTTGGCCACCAGCGGGTCGCCCTGGGCTTGCGCGTAATTGGCGCGTGCGGTCTCGAGTTCGCTGGTGGTGGTGGGCGTGGTGCTGCAAGCGGCCAGCGCCAGCACTGCCGCCAATGCGGCAGGTTTAAAGATGGGCTTGAACATGATGGCTCCTTTCTCAGCGAGTCATGGTGCTGTTGGCGCGCTCCAGCTCTTCACGCAGCACGCGGATATCTTCCTGCAGCTTGTTGGCGGCCTCGGTGGCCTTGGCGCTGCTGGCCTTGCTTTGCGCCAGCTTGGCGTCGGCCTGGGCTTGCTGCGCCAGGTCCTGGGCGGTGCGGTAATCCTTGGCCGCCAGTGCCTGGTTGGCGCGCAACATCTTGTCGCGTGCGGCCGCCATTTCCATCGGCGCCAGCTCCGGCGCACCGGTCGAGGCGGCAGCTTCCACTGCCGTGCGCGACGAAGCCACCTCGGCCGTGGCTGGCGTCTTCATGCTGCTGCAGCCGGCCAGGCCGATGACGCACAGTGCACAGATGGTCGGCAACAGTGGCAAACGGTTCAGCGTATCCATTGTTGTTCTCCTCAAAGCGAATGGGTATGCCAGTTATATAAGCTGTCCCCGCTGGGTTCAGTACGGTGCCGCACATTGAAGTCGGGCCGGCCGGTGTAGGCTGTCGGCATGGCACACACACTTTCACGCCGCGCAAAGATCAGCCTGGCCGTGCTGGGCTTGCTGCTGGCCTTGCCAGCGCTGGCCCTGGTGGTCCTGTTGAACTATGACTGGAACCGGGCCCGTCCCTGGCTGGGTGCCCGCGCCAGCGAAGCGTTGCAGCGGCCGGTGCAATTGCGCGGGGACTTGTCGCTGACCTGGCAGAAGCAAGCCCTGCCGCCACAGGCGCGCAGCTGGCGCGACCATATCCCCTGGCCCCACCTGGTGGCCCATGATGTCCACGTCGGCAATCCGCCCGGCATTGCCGCCGGCGACACGGCCGCCGCGCGCACCATCGCCTTCTCGCTCAGCCCGTTTGCCCTGCTGGGGCGCAAGATCGCCATCCCCGAATTGCGCTTCGACGAGCCGCGGCTGGCCTTGCTGCGCCAGGCCGATGGCCGCAACAACTGGACCTTGCCCAAGCGTCCCCCCTCCGAATGGCGGATGGAATTGGACCGGCTGGTGTTCACGCGCGGCACCATCCAGCTCGACGATGCGCAGCAACGCATCGCCGCCACCGCCCACGTCGACACGCTGGACAACGATCCGCGCTACGGCGTGCGCTGGACGCTCGACGGCAAATGGCAGCAACAGGAGATCCGCGGCAAGGGCAAGGCCGGCGCGGTGCTGGCCTTGCGCGACGCCAGCCTGCCCTTCCCGATCCAGGCCGATGCGAAAGTCGGCCTGGTCAGCGTGGCGGCGGAAGGCACCCTGACCAACCCGGCCCAGCTGGCGGCGATCGATGTGCAGTTGAAGGTGTCGGGCGCCTCGGCCGCCCGCCTGTATCCGTTGACCGGGCTGCTGATGCCGGAAACCCCGCCCTTCACCACGGCCGGCCGCCTGAGCGGCCACCTGGCCCCGGGCGCCAGCCAGTGGACCTACGAAAAATTCACCGGCCGCGTGGGCGACAGCGACATCGCCGGCACCCTGTCCTACCAGCAGCGCCAGCCGCGCGGCCTGTTGACCGGCGCCGTCCATTCGCGCCTGTTGCAATTCGCCGACCTGGGGCCGCTGATCGGGGCCGATTCCAATGCCAGCAAGGCCGAACGCGGCGTGGCGGCGGTGCAGCCGGCCGGCAAGCTGCTGCCGGTGGAAACGTTCCGCACCGAGCGCTGGAAAGCGCTGGACGCCGACGTCAGCTTCCGCGCCGAGCGCATTGTGCGCACCAAGGAGCTGCCGCTCAGCAAGCTGCAGACGGAATTCCATTTGCACGATGGCGTGCTGCGCCTGACGCCGCTCAACTTCGACTTTGCCGGCGGCCAGGTGGCGTCCAAGGCCACCCTGGATGGCAGCAGCGGCGAGGCGGTGGCCGCCACGGTGGAAGCCAATGCGCGCCACATCAAGCTGCGCCAGCTGTTGCCCAAGCTGCCTGAACTCAAGCAGGCGACCATCGGTGAAATCAATGCCGCCGCCAAGCTCAGCGCCAAGGGCAATTCGGTGGCGAGCCTGCTGGCCCACGCCAACGGCGAAGTGAAAACCCTGGTCAACGATGGCACGGTGAGCAAGCTCTTGCTCGAGCAGTTGGGCTTAAACATCGGCAACATCGTGCTGACCAAGCTGTTCGGCGACAAGCCGGTGCACCTGAACTGCCTGGCCGGCGACTTCGGCGTGCGCGACGGCCTGGCGCGAACGCGCTACTTCATTGCCGACACCGACGATGCCACCATCCACATCCATGGCGCCGTCAACCTGGCCAATGAAAAGATCGACTTGACGCTGAAGCCCGACACCAAGGGCATGCGCATCATTTCGCTGCGCGCGCCGATTTACGTGCGCGGCACCTTCAAGCAACCCGACGTCGACATCGACAAGGGCGTGATCGCCATGCGCGCCGGCGGCGCCATCGCGCTGGGCGCGCTGGCCGCGCCGGCGGCCGCCCTGGCGCCCTTGATCAGCGCCGGCGGCGACGGCGACAACCGCTGCGCCGCCCTGCTGGCCGATGCCCGCAGCAAGCCCAAGGCGCCACCGCCGGGCAAGCAGCAAAAGTAACAAACCGTTACACGGTGAAATAGCGAACAGATCCCCAGGTCCCCTCCCCGTAAGCTGGAGCTGTATTCCAAGATACGGAGGAAACATCATGAAAACCAATCAGATTGCCGCCCGCGTCGCCATCGCGACTGCCCTGCTGGGGCTGGGCGCATGCTCCTCGATGTCGCAACAGGATAAGAATACGGCCGTGGGTGCCGGTGTCGGCGCCGTCGCCGGCTCGGTCCTGACGGGCGGGTCCACCACCGGGACCGTCGGCGGTGCCGTGGTGGGGGGCGTGATCGGCAACCAGGTCAACAAGCCGCGCCGTTAAGACGGGTCGCGCACCTGCTGGTAGCAATGGCAGGACACCGCTTCCAGCCCAGCCGGGTCCAATATCTCGATATTGCCCCGGCTGTAGCTGATCAAGCCCTGTCCTTGCAGGGCGCTGGCCGCCTTGGTGACGCCGACGCGCCGCACCCCCAGCGCGTGGGCCAGGAATTCATGGGTCATGTGGAAACGGTCCGATTGCAAACGGTCGCGCGTGACCAGCAGCGAGCGCGCCAGCCGCGCTTCCAGCACGTGGAAACGGCTGCACACGGCGATCTGGATGGCTTGCGCCAGCAAGCTGTCGGTATAGCGGTACAACAGGTGCTGCAGCGATTCCATGGCAGTGAATTCGGCGATGAAGTCGTCCGCTTCCATGCGCAGCGCATGGCCGCTGCGCTGGACCACGGCGCGCACTTGCGCCATGCGCTGGCCCAGGGCCACCGAAGCGCCCACCATGCCTTCGCGCCCGGCCGAACCGACTTCCAGCGTCATGCGGCCTTCGGCCACCGCCAGCAGCGAGACCAGGGTATCGAGCGGGAAATAGATGGCATCGATGGCCTGGCCGGCGTCGAACAGGGTTTCCCCGGCCTCGAGTTCCACCAGTTCGCACAAGCCCTCGAGGTGTTCGAGGTCGTCTTCCGGCAAGTTGGCCAGCAGGCGGTTGCCGATGCGCGGTGGTGGCGATTCACTGCTTGGAACGGTATGAAGATTCAGGGTCATTGCCGTCAGCCTGGTGGAGTTTAGGCGGAGCGTAGCGGCTATTAAAAGCGCTGTATGTACGCTGACGCACGGAACCCCGGCGGCCCGCCCTCCACAATGCGTTTATCCATCAGGAAAGGAATTACAACATGGAACCATCTATCAAAAAATATGCCACCCACCCGATGCTGTTGATCGCCGCCATCGCCGTGATCCTGTTCTGCGGCGTGGGCATTGCCGCCATGATGGGCTGGCTGCCCAAGTCCGGCGCCACCATGGGGCCGCCGGTCGCCGACGCGCCGGTGCCGGTGGCAACCCAGGACATGGGTCCACCGCCGCCACCGGCCAGCTATGCCGCGGCCGGCCGCGCGGCGGGCGATAGCGCCGGCTATTCCGGCGGCGGCAGCTATGGCGGTGGCGGCGGCGCGGCGGCCGAGCGGCCAAGCGGCGCGGCGCGGGATGCCGAAGCGCGCCCGGTAGCAACGGCGCCGGCACGGCGCGCCGCCGCGGCACCAGCACCCGCCATCTGCCACAGCTGCGGCGTGGTGGAGTCGGTGCGCACCATTACCCAGCGCGGCGAAGGCAGCGGCCTGGGCGCGGCCGGCGGCGCCATCGTCGGCGGCTTGCTGGGCAACCAGATCGGCGGCGGCCATGGGCGCCAGCTGGCCACGGTGGCCGGCGCCGTCGGCGGCGCGGTGGTCGGCAACCAGGTGGAAGGCAATATGAAGGCCAGCACCCATTACCAGGTGCGCGTGCGGATGGACGATGGCAAGGTGCGCACCGTGACCAGCAGCTCGGCCAGCTGGCAGGAAGGCGACCGCGTGAAGGTGGTCAAGGGCCGCCTGCAGCGGCGCTGATCGCGCATCGCGCCGGTGTTCGGCATCGTACAGAGTGCGCCTGCAGACCCGGCAATAATGCAGCCAGGACTTCCGAATATGAGAGGAAAACATCATGCTCTATACCATTGCGGTCGTACTCATCATCTTGTGGCTGCTGGGGTTGGTGACCTCCTACACTGTGGGGGGCTTCATCCATATCCTGCTGGTGGTGGCCGTCATCATGATCCTGCTGCGTCTTATCAGCGGACGCGGCATCTAGTGAGCCGGCGCAGCCGGCATCCACGCACGGGGCGGGACTGCGGCGCAGGACCCGTCCCGCTTTTTTTCGCGCTACAATTTTTTTGAAGGAGAAGTTCATGCCTAACAAGACCCTCGCCGCCTTGCTGATTGCCGTGCTCACCACGACCGGCTGTGCGGACATGGATGCGACCCAGCGCGGCACCGCCACCGGTGCCGGCGTGGGGGCCGGGATCGGTGCCGTGCTCGGCGCCGCCACCGGGCCGGGCGGCGGCAAGCGCGCCGCCGGCGGTGCCGTGCTCGGCGCGGCAGTGGGCGCGGTGGTCGGCAACGTCTGGTCCAAACGCATGGAAGCGCAAAAGCAGCAGATGGAGCAAGCCACCCGGGGCACCGGCGTCCAGGTGACGCAGACCGGCGACAACCGGCTGAAACTGGAAATCCCGAGCGATATCTCGTTCGACACCAACCGTTCCGACATCAAGCCGGACTTCCGCCCCATCCTGGACCGCTTCGCCACCACGCTGAACGAGAATCCGGCCACCACGGTCAGCATCGTCGGCCATACCGACAGCACCGGCAGCAGCAGCGTCAACCAGCCGCTGTCGGTGGAACGCGCGGCCCATACGCGCGACTACCTGGCGTCACGCGGCGTGTCGCCGACCCGTGTCGTGATCGAAGGCCGCGGCGAACAGGAACCGATCGCCTCGAACGACGATGCAGCCGGGCGCGCGCGCAACCGCCGCGTGGAAATCTTCGTGGCCGAGCCACGCCAACCGCAAGGCTGAGGAGGCGCCATGAAACAAACCGCCATGATGTTGCTGTGCTGCGCCGCCCTGCCCGTCTGCGCGCAGTCCTTGAAGCCGGGCCTGTGGGAGTTGAGCAACCGCATCGCGTCGGCCAGCCCGGAGACCATGGCGGTCATGGCGGCGGCCCAGCAGCAGATGGCCAATATGGCGCCCGAGCAGCGCAAGGCCATGGAACAGATGATGGCACGGCATGGCGTCAGCATGAACCTGGGCGACGATGGCGGCGTCAAGCTGACCTATTGCATGACGCGCGACATGGCGGAAAAACAGGAGCTGCCATCTGGCCAGCCCGGCCAATGCAGCACCACGCGCACGCCGGTGCCGGGCGGCGTGAACGTGACGTTCAATTGCACCCGGCCCCCGTCCAGTGGCAATGGCCAGGTGATCTTCAATGGCGATACCGCTTACAGCATGCGCATGAACGTCAACAGTTCAGCCCACGGCAAGCCGCAAACCATGCTGGTGGAGGGCTCCGGCCGCTGGCTCAGTGCCGATTGCGGCGGCGTGGCGGCGGCGCCCGCCGCGCCGCCCGGCAAACCCGGGCCGGACCTGAAAGCGCCTACGCGCCGCGCTCAATAAAGGCCCAGTACAGCTCGCGCGCCTTGGCCGCCACCGGTCCCGCCGGCAAGGCGCGGCCGTTGTAGCGCACGCAGGGCATCACCTTGCCGAAATTGCCGGTGTTGAAGATTTCGATGGCGCTATCGAGCTCAGCCGGCTTGACCGTGCGCTGCTCGACTTCGATACCGGCCCCGGCCAGCAACCGGATCACGCGGGCGCGCGTAATGCCCGCCAGGAAGGTGCCATTCAGGGCCGGCGTCACCACCTTGCCCTCCGGCGTGACGAAGAACAGGTTGGCCGTGGCGAACTCCGCCACGTTGCCCTGGCTGTCGCACACTACCGCATTGTCACAGCCGCGCTCCTTGGCTTCACGCAGCACGCGGGTCGAATTGGCGTACAGCGCGGACGCCTTGGCATCGGTCGGCGCCATGTCGGGATCGGGGCGGCGCATGGCCGACAGGCAGGCGGAAAAGCCGGTGAACGGCGGCAGTGGCGCATCGAACAGGGTCAGCGCGAACGCGGCCTTGTCCGCTACCGGGATCAGCAAGCCGTCGGTCGCGAACACCAGCGGGCGGATATACAATTCGGCATCGGCCGGGAAGCGGGCCACGCCCTCCTTCACCAGCTGTTCCATCTCGTCCACGCTGAGCGGGCATTCCAGGCCCAGGCTGGTGGCCGAGCGCACCACGCGCTCCAGGTGCGGCCGCAAGTCGGGCAGCTTGCCGCGCACGGCGCGCGCACCATCGAAGACGGACGAGCCGAGCCAGACGCTGTGGTCCATCGCACCGAACAGCGGCGCATTGCCTTCCGCCCAGTTCCCATTGAAGTAAGTCAAATACATAGTGTTCCCCGCTGAAAGTTCCAGCTGAGGAATGTAGCACATCAGAAAGCGTGGCGCAGGCCGAAGGTGATGGCGCGGTTGCCCTTGCCGGCTTCGCTGGCGGTGCCGGCCGTATAAGGGGCGCCGTTGCGGTTGCGGATGTGGGCGAACGATGCGTGCAGCGCGGTGCGTTTGGACAGCGCGTACGTCATGCCAATGGCGGCCTGGTCGGCATCCTGGTTGGGCGGGCTGCGGTCATCCTTGTGGATGAAGGAGAACATGTAGGTGGCGCGGCCGCTGGTGTACGACAGGCCGGCCAGCATATCGTGGCTGTACAGCGAAGGGGTGGACAGCACCAGGGCACCGTACGGGTTGGCCGGGTCCCAGGGCGAACTGCCCAGGCCGCGGTTGATGCCGTACGCCGCGAACACGGTGGCGGCGCCGACGTTGAGGTTGGCCGCCACCAGGGTATTGCGCGCCGATAGATCCACCGGCTGCGTGGTGCCGACCGCTTCGATCGGGTTGCGTTTGCGCTGGTGGGCGATGCGGATATTGAATATGCCGTTGGCATAGCCCAGCGTGGCGCCGTAGGCCCGGTTGCGCGCCGTGCTGAAGGCCGATTCGCCAAAGCTGTAAATGGCGCTGGCGCTCCAGTTGCGGCCGGCCGGGGTGCGGTATTTGACCGCGTTGTCGTAACGCTTGGCGGTATAGCCCATCAGGTTGGTCGCGGTGCCGGCCAGGCCGCCGTGGAAGGGATCGGCCACGCCGGCCAGCGCTTCGTATTGCAGATTGTACTGGCGTCCCAGGGTCAGCGCGCCCCACGACCCATCGAGGCCGACCCAGGCCTGGCGGCCCAGCAGGCGGCCCTCTTCCGAGCGGCCGCTGTCATTCTCCACCCCGCCTTCCAGCGTGAACACGGCGGAAGCGCCACTGCTGCCCAGCGGTTCGCGACCGGTGATGCCCACGTGCGACCCTTCGGAAATACCTGGCGACAATTTGGCGTTGGCGCAGTTTTCCTTGCAGCCGCGTTCCAGCACCACGCCGGCATCGGCCACGCCATAGACTTGGACGCCCTGTGCCGCCGGCGGTTCCCTGGCCTGTCCCAGCGCCAGCGCGGGCAACATGAGCAGGATGACAAGAGCTTTCATACTTGTCAGCTTAGGGTAAGCACAGTCATGCAATCTGTGCGCACACAAACAAAACCATCGGAGACCCCCATGTCCAGCAAGCGTTGCAGCGCCGCCGACGCCATCCGCCTCGTGCGCGATGGCGATATGATCATCGTGCCGACCGGCGCCGGTGAGCCGCCCACCTTGCTGCATGAGCTGTCGGCGCAGCGCCGCAATTTCCGTGGCGTACAGGTGGCGCAAATCCTGGCCATGCGCAAGTACGGCTATTTCGACCAGGAGACGGCCCACCATGTGCGCCACTGCGCACTGTTCTTCGGCGGCGCATCGCGGCCGGCCGGGCATGGCGGCTGGGCCGACTTCATCCCGGCGTATTTCTCGGAAATCCCGGCGCTGATCGAGCGCGGGCAGATGGCGGCCGACGTGGTGTTCGCCCTGGCGTCGGAGATGGATGAGCATGGCAATTTCGCGCTCAGCCTGGGCGCTGACTACACCATGGCGGCCCTGCAAAAGGCGCGTGTCATCGTATTGGAAGCCAACCCCAACGTGCCGTTCGCGCATGGTCAGTGCCACATCCATATTTCGCAGGTGACGGCCGTGGTCGAAAGCAACGAGCCGGTACTGGAAGTCGGCTTGCCAACCATTGGCCCGGTGCAGGAAGCGATTGCCGCGCATGTGGCGCCGATGATCGAGGATGGCTCGACCTTGCAGATCGGCTATGGCGGCATTCCGGACGCGGTGGTCATGCAGCTGACGGGCAAGCAGGATCTCGGCATCCATACGGAAATGATCGGCGATGGCATCCTCAAGCTGGTGGAAGCCGGTGCCGTGACCAACCGGCGCAAGTCATTCATGCCGGGCCGCATGGTGGCCACCTTTGCGCTGGGCTCGCGCAAGCTGTACGACTTCATGCACCACAACCCGATGCTGGAAATGCATCCGGTCAGTTTCACCAACGACCCGTATATCGCCGGCCAGAACGACAAGCTGGTCTCGATCAATGCCAGCCTGCAAATCGACCTGCTGGGCCAGTGCGGCTCCGAAAGCCTGGGCCACCTGCCCTATTCCGGCACCGGCGGCCAGGTCGACTTCGTGCGGGCGGCCAACCGTTCGCGCGGCGGCAAATCCTTCATTGTGCTGCCGTCCACCGCCAAGGAAGGCAGCATTTCGCGCATCGTGCCGACGCTCTCGCCCGGCACCCACGTCACGACCAGCAAGAACGACATCAATTATGTGGTGACCGAGTACGGCGTGGCCCAGTTGCGCGGCAAGTCCGCCAAGCAACGGGCCGAGGCGCTGATTGGCATCGCCCACCCGGATTTCCGCGGCGAATTGCGGCGCGAGGCAGCCCGGCTGAACTACAGCTAGTTGTGTACGGCAGCGTACAAACCAAACGTGCGCTGCTGTCTTAGACTGGGCCTTCGGAGGAACTATGAAGGCAAGTCGCTGGCTGGCTATTACTCTCGCGAGCTGGACGCTGCTGGCTTGCGCTTCGCTGCCGGAAGTCGATTCGGATCGCACCAAGGCGGGCGCCAGCGCGGTGCCGGAAGTGCGCACGTCCGCCGGCAAGCTGCCGCGCCAGACCAGCGAGCAATTGCTGAAGAAGCGCTGGGCCAAATCCTCGCTGGACATGAAGGCCCAAGCCGCGCTCGAGGAAGCCGCTACCGGCGTGCCGCTGATCGCCGGTAACAAAGTGCAGTTGCTGTTCGACGGTCCGCAAACCATGGCGGAAATGATGAAAGCGATTGCCGCCGCCAAGGACCACATCAATTTCGAAACCTATATCTTCGACCAGGATGAGCTGGGCATGAAGTTTGCCGACCTGCTGATCCGGAAGCAGCGTGAAGGCGTGACGGTCAATGTCATCTACGATAGCGTCGGCACGCTCGGCGTGCCGCAGGAATTCTTCGAGCATATGCGCGCGGGGGGCGTGAAGCTGCTGGCCTTCAATCCGGTCAACCCGGCCAAGGCACGCGGCAATGGCTGGAAGCTGAACAACCGCGACCACCGCAAGATGCTGATCGTGGATGGCAAGGTGGGCTTCACCGGCGGCATCAATATCAGCGATACCTATTCCAAGAGCTCGCCCTTCCGCTCCCGTTCGGGCGGGAGCGGCGGCGGCGGCTCCGGCGGCGGCTCCGGTGGCGGTTCCGGGCCGGGGCGGGCGAAGGATGCGGACGACGTCGGCTGGCGCGATACCCATGTGCGGATCGAAGGGCCGGCCGTGCAAGCCATGCAGTGGCTGTTCGTGCAAACCTGGATCGAGCAGGATGCGGACGACTTGCGCGATGCGAAATACTTTATCGACGTGGCGCCCGCGGGCGACAAGGTGGTGCGGGTGCTGGGTTCGCGGCCGAACGGCCGCTTCGAAATCTACAAGGCTTTGCTGCTGGCAATCCAGGAAGCGAAGAAATCGGTCCACATCACTTGCGCTTATTTCGTGCCGGATGACCAGACCTTGCAAGCGCTGGTCGATGCCGCCCGGCGCGGGGTCGCCGTGAAGCTGGTGCTGCCCAGCGTGTCGGACAGCGGCCTGGTATTCCACGCAGGACGGGCGTTCTACCAGCCGCTGCTGGAGGCTGGCGTGCAGATCTACGAGCTTAAACTGTCCGTGCTGCATGCCAAGACGGTGGTGATCGATGGCGTATGGTCTACCGTCGGCTCGACCAACCTCGACCGCCGCAGCTTCCTGCACAACAGCGAAATGAACGTGATCGTGATGGGCGATGTGTTCGGGCTGGAGATGGAAAAGGCGTTCAAGGAAGACTTGCGCAACTCTACCGAAGTCACCCTGGCTTCCTGGAACAAACGGCCACTCACCACCCGCCTCAAGGAATGGCTGGCGCGGGTGTGGGACTACTGGCTCTGAGGTTTGATCGGCATCAAGCCACGCGCCGCCCCGCTGGCTAGGCTGAAAGAACCATGAGCGACCACGAACCGCCCACCTCGCTTGACAAGTCCCCGCGTGGCGATGACCATGCAGGTATCGTCACGCGCGTGGTTCGCCTGGAAATAATTGTGGAAGAGATCGTCAAACGTCTCGACAGGATGGAAAGCAGACTCGACAGGATGGAAAGCAGGATCGATGCCCGCTTCGATCGACTCGATGCAAAGTTCGACATGTTGTACCGGCTGATATTTGGCCTGATGACCGTGCTGATTGGCGGCCTTTTCGCACTGTCAGGCCGGGCATTTGGGCTCTACTGAGCGGCAGGAAGCCACACCCCGCCGCGGCGGCAGAAGTCGTCGGTATTGGCGAGGGTGAAGCCGCTGCCTTCGATCCACCCATAACGTTCCACCTGGATCCCGTCGTGCTGCACGCGCAGGACATTGAAGGAATTCGTTTCGCCACGGCTGCGGGTGGACGTGGCGGTGCCGGCCTGGACCACCAAGGCCGCGTAGCCATCGATCTCGTAGCGCTCAGACGTATTGTGCGAATGGCTGGTGTGCAAATGCCCCGCCAGCAGCAAGTCTACGCCGCACCGCGCAAACACATCCATCGCCATTGGCGCCCGGTCCACCAGGTCGCCGCGGTCCATATGCTGCGGCAAGTCAAAGGGATGGTGGGTCACCACCACCCGCGTGATGCTGCGCGGCAGGCGGGCGAAGCGCTGCCGCAGGTAATCGACCTGGCGCCGGTTCACGCGGCCATCCTTGAAGGTCAGCGAGCGCGCCGTGTTCAAGCCCAGGACGGCAATCTCATCGTCGATAAATTCCGGCGCCAGGTCACGTGTGATATGGCGGCGGTACTTGACCAGTGGGCGGAAGAAGCGCGCAGCCACGTTATACAATGGGATGTCATGGTTGCCGGGCACCACGATCTGCGGCTTGGGCAGGGTATCGAGATAATGCCGCGCCTGGCGGAACTGGGCACTGCGCGCGCGCTGGGTCAAATCGCCCGACACCACCACCACGTCCGGCCGCAAATCGCCGATCACTTCGCGCAGCGGCGCCAGCAACGCATTATCCACGCGCCCGAAATGCAGATCGGAGATATGGACCAGGGTACGCATCATCCCTCCTGCCGCAGCGGCACGATGACCGGCAACGCAGCCGGCCGGATGCGGTAGCGCAGCGGCGGCGCCATCACCGTCACTTCGCCGTCGGTCGCCACCCGCAGGCGCCGACGGCGGGTGTCGATCGCCAGTTCGGCCGCCTCGAACACGTCGAATTCGCGCGATTGGCGCAAGCGGCCGAACAAGGCCCGCAAGGCCAGTTTCAGCAAGCCGTAGCGCGTCGGCCGCTGCGCCACATACACACTCAGCGCACCGCCATCGATGCTGGCCCGCTCGCCGATATTGAAGCCTTGCATATGGTATGCATTATTGCCGATGAAGACGAAAGGCGTGCGCCGCGCATGCCCGGCCGCGCCCACGGTCAAGCGCACGCTGAGGAAAGGATAGCGCCGCATGGCCGCCAGGACTGCCCAGCCGAACGCCGTCCACTTGCCGCGCCCAAGGCGGCGTTGTTGCCGCTGGCGGTCGCGCACGATGTCCGGGTACAGGCCCAGGCTGGAATTGTTCAGGAAGATGCGGCCATTCACCTCGCCCACGTCGACCCGTGCCACATGGCCGGCGGCCAGCGTGGCGATCGCCGCGTCGAGCTGGGATGGGATGCGCAAATCACGCGCGAAATGGTTCAAGGTCCCCATCGGCAGCACGCCGAACACTGCGCCGCTGTCCAGCACGACCGAAGCAACCGCATTGACGGTGCCGTCACCGCCGCCCGCCACCACGATGCGCGCGCCACCGGCCACGGCCAGGCGCGCCGCCTCCATCAAATGGTTGGTGTCGGCCGCCAACGTGATGTCGGCATCCAGCCCGCGGCTTGCAAAGCGCGCCGCCAGCGTCTCGCGCCAGGCAGGATTGTAGCCTTGGCCGGCACCGGCGTTGACGATCACGGCCATGCGCGTCATGGACGCTCCCGGTGCCGCCGTAAGCTCGATACCGCCGTCACGCACACCGCCAGCCAGCCCAGCCCTTCCGCCACGCCCGCCAGCACGTCGGTGAGGAAGTGCACGCCGAGGTAGAGCCGGCTGAATGCCACCAGCGCCACCATGGCCACGGCGCCGGCTGCCACGGCCGCGCGCTGCCCGGCACCGCGCGCCCGCGTCCACAGATAGCAGGCCAGCAGGCCGTAAAAGACGGTCGCCGCCAAGGCATGGCCGCTGGGGAAGCTGTAGGTCGGCAAGCTCAGCAGCGGTGCGTCGAAGCTGGGCCGCATCCGCTGGTAACTGTGCTTGAGCAGCACATTCAGCACCATGCCCGGCGGCACCGTCAGCAGCAGCGTCAGCATCCAGTAATGCGCCTGCCGCCGCCACAGGTGCCAGGCAAACAGCAGGGACAGGAAGGCGATCCCGGCCATGCTATGCAAATGGCTGACCGCCAGCAGCAGGGAAGTCAGTGGCTCAGTGGCGCGGGCATGCAGCCAATGCGCCAACGCGACGTCGAGCGCCGCCAGCCGGGCGCCCGGACCGATTGCGGCCCCGGCAATGGTGTGGAAGGCCGCGGTGGCAAGGATCAGCAAGGCCATCCCGGCCAGCAAGTGCAAAGGAAGACGGATCGTAGCTCTCATACAACGCTTGATAAAAAAACCTGATTTTTCATCCAGTACTGTTGATTCATACAGTATTTGTGTTATTCTAATCACTCGTTAAACACATCACAGCAAAAGGAATTCGTCATGACCACTATGAACAGCACCTTCGGCTCCCGCTTTGGCCTGGAATATGCCCCTATGTCTTTCCTGGTTCGCTTCGGCAAACGTGAAGTGCTGGTGTGCCGCGACTTCCGCAAGCGCTTCTATGCTGTGAACCCGATCATCGAATGCGATACCGGCGTGCAGCCGGGCCACCTGGAAGTGCTGCTGTTCAGCCGCTGGCTGCTGATCTTCTCCAAGGCCCACTAAGCTTACGGTGCAGTCTGGCACAGCTGTTCATACTGCGCGCGCAAATAGTCGCGCAAACGAATCACGATGGGCGTGACCTGCGAGCGATGCATGCAAACCAGCTGTAATGGCACCTCTTCACCCATTACATCTGGTAGCAGCAGCCGCAAGCGGCCGGCCTTGAGGTCGGCGGTCACGTCCAGCCGTGATTTGTAGGCAATCCCCTCGCCTGCGACCGCCCAGCGGCGCACCAGATCGGCATCATCGCTGCTGCGGTTGCCCCTGACTTGCACCACCTTGCCCTGGGCGGGGAAGGCCCAGCGGTCATACAACACTTCATCCAATGCAAAACGCAGGCAATTGTGCTGCGCTAATTCATCCAGGTTGGCCGGCGTGCCGTGCTGCTGCAGATAATGCGGGGCCGCCACCAGCACGCGCCGGTTGCCGGGGGCGATCGGCATGGCCACCATGCTGGAATCGTCCAGCTTGCCATAGCGCAGGGCCAGGTCGACCGGCTGGCGGTACATATCGGCGACGCGGTCGCTGACAAACAGTTGCAAGGCAATGGCCGGGTGCACGGCCTGGAAAGCATCGAGCCAGGGCAGCAAGACATTGCGCCCCAAGTCGGACGGCATGGAAATCTTCAGCAAGCCGGCCAGCTCTTGCTGGTCCTGGCGGATCGCGTCATGCCCTTCGCGCAACTGGCGCAGCGCTTCGCGCGCGTGGCGCAAATACTGCTCCCCCTCTGCCGTCAACCGCAAGGAACGGGTGGTACGGGCCAGCAGGCGCAATTGCAGCGCATCTTCCAGCCGCTTGAGCGCGGCGCTCGCCAAGGCCGGCGAAATGTCGAGCGCACGCGCAGCTGCCGACAGGCTGCCGCGGTCGGCCGTACTCACGAAAACTTCGAGATCATCCAGGCGCAGCATTTCCCGCATTTCATTGAAAGTGTTTCGGCAATTTTAATCTTTTTCTTGAAGCCGCCGTAGCGCAAGATGCAGGCATTGCCATCTTAGGAAAGAGACCACTATGAAAGCTGTCGCCTACCGCGCCTCCCTGCCCATCGACCATCCCGACGCTTTGCTCGACGTTGAGCTGCCCGCCCCAGTCGCCACCGGCCGCGATTTGCTGGTCGAGATCCAGGCAATTTCCGTCAATCCGGTCGATACCAAGATCCGGCGCAACGTCGCCCCGGCTGCCGGTGAAGACAAGGTGCTGGGCTGGGATGCCGCCGGCATCGTGCGCGCCGTCGGCCCCGAGGCCAGTTTGTTCAAGCCGGGCGACCACGTCTGGTACGCGGGCGCCCTGGGCCGCGCCGGCACCAATGCCGAACTGCACCTGGTGGATGAACGCATCGTCGGCCACAAACCGGCCAAGCTCAGCTTCGCCGAGGCCGCCGCCCTGCCCTTGACTGCCATCACCGCCTGGGAATTGCTGTTCGACCGCTTGCAGGTCAGCCGCGACACGGCGCGCGAAGCCGGCAAATCATTGCTGGTCACGGGGGCGGCCGGAGGGGTTGGCTCGATCCTGGTGCAGCTGGCGCGCCAGTTGACCGGGCTGACCGTGATCGGCACGGCATCCCGTCCCGAGACCGCCGACTGGGTCAGCTCGCTGGGCGCCCATCACGTGATTGACCACAGTAAGCCGCTCGATGAGGAAATCCGCCGCCTTGGACTGCCGCCGGTCAACTATATCGCCAGCCTGAACCAGAGCGAACACCACTTTGCCGCGCTGGCCGAACTGGTGGCACCCCAGGGCAAGCTGGCCTTGATCGACGACCCGGCGCAGCTCGACGTGCGTTTGCTGAAGCGCAAAAGCGTATCGCTGCACTGGGAATTCATGTTCACGCGGTCCATGTTCGAGACCGACGACATGGCACAACAGCATGCGCTGCTGAACGACGTGGCGCGCCTGGTCGACAGCGGCGTACTGAAGACCACACTGGGCGAGCGTTTCGGCGCGATCAACGCGGCCAACCTGAAGCGCGCGCATGCCCTGCTCGAGAGCAATCGCGCGCGCGGCAAGATCGTGCTGGAAGGCTTTTAAGCCTCGGCGGCGGCGGCGCGCGCAGCCTGGGCCGCCGCGCTGGCCACGCCGGCCTGCTGGATGGCGTGCTCCTGCTGGCGGATGTCCAGCGCGCGGCGGTCGTGCGCATCGACCGAATCGATCAGCGATTGCGACAGGCTGCACGCCTCTTGCACGGTAGCGCTGAAACGCTGGCGGCTGCGCTGCAACACGGCCGATTCATAGCCCACCGCACTGAACATGTCGCAAATATCCAGGCACAAGTCGCGCAATGTACACATGGAATCGCAGGCGCCCTGGATGTCACCGCGCATCTTGCGGTCCAGGTCGATGAATTCGGCACGGCCCCGTTCATGCGCCGACAATTCGTGCACCGTGACTTGCCAGCGCCGGATGCGGCCGCTGATGCGGCTGATACTGGCGTTCTTCTTGCGCAGCATCAACGCGTACTCCAGCGCCAACAGCGCCAGCGGCAGACAGGCGAGGAAGCCAGGAAGGCCGGCCCGCCGCACGGCCATTTCGAACTTTTTGCACCGGTGTAGCAAGGCACCGATATTGCCGCCAAGGGAATGGTTGCGCATGGCCCGTCCTCCCGACAATGCGCCGCGCAAAGGCGCGGCGCGACAAGCCAAGTATAGGCAGCGGCGGACTGCCGCGAGCATGCGCCAGCTTGACGCAGATTAAAGGAGGAACGATTAGGCGCGGTTGAGCCAGGCTTGCTCGTGTTCGCGCTCACGGCGGCGCCGTTCGGCCGGCGCATCGAAATCGCGCAAGTACTGGATATGTTTGCGTTCCAGCGCCAGCATGTCGCGTTCGATGGCGTCAATCTCGGCGCGGTCGGGCGAATGGTTCATGTAATTGGCGCGTTCGCGGCGGATTTTCTCTTGTTCGTCCTCCAAGGTTTGCAGGCGCGCCTCGCAGCGCTGCAGGCTGCGGCGCAGCTTTTCCGGGGTCAACCCTTGGCCGCGCAAATCGGTTTGCACCACCAGGTCGCCGCGCACGGCGTTGATGCGCTTCTGCAATTCGGCGATGTCCGCATTGACGGCCTCGATGGCGGCGGCATCCTTCTCCGCGTAGGCGTTGCGGCGACGTTCACCCAGCAGGGCCATTTCCGCTTCCAGCTCTTCGTACTCGTCGCGGAAAGGACGCTGGAAATTGCCCAGTTGCGCGCGCAAGGAATCGATCTGCTTTTCCAGCGCCACCACTTCGAGCTGGAGCTTGGCGACCGGCATATCGAAGCGGCGCTGGGCGCGCTCTTCCAGCGCCTTGTTGGCAGCCAGCAGACGCGCTTCGTAGCGCACGGTCGAAAACTTCTTGCGCGCCTCTTCCTCATGGGCGGCGCGCAGCTTGCGCTCGTAGGCGCGGTATGCTGCGGGCATGCGCAGCTTGCGATACCACTGACGAATCCTGTTCCACATAGGCAGGAATATAGCTTAGGCGGCGGCGCGTGTCATGTCTGCCAGCGCCGGCGCGAGCAAGGATGCGACAGCGATGGCGTTGCTGCTGTGCGGTACGGTGTCGCAACTGGCGGTGCGCGCCACGCCGGCGGCCATCAAGTCTTCGTAGGCATTGCCGGCGAACAGGGGATGGACGGCGACGCAGACTGGCGCCGGCAGGCCGGCCCGGCGCACGTGGCCGACTGCCGCAATCATGGTGCGGGCGGTCGATGCAATATCGTCAACGATCACGGGCGTATGCCGCAACCAGCGTTCGGTGTCCGGCACCGACACTTCGACGTCGTGGTCGCCGCGCCGCACTTTCTCCAGCACGATGCAGGGACTGCCGGCGCCGCGCGCCACTTCGGCAGCCCACTGCTCGCTTTCCGCGTCCGGCCCGATCACCAGCGGCTGCGGCACGTTGGCCGCGATCCATTGCGAAATGGCGGGCGCGGCGCGCACCACGCGGGTCGGGATGGTATAGATTTCGGCCAGGTCGTGATGGCGGTGCAGGTGCGGGTCGATGGTCACCATCCAGTGGAACACGCCCGACACCAGGCGGGCGAAATGCGCCGAGGTGATGCCTTCGCCCGGATTGAAGATGGCGTCGTGGCGCATGTAGGCCAGGTAAGGCGTCACCAGGCCGACGCTGGCCGCGCCTAGGTCGCGCGCAATGCTGGCCGCGAAGTACATCGGCATGAAGCGGTCGTCCGGGCGATCCAGGGTGCATACCAGCACCACCTGGCGTCCCTTGACGTCCGAGTGATAGCGCACATACGACTCGCCATCCGGAAAACGCCGCACCTGCAGGCTCCCCTGCTCCCAACCTAACAATGTGGACAGCTGGGCTGTCATTGCTTCATTGCCGGGCAAGGCGAACAGGATTGGCGTCATATCGGGCTCTCCAGAGGTAGTGACTTTTTATTCTACCTCTTTGTTGCCGCATGGCGAAAAGCCTGCTATGGATGGCTATGCGTCATCGACAATTCTTACGGCACCGATTTGCTTTCCGCTTTGCCGTAAGGACGGGCGGTCTCGTCGACCTCCGCCGCCGGGCGCTCTTCAGCGTGATGGAATGGCGCAAACCAGGTCACGATGAAGGAAGGTATGGTGGCGGCCATCACCAGCCAGAAGTAGCTGACATAACCCATGGCTTCCTGCAGGTGGCCGCTGACCATGCCGGTCAACATGGCGCACATTCCCATCAGGCCGGTACCAAAGGCGTAATGGGTGGTGGTGTACTTGCCGGGTGCCAGCTGCTGCATCAGGTAGATCATGAAGCCCACCGAGCCGAAACCGAAGGTGAACTTCTCGATCACCACGCCGGCGCCGATCAGCCACAGGTCCGAAGGCTGGTAGATCGCCATCAGGAGGAAGGTGGCGATAGGGATGTTCAGCACGCAGCACAAAGTGAACAGCACCGGCTTGAGGCCGCGCTTGGCCACGTACCAGCCGCCGACCAGGGAGCCCGCCAGCACGGCCAGCAAGCCGTAGGTGCCGTACACGATGCCCAGCAGCTCGTTCGACATGCCCAGGCCGCCCTTCTCGACCGGGTCAACCATGAAGAAGGGACCGATCTTTTCCAGCAGGCCGATGGACACGCGGTACAGCAGCGCAAACGCCACCATGGTCCACACGCCGCGCTTCTCGAAGAAAGTCTTGAAGGCGTCGCGCAGGATGAAGGCAGCCTGCCCCAGGCTCTCCGGCGTATCGGCAGCCCGTGCGCCATCCGGCATCACGCGCACATGCCAGGCGGCCAGCACCAGCAGCATCGCCGCCACGGCAAGGAAGACCACGCGCCAGGCGCCCAGCCAATCCATGCCATAGTCCGTATGCAGCCGGCCGCTCAGGTACACCAGCACGCCGGAAGCCACCACCGGGCCGATATTCCAGCTCAAGCTTTGCACGCCGCAGTACAGCGACTGGCTGCGCGAATCGAGCGACGTCACGTACACGCCGTCGCTGGCGATATCCATGGTGGCGCCGATAAAGGACATGATCAGGAACAGTCCCATCATCAACGCCATCGCCCCCGGCATCCCCATGACGAGGGCCACCGCGCCGAAGCCGAGGCCAAGCAGCACCTGCATGCACAGCACGAAGAATTTCTTGGTGCGGTACATTTCCACCAATGGCGCGAACAGCGGCTTGATGGTATAGGCCAGGATCAGCATGCTCGAGTACTGGGCGGCGCGGCCATTGTCCATGCCCAGGTTCTTGAACATGATGGCGGTCACGCTGGTCAGCATGATGTAGCCCATCGCCATGGCGAAATAGCCGGTGGGCACCCATAGCAGCGGCGAACGTTTCATGTGCGTTGGGCCTTGATCAGGTTACGGTACCAATGCGCGCTATCCTTCAGCGTGCGCTTTTGCGTGGCGTAATCGACGTGGACGATGCCGAAACGTTTGACGTAGCCGGAATCCCATTCGAAGTTGTCCAGCAGGCTCCACATGAAGTAGCCGCGCACGTCCACGCCCTGCTCCATCGCGGCGGCCAGTGCATCGAGGTGGCGTGCCACGAAGGAGATACGCTCTTCGTCATGCAGCGGCGTGCTGCTGGCCATGCCGTTTTCAGTGATGTAGATCGGTGGCAGCTCATACTCGCCCTTCAGCTTGAGCAGCAATTCGGTCAAGCCTTGCGGGTAGATTTCCCAGCCCATGTCGGTGCGGCCATTTTCCAGCGGCGGGGTGCGCGGCGGATCTTCGGCGCTGCAATAGGCGCGGAAGTAGTAGTTCACGCCGAGGAAATCGATCGGCTGGTGGATGGCGGCCATGTCGCCCGGCTCCACATCCGGCGCGTTGGCACCGTGCTGGCGCAGGGCCAGCTCGGGATAGCGGCCTTTGAAAATCGGGTCCATGAACCATTGTACCGAACGCGCGTACTCGAATTCGGCCAGGGCGCGGTCCGCCGCGCTGTCGGTGGCCGGGTCGGCGGTCCACTGGTTCAGGACGATGCCAAGTTTTGCCTTTGCGCCGACCGCGCGCATGGCGCTCATGGCCAAGCCGTGCGACAGCAGCAAATGGTGCGAAACCTGGATGGCGGCGGCGGCATCGCGCACGCCCGGCGCGAATTGGCCGTTGCCGTAACCGAGGTTGGCGGTGCACCAGGGTTCGTTATGGGTGGCGATGCTGGCCACCCGGTTGCCGAAGCGGCGCGCCACTTCGGCGGCGTAGGCGGCGAAGTGGTGGCAAGTTTCGCGATTGAGCCAGCCGCCCTCTTCCTGCAAGGCTTGCGGCAAATCCCAGTGGTAAAGGGTGACGTAGGCTTGTTTGCCTTTTTCCTCCAGCGCGCCGATCAGGCGGTCGTAGAAGTCAAAGCCGGCCTCGTTCCACGCACCTTTGCCGTCGGGCTGGACGCGCGACCAGGCGATGGAAAAGCGGTAAGCATCCACGCCAAGGGAATCGATGATCTCGACATCCTCGCGATAACGGTGGTAATGGTCGCAGGCGACACTGCCGTCGCTGCCGTCCTTGATCTTGCCGGGAGTGCTGCAGAAGACGTCCCAGATCGAGAGGCCCTTGCCATCTTCCTGGTTGGCGCCCTCGACCTGGAAGGCACTGGTGGCTACGCCCCAAAGAAAGTCGGGCGGCAGGCGGTTATCTTTCATTCTCTATTCGTTTTAGGTACACAAAAGGATGTCCAGCCCCCAGTCGGGGCAGACACGTCGTTAAGGGCGCTTTTGAAAACGTTTTCCCACGCTCTGAAAACGTTTTCATAGTACATTTTAAAAAAATAGAAAGTCAACACAATTCTGGTGGGGCGGCGTTAAATGGTAGCGCACCCAACACATGTGGGCCCCACATCGACCGCATCAGTTAGCAGAGTTCTATGGTAACCTCCAAGTGAAAAGCTTTTCAAAAATTGGGAAATCCTTGAACGACCACGCCATCGCCCCACTGCCCGCCACACTGACCGACGTCGCGCGCCGCGCCGGCGTTTCCCCCAGCACCGTATCGCGCATCCTGAACGGCACCGCCAAAGTGGCGGACGAAAAACGCCAGGCAGTGCTGGCCGCCATCAAGGACTTGAATTTCGCCCCCAACCAGATGGCGCAAAGCCTCAAGCATGGGCGCACCAAGACGATCGGCATCGTGGTGCAGGATATTGCCTCGCCCTTCTTCGACGAAATCCTGCACGGCGTAGACGATGGGCTGAAAGGCACCGGTTATGCGTCGGTGATCGTCAGTGGCCACTGGAATGCCGACGAGGAAGCCGAACGTATCCGCCTGCTGCTGGCGCGCAAAGTTGACGGCATCATCCTGCTGACGGGCCGCATGACCGACGCCACCGTTCTGGGCTTCGCGGCGCAACGGCCGATCGTCTCGCTGGGCCGCGTGCTGCGCACCAAGCGCGCCATCGGTTTCGCGCTGGACAACGAACATGGCGCCTGGCTGGCCGTGCGCCACCTGATCGAAATGGGCCACCGCCGCATTGCCCACCTCGCAGGTCCGGTGGACCACCGCGACTCCGTCGAACGCCTGGCCGGCTATCAGCGCGCGCTGAAGGAAGCCGACATCCCCTTCGATCCAGCCTTGGTGGTGGAAGGCGACCTGCAGGAAGCTGGCGGCCTGATGGCCATGAGTCACTTATTCGACAGCCAGCATGCCTTCAGCGCGGTATTCGCCGTGAATGACCAGACCGCGTATGGCGCGCGCTTGTTCCTGTACCGCAAAGGCATCCGCGTGCCGGACGATATTTCGCTGGTCGGCTTTGACGACCTGCCCGGCTCTTCCTACACCACCCCGCCCCTGACCACTGTCCGCCAGCCGCTGTACGTGATCGGCCAGACGGCGGTGCAATCGATGCTGGGCCTGATCAATGGCGAGGAAGTTGAAGGCACCATCCCGCCCGTGGAGCTGGTGGTGCGCGAGACCACCCGCCGCATCCGTTAGCTTTTCGCATGGATGACGTGATTTCTGTATAATGCTGCACTCCGGAAGCGTGGCCGAGTGGTTGAAGGCAGCAGTCTTGAAAACTGCCGACGGTTAATCCCGTTCGTGAGTTCGAATCTCACCGCTTCCGCCACAGAATAATTTTCAAGCAGCACCAAGACGTCCCAAAACCCGCGAATCTCTCAGTGATTACGCGGGTTTTTCGTTTTAAGACGTCCGATGAGCGCATTGGCATCGAAAGCTGATGTCACTTGAGATAGGCCCCGAGCGCCCGTGCGGAAGCGGCGATCTACGCTATTTTCTCAATTATTTCGGGGACCAATTCGTCACAGCGACCTGAACCTGGAACTTTAGCCCAAGCGCGCGCACAACCTTGAGGATGGTGGCAAAGCTAGGGTTGCCTTCGCCGGATAGCGCCTTGTAGAGGCTTTCGCGTCCCAGGCCGGAATCCTGGGCGACTTCCGTCATGCCCTTTGCGCGGGCAATGTTGCCCAAGGCCTTGGCGATGAACGCGGCGTCGTCACCGGCCTCTTCCATGCAGGCTTCCAAGTACATTGCCATATCTTCCGCCGTCTTCAACTGCTCGGCACTATCCCATTTATGAAGTTTGATTGGTTTCATAATCCCTCCGAAATTTCCCGCGCTAGTATGCGTGCATACTTAATGTCATTTTTGCGTGGACTTTTCGCCTCCTGCGAGCAAGATTACGATCTCCGTTCCGCGCCTCGTGAAATAAACTCGATATCCTGGGCCACAGTGGATTCGCATCTCCGACACACCTCCACCAACTGGTTCACAGTCACCGAAATTACCGTCTTCAGCTCGGTCGACGCGAGCTCTAATACGCGCAATTGCCCGCTTGTCGCGTAATCAAGCAAACCAGTTATCAAAGATCTGTGTAGTGTGGATGACATACATGGCGGCTGTATAAAATAGGATACACGCAAATCCAGGAAGGAATGAAGATTTTCATCCCCAAAGGAAGCCGGCACATTGTTGTTTGTCAAGTTCGCGTGTCAGGGCAAGCGCCGAGGCAGCGGGATGCGGAGGGGAAACCGGTAAGGCGGTGTCAGACCCGAAGGGTCTGACACCCGATCCAATCACTTGCCGAGGAAGGCCAGGTGCGTGTCGGGGGCGTTGGCTTTGGGGGCGTCGGCTGGAGGGGCGCCACCTCCTTCGGGGGCGGCCAGGGTGGCCCATTTGCTGACGAAGCCGGTGACCGCTTGGAGTAAGGCTTGGTGCGTTTCGGCTTTGGCGATTTGCTTGCCGAGCTTTGTTTCCAGGTCTTGCGTCTTGTCGACCACGTCCTTGCTGGGGGGTTTTACGCCCATGCCGGTGAACTTGCGCATCACGGCTTCGTGCACGTTGTTGAAGTGGGCGATCTGGTTGGTGATGTCGAGGAAGGCGGCGGCGGCTTCTGCGCGTTCTTCGTCGTCCAGCTTGGGGCTGGTGGCGGCGCGGCGCAAGGAGTTTTGCGCCGTTTCCAGGATCTGCAGGGAATCGAAATAATTCAGCAGGTATTGGTGCTTGGTCATCAGCTCTTCCATCACATCGCTCCTTTCGCCTTGGCTGCCGCTTCGGCTTGTTCAATCTTTTCCTTGTTTTCGGAGACGTTCTTCTTGATCTCCTTGATCCATGCTTTCAGCTCGTCGCGACGCTGCTCGGCCGTCAACTGGTCGCCCATCACTGCGAGCGCGGTCTGTGCGTCAGTCGTGGCATTGCGCGTGCTGGGGATGGGCTCTAGCAAGGTTGCCAGCGCTGCCTGGTCGGCTGCCTGGCTGGCGACGTAGGCGGCATCGTCGGCGGCAATGGCGTCGGCGTGGGCGATCAAGCCTTCGGCCAAGTCCACTGTCTGCTTGTCCCCTGCCGCCGCCCTGGCGCGGGCGTCGCGGCGAGCGAGGATTTCGGTCTGCCCTATCGCGTCGCGTTGCATGCGGATGGCGGCATGGCGGGCGGATTGCGATACGCCTTGCAGGCGGCGGTATTCGGCAAGGTTGGTCTCCAGTTCGGCAATCAGCGAGACGCCGTGCTGCGCCTGGTCGAGCGCGGGCTGGGGTGTGGAGCACGCCGAGCTCAGCAGGCTCATTGCGGCGATAGTCAAGATACGCTTCATCAGTTCACCCCCACGCCAATCCAGAGCAAGGCCAGGGAATTGATCAAGGCCGTGATATCGGCCTGGCGGATGCCGGCCGCCCCGTATTCAACCTGCTGCTCGATCACTGAAACGATCAAGGTATTCCATTGGCCGATACTGCTCTCGGCGTAGGACAGGGCCTTTTCATGCTCGAGCGCGCGCAGCTGGTAGTCGATCTTGTTGATCTCCGCTGTCATCCGGCCTTCCGAATCGAGGTATATGGCCGCGGCTTTCCAGACATTGGCTTTTGTCTGCAGGACTGGTTTGCGCTCCTTTTCCTTCAGCTGCGCCGGGTCCTGGGGGCGCAGCATCGACGCGAGGTCGGCATTGGCATCGGCCTTGGCGGCAAAGGTGCGCGCATCCACCAGCGCCCTCACCTTGGCCGTCATCCACTTGAGCTGGTCACGCAACAACTGCTCCTTGCGCAACTGGATATCGGCATCGCGCTTTGCCGCGTCGGCCTTGACCGTCTCCAGATTTTTCGCGACAACCAGCGGGGCAAGCCTGGGCTTCTTCGCATCGGCTAGCGCGACGCGTGCGCCGTCCACCACTTCGACGCCAGCCGCGAGGTGTGGGGACGCGAGCTGCTTGTTCAACATATCAAGCCGGGCTTCGGCCATGACCTTTGAGGCAAAGGCGTCGCCACCGGCTTTTTCAATCGCTTCCAGCGCCTTCAT
Source organism: uncultured Oxalobacteraceae bacterium (assembly GCA_965650885.1). Lineage (GTDB taxonomy): Bacteria > Pseudomonadota > Gammaproteobacteria > Burkholderiales > Burkholderiaceae_D > Rugamonas. Next base: position 71,125 of record CBFGQI010000005.1, read on the forward strand.
GGCCTTGCCGACTTTGTCACGGGCTTCATTCAGCCGGTCCATGCCGGAAGATGGATTGCGCTCGAGCTTTGCGGATTCTTCGTCGTAGGCTTTGACTGCCGCACGGTAGACGTTCCGTTGCTCCAGGCTGGCCGACTTGGCTTTCGCCAGTTCGCCGGCGGCGGCGACGATCAAGTCATGCTGTTTTTTCAGGGCACCGGATTCCGGCAAGGGGTAGCTGTCCGCGGCATTCAACTTCTCGTTTCGGCAAGCCTTGACGATGCCATCCCACGCGGCCACCGGTTCTTGCGGCGTGCCGCTTTTCACGTTCTCGCAGGTCGGCGGTTCCAGGCCAATACGTCTGAACTCGAGGTTGAACTTGTCGAAGGCCCGACGGGCATCGGCCTGGTCTTCCCGCGCCAACAGCCACTTCTCCGCCTCGGCCAAGGAGCGGCTGGCGTCGTTCGGGATGAACAGGCGCATGAGTTCTTTATCGATCGGCGCCAGCAGCTTGCCGCCCACCGTGCCGCCATACGCCATGCCGCGTGCGAGGGCATCGCGCCGGGCGCGCTGGATATCGTCTTCGGTCCGCAGCTGCTCGAACAGGATTTGCGCTTCGGCCTTGCGGGCAGTAGCGAGCTGGCTTTCCAGGTCGACCTTTTTCCAGGCGTCCTTGGCGGCGATGGACTGCTTTTCCCGCGTTTCGCTATGCAGCGCGCACGCGGTCAAGAGCAGCGGCAACAGACATACGAGTGTCCTGTGCTTTAGCATGGATTCTCCCTAGCGAGTTTGCGAAATCGCAAGCTTCCAGGGAGAATAACTTATCAGAAAGATCAGAACACATAGTCACGAATTCTCACACGCCAGCAAAAAAATGGCGTTGTTTCTCGTGCACGGTCAGAGCTTGACCGAGATTTCCTTGCCTTCGTAAGTGACTTCCTTGTCGGCGCTATCCATGGTGGCGGAGGTCGATACGCCGGGCTTGATGAAGTGGACCCTGAACTTGCGCTTGTCCACCATGCCCTTGTACTGCCCTTCGCGCTGGCCGATGGTCACGACACCGGTCTTGTCGTCGTAACGCAACGGGATACGGCTGTATTCGCCGCGCGTATAGCCGTTGCTGACGCCATCATCCTCGTACAAGGAGAATTCACCATTGGCGCCGGTGTAGACCTTGAGCGTGACCGGCGCATCCGGATGCTCGTCCACGTACTGCTGCACCGGCCCGGTCGGCACGATGGCGCCGGCCTTCACGAATACCGGAATGCGCACCGCCGGTGCCGCAGCGGTGATGGTCGAGCCGCCCTTGTGCACTTTGCCGCTGTCGAAGTCGTACCAGGTAGCACCTTTCGGCAGGTAGACAGTGCGCTCGCGGGCGCCATAGCTGGTCACCGGTGCGACCAGGAAGTCGTGGCCGAACAGGTATTGGTCCTTGATGTTCTTCACGCGGTCGTCATGCGGGAAGTCCATGACCATGCCGCGCATGATGGTGCCGGACTTGTAATGCGTGTCCGAGGCGGTCGCATAGATATACGGCATCAGGCGGTAGCGCAGCTTCAGGTACGACACCATCGACTCGCGTGTTTCCGAACCTTCGGGGGCGATGTTGTAGATCTCGCGCTTGACGACTTCGCCGTGCGAGCGGAACAGCGGCGAGAAGGCGCCGAACTGGAACCAGCGCAGGTTCAGTTCCTGCCATTCCTTCTCGTCGGCCGGGTCCATCTTGCCGGCACCGGTGCTGCGGTTCTCCTGGGCCGAACCGACGTCGCCGAACTGGTAGCGGGTTTCCTGCGCATAGCCGCCAATATCGTGGGTCCAGTTCGGGACGCCGGACATCGACATGTTCACGCCGGAGGCAATCTGGTCGTACAGGTTGTTCCAGCGGCCCACCACGTCGCCGCTCCACACGGCGGTGGCATTGCGCTGGATGCCGGCGAAGCCGGAGCGCGACAGGATGAACTGGCGCTTGTCGGGCTGGTCGCGCTTCAGGCCATCGTACATGCCCTGCGTATGCATCAGGCTATAAGGGTTGAAGGTGACTTCGCCTGCGCCGTAGATGGTCGGGCCGATCAGCTTCTTGAAGTCTTCAGGACGGGTGTTGGACAACACATCGGGTTCCGTATTGTCCATCCACCAGGCGTCGAAGCCCAGGTCCACCAGCTTGTGCTTCATCTGGCGGTAGTAGATTTCGCGGGCTTCCGGCGCATAAGGGCTGTAATGGCTGTTCTTGTAGCCGGGGCCGACCCAGTCCAAGGCGCCGTTCTCCACGTTCTTGGTCCACATGTGGCCTTTGGACGCTAACTCCTTGTAGTTGTCCGTGGTGTCGTAGAACTTGCCCCAGATGGAAAGCATGATGCGCGCGTTCTGGCGGTGCACTTCGTCGACCATGCCTTTCGGATCAGGGAAACGGACCTTGTCGAAGTCGTGCGAGCCCCAGGCGTTCTCCGGCCAGTAGAACCAGTCCTGCACGATATTGTCCAGCGGCCATTTGCGCTTGCGGTATTCGTTCAGCGTGTCCAGCAGCTGCTGCTGGGTCTCATAGCGCTGGCGCGACTGCCAGAAACCGTAGGCCCACTTCGGCATCATCGGCGCCTGGCCGGTCAGGTGGCGGTAACCAGCGATGACCTTGTCCATATCGGTGCCGCGGATCACGTAGTAATCGATGCCCTGCGCGATTTCGGACGACAGCGTGAGCGAATGGCGCTCGGCCGCCGGCAGCGGGTCGTTATGGGTCATGGTGACCATGCCGCCGGAAGGCTTCCACTCCAGGTGCAGCTTGACCGGCTTGTTCTTCTCGAATTTCACTTCGAAGTTGTGGTACCACGGGTTCCAGTCCTGGCGCCACACGTCCATCACCTGCTTGCCGTCGACGGTCAGGGTGGCGTAGTCGGACGAGTAGAGCTGCATCTTGTGCACGCCCGGCTTGTCCGAGGCCATGGTGCCTTCCCACACGACCTTGACGTTCTTGAGGCTCTTCAGCGGGCCCAATTCCTTGGGCCAGTTCTCCGCCACGTCCTTCAGGTACTGGTAGGCGATGTCCGATTCCTGGCGCGTCAGGACCAGCTTTCCGTCCACGTAGTAGCGCGCAGTCAGGCCGCCCGCTTTGCCGTCCGCATCGACCAATTTCAGGTCGCGCTTCAGCGGGCCGTAGGGGCGTGGGTTGCCGAAACGGGAGATGGCGTTGTTGTCCCACAGGACGCCGTAATTCTTGTCCGAGACCACGAAGGGCACGGCGGCGATCATATTGTGCTGGGCCAGCAGCACGTCTTCGCCGTTCAGGTTCATCTGGGCGTTCTGGTGCTGGCCCAGGCCGTAAAAGGCGTCTTTCGTGCCGTGGTTGAAGCCCTGCTTGATGGCCACGAACGGCTTGCCGCCGACGTCAATCGGCTCAATGGATTCGCTTGCCTGGCTGAGGAAAGGCTTGCCGCCTGCATCCGAGAACTGCAATGCGCCGGTGGCCAGCGACACGGCGGCGGCAATCCTGTTGGCCTTCAAGGTAACGGTGTCGCCCTTGCGGCTGACAGTGAAGGCGCAGCTGCATGGCTTGGCCACGGTCATCAGCGATGGGGTGAGCGCTTTTCCGCCCTGGTCCAGCTTGAGCACGTGGATGATGTTATCGTCCATCAGCTCCAGCCGGATTTCCTTTGCCGCACCACGGTCCGGCTTGACCACCAGGCCGCTCGCAGTCTGTTCGAAGGTACCGGCATTGGCACTGCCGGTGGCCGCCAGGGCGAGCAACATCGCTGCCCGCATCGCTTTCAATTGCATTTTGTCTCCTGTCAGTAAGTTCCGATACGGACCTTGAGCACGACCGGGTTGCCGGTCAGGTTCAGGCCATAATCCGTCTGGTCGCCGTTCCAGTTGCGTTCCATGACCCACTTGCCGGCGGCGTTGAAATAGCCTTCCTCGACACGTGCGTACATGGAGCGCTTGTTGTCGCCGCTGATTTTCACGCGGGCGTGCTGGCCGACGACGATGAATTCATTATCCGCAATCTGGGCGATCGCCACGCCGCCATTGGGCGACTCGGTATTGGCCGGCAAATCCTTCAGGTTCGGGTAGAATTGCTTCTCCCCCATCTGCCATTCGCGGAACGAGACGGTCGCCTTCCAGCCCTTCATTTCAATCGTCTGCGGACTGCGGTCTTCGCTTTCGGCGATGCCGTAGGTGCGGCCTTCAAAAGCCCATTTCGCCCATTGCCGCGCCATGGGGCGGAAAACCTTGTACACCTTGCCGAACGGTTCGGCCATGCGCTTGTCCGTCAGCTTGGAGCCCAGCGGGAAATTGCTGTAGTCCGCATAATCGAGGCCGAATGGCGCGAAGCCGATGCCGCCGCGGCCGAGCACCAGGTAGGCATAGCGCGCATAGTTTTCGGCATTGCCGATTTCCGGCACCATCAGGGCATTGTCCGGGCGCTGGAACTTTTCCAGCGTGGCGGTGACCTTGTTCCACTCGGGCAGGTAAATGTCCGGTGCCGCAAAGTCGATGTGGGGCGCGGCAGCCTTGTAGATGTCGATCACATCGAAGGTGGGACCGCCGCTGGCGAAATTGCCCTTCCATGGCGCCATCGGTTCGATCGGGTCGCGCAGCGCATTGTTCACGTACATCGGCAGATCGTAGACGGCGCGGCCGGCTTTGGCGATCTCCTCGATGTAGCTTGCCACGGCCCAGGCGTGGAAATACTCCTCCGCATAAGGGCCATAGACTTCGCTCCAGGTGCCCGAAGCGGCGCCGGGCACTGGCGACTTCTTGCGCGCCAGCACGGCTGCCGGTACCGGCTGCGAGAACGCCGCCTGCGCCTTGGCCCCGTAATCCCGTACCAGGCCGTAGGTGCCGACTTCATTTTCGACCTGCACCATGATCACGGTCTGTTGCTTTTCGTCGATCTTCCTGATGTGGTTCATCAGGGCGACGAAGGCCTTGCGGTCGGCCTTCAGGGTTTCCTCGCCAAATGGGGACAGGCAGTAGATGTCCTTGCCCTCCTTGTCCACCATGCGCGGGAAGCGCTGGTTGTTGAACTTTACCCATTCGGGCGAATAGCTGGCACTGGTGTTCTTCCAGGTACCGAACCATAACAGCACCAGGCGCACCTTGTTCTGGCGCGCCTCCTTGACCAGCGTATCGACGAAACTGAAGTCGAAGCGCCCTTCCGTGGGTTCGATCTGCTCCCACGCGACCGGCATTTCGACGGTATTGGCGCCCGCGTCCGCGGTCGCCGCCCATAAGGGCTTGAGCGCCGCCGGGTAGTTGCTGGAATTGTGGGCCTGCCCGCCCAGCATCAGGAAGGGTGCGCCATCGACCATCAGGGCATGGCGCCCATCCTTGGTGACCAGGCGCGGCAGCTCGCCAGCCAGGCCGCTGGCGGCCAGGCTGGCAATGCTGACGGAGAGCAGGATGCGGCGAAAAGTCTGCTTCATCAATCAAAAGCCTCAGAAGGAGTAGCGCATCTTCACGGAATAGCGCGGGCCGGAGACGAACCATGCGCGGCCCATCATACCAATATGCTGCTGCATCAGCTGGCGGTACTTGGCGTCGGTCAGGTTGGTGCCTTCAATCCCGATCGACGTCTTCTCGTTCAGCTGGTAGAACAGCGATGCATCCAGCGTGCCGTAGGAATCGGCCCAGGTCGGCAGCGCCCAGCGCACATTGCGGTTGCCAAAGTCCGGGCTGTCCGGATTGGTATTGGTGCCGTCGCCGCCATTGGTGCCGTTCACGTTCACCGCCTGCAGGTTTTTGGAACGCCAGCTGTAAGCCATGCGGGCCGACCATGGGCCCTTGTCGTACAGCAGGGCGATGTTGTAGGCGTTCTTCGACAGCAGCGGCAGCGGCAGGTCGCTGAAGGTCTGGCCATTGGTGTCGCAGCCGTTCATGTTCGTGTTCAGGTTGGCCGACTGGCCGGAGCCGCCGCAGAACGGCGAGAACACGGGGCTGTACAGCTTCTGCTTGCTGTCCACATAGGTGTAGTTGGCTTGCAGGCCGATGCCGGACATCCAGCCTGGCAGCTTGTCGAAATACTGCTGGTAAGCCAGTTCGATACCGCTGGCGCGGCCGCGGGCACCATTGATCGGGCCGGTCACGGCAAAGTTCTGCAGGTTGCCCGCCACATCCGGCAGCTGGAAGGTGAACATCTGGTTGATGATCACATCCTTCAGCCGCTTGTTGAACACGGCCACGGTGAAGGAGCCGACCGGCGAGAAGTACCATTCGGCCGTCAGGTCGGTCTGCTTCGAGGTGATGGGCCGCAACATCGGGTTGCCCTGCGCATCGCCCGACTGGTTCACGCTGTTGATGCGGGTGACCGTGCCGTTGGTGGTGATATCGGCGGTTTGCGACAGCGTGGTGTAGGCCTGCAGCTGGGAGAAGTCGGGACGCGACATGGCGCCGGCAAAGGCCAGGCGGAATTGCAGCGTGTCGCTGGCCTTCATGCGCAGGTTCAGGCTGGGCAGCACGTTGCGGTAGCTGTTGTCGAAGTCCTGGGCTTGCTTGAAGGCCGGGATGTTGGCGATCGGCACGCCGGTCACCGTGTTCCCGCTCGGGATATTGAAGTTCGGCGTGAAGGCGGTATAGCCGTGGGCGGTCATGTTGGTCTTCACGTAGCGCACGCCGAAGTTGCCGTCGACCGGATATTTCAGGTCGTCAAAGCCGAAACGCACCTGGGTGTAGAAGGACCTGGTCTTCTCGGACTGGTCGTTGGTGCCGACCGGGTCGGTGCCGAAGCTTGCCGGCCTCCAGGGACCGCAGCTCGCCGTGTCGCCGCCATGCGCTTCGGCGCACAGGATGTCGTGGTACTTGTGCAGGGCCGCGTAGCTGTCCGGATAGCCGGTCGCCATCGCCACCGTCGGGAACACCAGCGACGGCACCTGCATATTCTTGTTGAAGAAATTGTTGAAGGTGTGCAGTTCGGTATTGCCGCTGAAGCGCGGATCGCCCAGGTAGGCCAGTTGGCTGATATCCCAGCCAACCTGCCAGGGCTGCGTGATCGCGGCCCAGTTGTAGCTTGGGTTGGAGTTCATCGTCACCGAATCCTTGTTGGACAGGCGGACGCCGAAGCGCAAGTCCTTCAGGAACGAGTGGTCTTCGAAATCATAGATCGCATCGCCTTTCCAGGACTTGCCGGTGGCCTTGGCGCGGTCCAGGTGCTCCATGGTGAAGGCCCAATAGTAGTTCTTCGGGTCGGCCAGGTGCGCCAGGTCGGCCTGGTCGAAAATCAGGCGCGGCACGTTGCCGGTCAGGTCGATCTTCTCCTTGGCCATCTGCACGCCGGTCGCCACGGTGGAATCGAAGCTGCCGGTCTTGGCCTTGATGTGCTGCAGGTCGGACTTCAGGGTCCAGCGATCGGCCGGGCGCCAGGTGACGTTCCATGCGATATCGGTGGTATCGGACTTGCGGTTGGAGGTACGGGTATCGCCGCCGAAATTGATGCCGCCGTCGGCCGGATCGGTCATGGTGCCGGTCAGCAGGTTGCCGTTCGGGCCGTAGGTGGCGTCGGAGCTGACCTGGATGTTGTATGGGCTGGCCTGGGAGAAGATCGCCCGCTCGTCCCACTGCATCTGGTACTTGGACTTGAAATAGGTCAGGTGCGACTTCAGCTTGGAATCGCGCTGCCATTGCAGGGCGCCATAATAGCCTTCACGCTTGCGGTCGAATTCCAGGGTACGCCACTGCGCGCCCTTCGGCACCCACACGGTCTTGCCGTTGACGACGCCGGTGCGCGGATAGTAAGGCTCGACCTGGAACGCGTCGGTGCGGGTGGCGCTTTCGGAATACGCCAGGTCCACCAGGACACCGAACTCACCGGCCGGCGTCTTCCAGCGGTTGGACGCCAGCACGGAGCCGCCCGGCTTCTTCATGCCGCCCAGCTCATTGTAGGTATAGTCGGCGCTCAGGGCCACCTTGGCGCCCTTGTAGTCGAACGGCAGCGCGGTGCGCAGGTTGACCAGGCCGCCGATCGAGCCTTCGATCTGTTCGGCCGACGGGTTCTTGTACACATCCACCCCGGCCATCAGCTCGGGCGGGACGTCTTCGAAATTCAGCGAACGGCCGCCGTTGGCGGAGAAGGAATCGCGGCCATTCAGTTCGGAGCGCACATAGGTCAGGCCGCGCACGGTCACGCCGGAGCCTTCCACCGAGTAATGCTCGGGGTCGTTCTTGGCCATGGTGCGGTCGATCGCCACGCCCACCACGCGCTGCAGCACTTCGGTCACCGAGCGGTCCGGCAGCTTGCCGATGTCTTCGGCGACGATGGAATCGACGATTTCATCGGAATTGCGCTTGATGGCCTGGGCCGATTGCAGCGCCGCGCGCTGGCCGGTCACCACCACCACTGGCGACGGGGACGCTTCGGCGCCGGCTGCCTGGCCCTGGGCCATGGCGGTGCTGGCGGCCAGCAGGGCGAATTGTGCTGCAGCAACGGCAATGGCCGTCTTCCTGAACTGATGCTGGTCCATTGTTGAGTCTCCTTGGTTTTTTTGTCGCTACCTGCGTGGCTTCCCAGGTCGTAGTCACAGTTTGCTTACCCATATTTGCTTGCGCAATTATGAAATTCACCAAAGCTGAAAACGTTTTCAGATAAACCCGGGCATTTGGCCGCGCAAGGGCCGCCTTTTGTGTGGTTTCTACAACATCGGCATCATGGCTTGCGTTCGGATGGGATGCCATAAACGATGCCGCGGCCGGCGGTGCTCATGTAGACCACGCCGAACCGGTTCATGTCGCCCACCACGAACTGGCCGTCCCCCGGCCCGCCGTACTGGTGGGCGTCGTCATTGATGCGTAGCCATGTCACGCCGCCGTCGAGCGAACGGTGCAAGCCGCGCACCCCGCCGACGCTGCCCCATATATAGACCGCCGGGTAATCGGCGCCGGGCGCCGCCTTGCCGAAACCGACTGCCGCGCAATAGGCGACGCCGGCGACCGGCGCAAAGCTGGCACCGGCGTCGCGCGAACGCGCCAAGCCGCCGCCGTAAAGCGGCACCCAGATGTCCCCTTCCCTGCCCGGTGCCGCCCTGATCACGCGCGAGCCACCCGCCGGCAGGCGGGCGCGGGCAGCGAACGAGCTGCCGCCATCCGTGCTGACCCGCAGCACGCCGTTGTCGTAGGCATAGAACATGTTCGCCGCCACCGGGTCGGCGACGGGGCGCAGGTTCGCCGCCTCGAGGCCGCGCACAGGCGTCCAGCTTGCGCCGGCGTCGGTGCTGCGATAGACCGTGCTGCTGCCGCGCGGCGCGTGCAGGATGGCGGCGCCGTCGGCCGACAGGGCGACCTGTCCCTGTTCGCCCTTGACGCTGCGCGCTGCGTTCCAGTGCGCGCCGCCGTCGGTGGTGGAGTAGATTGTCTTACCGGCGCGTACCATGGCGCCGGGCTTGGCGCCGGCCACGGCCAGGCCGAAGGTGGTGCCCATCTGCGGCATGTGGATCGGCGAGTAGCGCGCGGGATCCGCATGCAGGAAGCCATCGATGTCGCCGATCGCCGACACCAGCGGGCCGCCCGGCACGCTGACGGCATTCAGCGGCACCGTTTCTTCCAGGCCGCGCACATGGAACGACCAGCGGGCCGGCGTGGCGTCGATATCGGCGGTATGGAATATGCCATTGCCCGACGTGACCCAGGCCGCCTTCGGATCGAAGGGATCGAGTTCGAGCGTACTCGCCCAGTGGATGCCGTGCCCCTTCATCCATGACGCACCCTGCAGGTCTTTCGCAAAGCCGCGTGCCACGACGTCGGTCCAGCTTTCGCCGCCATCATCGGAGACGAACAGGCGGTCTCCTTTGCCATCGCCCTGCGGCAGGTAAGTGCTGATGGTGGACACGGCCAGGCGCCGTGGATTGCCCCGGGCGACGCTGATGCCGCTGAACGCCGACCGGATCCCGCCAGGCGTCACCTCTTTCCAGCGGCCGGTGCCGATGGCATATTGCCAGACCTGGCCCTGGTCCATGGGTTCGGGCTGCTTGTTGCTGGGGTGCGGGCCGGCGCCGTTGGCGTAAGTGATGTACAGCTTGCCCTCCCCGTCGAACGCGGCACGCTGCGGCATCAGCGCGGCGGGCGCCCCGGCAACCGGGGCGAACGTGGCGCCGCCATCGTCGCTGCGGTAAAGGTTGGGCCCCACCGCACCAAAACGCGATACGCCGACCAGCAGGCGGCGCGCCAGGCCATCGTGCACGCTGGCCGGATCGGGCAGCACGAAACTGATGCCGGCGCCATTCGGTGTGGTCGTCACGGCCAGGCCGGGCATGTGCTGCCAGGTGGCGCCGGCGTCGGTGCTCTTGAACAGGCCGTTCCAGCGCGTGCCGGCATACAGCACGTCGCCATTGCCCGGGTCGACCGCCAGGCGCTCGCCATTGTTGCGGCCCATGCCATTGCCGTGCGTTTTGAACTGGTGCGTGGTTTCCGTCACCGCCCAGGTCTTGCCATAGTCGCGCGAGCGCAGGACCGCGCTGCGGCCACCCTGCAGGTAGCTGATGCCCGCCAACAGGTAGACCTTGCCGGCGTCGCGCGGGTCGATGGCCAGCGAATCGATGCCGAGCAAGCCGGTGTCGGCGTCGGACAGCCAATCCAGCAATGGCACCCAGCGCGCGGCCGCCTTGTCCCAGCGGTAGGCGCCGCCCACGTCGGTGCGGGCATACACCACCCCTGGCTCGCTGCGGCTCGGGATCACGGCCGATACGAAACCGCCGCCGCCAATGGCGACACTGTCCCAAACATAGCGCGCGGAAGGCATGGCGGCAGCGCCCGCGGAGGCGGCCGGCTGCGGCGCTGCTGCGGCGGCGACCGGCAGGGCCATTACCAGCGCCAATGCGGCCGCCCATGCCGGCATGCCGCGAGAAATCGTTTTCATTCGGGCGCGCGCGTCAGGCGCCATACCAGCCGGCGTCGACGAAATAGTCGCGCCCGGTGCACAGCGAAGCGCTGTCGGAAGCCAGGAACAGCGCCAGCGACGCGACGTCCTCGACTTCCACGCGCCGCGGCAGGCATTGGCCGGCCAGGATGCGCCGTTCCTCTTCCGGGTTATGCCACAGCCGCTCCTGGCGCGGCGTGCGCACCGCGCCCGGCACGATGCAGTTGACGCGGATGCCATCCTGCCCCAGGTCGCGCGCCAACCCACGGGTCAGCCCTTCGATGCCCGCTTTCGCGGCCATGTAGAGGCTCAGCTTGGGCAGCGCCAGATGCCAGGAAATCGAACCGAGATTCAGGATCACGCCCCTGCCCTGTTCGCGCATGCCCGGCGCCACGGCCTGGGCGCAAAAGAACTGGTGGCGCAGGTTGACCGCGACCCGCTGGTCCCAGTAATCGCCGGTGACGCCATCGACTTGGTGACGGTCGTCGTTGGCAGCGTTATTGATCAGCACATCGACCTGGCCGCCCTCCCTTACGATCTGCGCGAATGCCGACTGCAGCGCGTCGAGGTCGGTCAGGTCGCAGCGGACGAATTGCGGCGCGGGGCCGCCGCGGTCCACCAGCGGATGTTCGTCGACGATGTCGAGGTAATACACGCGCGCCCCTTGCAGCGCAAACGCATCCACCATCGCCGCGCCGATGCCGCTGCCGCCGCCCGTGATGACCACGCAGCGGTCTTTCAGGTCGGGATAGCTTGCGTAAGGCCTCATGTATTGTCTCCTTGCATAAAAGTCGCTGTGCATTCTGCAATGCACAGCAACCCGCGGCAATTACAAAAATGACCAAAGCGGATACCGATAATGCCGAAGCTGCGCGACAAATCGCGACAATTTATTACATGTCGGAAACTTTTACATCGCTCCAGCAATTGTTTTTGACGTAAGCCTTAACTCATTGAAAACACTCAATTTGTTGTCGATGGCACAACAATTGCTTTATTGCAGGTTCCGATTATTTCTAGGTAAATAATATGAACCTGAAACTGAAACTGAAAGCATCTTCCCTCTTCACCGCTATGCTGCTTGCCGCCAGTGGCGCCGCGCAGGCGGGACCGATCCAGCAATGGGCCAGCACCGTGATTGGCTTCAGCAGCGAGTGGCAATCCTCAAGCTGGGATGCCGACCAGGCGCTGCATGCGCCGGACCGCTTCACCTATGGCGACATTGCCGGCGCCTGGGCACCGAACGGCAGGGAGATCGGCAACCAATGGATTTCCGTTGGCTTTGCCAGCGCCGTGTATTCCACCGGTGCCATGATCCGCGAAGTGTCGGGCAATGGTTTCGTCTACCAGGTCGATGCCATCGACACCGCCGGCCAGCTGCACACCTTGTGGACCGGCATCGACAACAGCGCTGCCAAGCAGGTCGTCAATTTTGCGTTGACCTGGGACGAGACCGCGTTCCGGGTCAAGGGATTGAAGGTGTACGTCAACACCAACCGCGATGGGGACGAGTATGAAGAGATCGACGCCATCCAGCTGACCGGTAACCTGGAGTCGTCGAATCCGGCCCAGGTCCCCGAGCCGGCATCGCTTGGCCTGCTGGGCCTGGGACTGGCGGGCCTGGCCGCGCTCCGCCGCAAGAAGCGCTAACCGGTCATCCGCCCGCGCTGGCGGCAACGGCCTGGGGCGGGACCCAGTTCTGCACCAGCGCCCGTTCGAATTCCAGCGCGGGCAAAGGCCGGGAGAACAGGTAACCCTGGACTTCGTCGCAGCCCGAATCCTTGAGGAAGGCCAGTTGTTCGACCGTTTCCACGCCCTCGGCAATCACCTTGTGCTTCAATTGCTGGGCAATGCTGATGATGGTGCTGGCGATGGCGCAATCGTTGGTGTCGACCGGGATGCCGGTGGTGAAGGAGCGGTCGATCTTCAGCGTATCGATCGGGAAGCGCTTCAGGTAGGACAGGCTGGAATAGCCGGTGCCGAAGTCGTCCAGCGAGAGCGTGATGCCGTGCGCCGTCAGGCGGTCCATGATGCCGATCACGCGGTCGATATTGTGCATCAGGGTCGATTCGGTGATTTCCAGCTCCAGCCAGGAAGGCTCGAGGCCGTAGCGCTGCAGCGTTTCCATCACGCGGCCCGGCAGCGCCGACGTGAATTCGCGCGCCGACACGTTCACCGCCAGCCGCACCGGCGGCAGGCCCTTCTCTTTCCACGCCTGCGCCTGGGCGCAGGCAGCTTCCAGCACCCACTCGCCGACCTGCACCACCAGGCCGGTGGCTTCGGCCAGCGGGATGAATTCTGCCGGCGGCACCAGCCCGCGCTCGGGGTGCTTCCAGCGCACCAGGGCTTCGGCGCCGATGATCCGGCCGCTGCTGATTTCAAACTTGGGCTGGTAGTGCAGCAGCAACTGCCCATTGCCCAGCGCCTGGCGCAAGCCCGATTCGATACGCATGCGTTCCTGCATGCCCTTGTTCATGTCCTGGCTGTAGAAGGCGATATGTTCGCCATCGGTGGAACTGTTCTGCTTGGCGCGGTACATCGCAATATCGGCCAGGCGCAGCAGGGTTTCCGCGTCATTGCCGTCCTGCGGGTAGACGCTGATGCCGATCGAAGCGCTGACGCGCAAGTCGTGGCCGTCGATCAGGAAAGGTTCGTTCAGCGCCGACAGCAGCTTGTTGGCCACCATGCTCGCTTCGTAGTGCTGGTTGATGTCGAACAGGCCGACCGCAAACTCGTCGCCGGACAGGCGCGCCACCACATCCTGGTCGCGCAGCGCCAGGCGGAAGCGCTGCGACACTTCGCGCAGCAAGGCGTCGCCCACGCCGCGGCCCAGGGTGTCGTTGATCAGCTTGAAGCGGTTCAAGTCGATGAACATCACGCAGCCGTGCGCCTTGTTGCGCTGGGCCACGGTCAAGGCCTGGTCGACCAGTTTGGTCAACAGCGAACGGTTGGGCAGGTTGGTCAACGCATCGTAATAGGCCAGGTGGTGGATGCGTTCCTCGGCCTGCTTGCGTTCGGTGATGTCGGTCAGGTAGGCGATCAGGCCGATCGAGCGGTCTTCCATATCGCATAGCGGCGACAGCGACAGGCTGGCCCAGAACACTTCGCCATTCTTTTTCCTGCGCCGCACTTCCATCAGGCGGCCGCCCTGCTCCAGGAAGGCGTCGCCAAACGTTTCATCTTCATCCTCGTACAGGAAGATGATGTTGCGGCCCACCGCTTCCACCGCCGAATAGCCGAACAGGCGCTCGGCGCCCTTGTTCCAGCTGGTGATGAAGCCGTTCAGATCCATCGTCAGCACCGACTCGTGGATCTGGTCCAGGATCTGCGACTGGTGCTGCAGGCGGGCCTCCACCTGCACGTAGGCGTGGGTGGTGCGCTGCGCCACCGAATGCACCTGCAGCACGCTGCCGGCCAGGCTGGCCAGGCTGGCCAGGTGCTGGCGCGTGGTTTCCGGGTAATGCTCAAGGCCCGACACTTCGAAGCGGCCGAAGTAATGGTCGTCGAACTGGATCAGTTGCGACAAGCCTTGCTCCCAGCCCGGCAGGCCGGAGGCCGGCGTCATGTCGCGCGGCACGAAACGGCCGTGCGGACTGCCGGTGACGTCGCGCGCGATGCGGCCCAGCTCCTCCACCAGCGCCGGGCCGCGCAGGCGCAGCACCGCGTCGCACACGGCGGCGCTGCTGGTGAGGAAGTCGGAGACCGGGTGGGCGTGCATGTCAGACGTTCCTGCTGACTTGCAGCGCCCAGTGGTAAGCCTGCAGCAGGCTGCGCCAATAGGTTTCGTTGTCGATGCCGACGTCGCGCAGCGCGCTCGCTTGCGGCGCGTGCATTTCCACCAGCGTCAGCATTTCGCCCAGCGGGCCGCTGCGGTCCAGCAGGGCAGCCACCACGTCCAGGTCCAGGTTCAGGGCGGCCACGATATCCGTCATCGGCATGGCCAGCAGCACATCCAGCAGCGAGAACACGCCCACCAGGAAAGCCTGGTCCTGCGCATCGCGCTCGCCGTCGCGCAGCTTGCACAAGGCTTCCATTTGCGCGGCGCGCAAGGCGGCCAGCGGCAACAGCGCGTTGGCCGGGCCATCCACCTGCTGGCGCGCATACAGCAACAGCTGCAGCCAGCGCTGCAACTGGCGCCGCCCGAGCAGGTTGATGGCCTGGCCGAAGTTGTGGATCGGGTTGCTGTTCGGGGCAAAGGCGGCCGAATTCACCAGCTTGAGCAACTGGTAGGACAGCGCCGGATCCTGCTTGAGCAGGGTTTCCAGCTCGCGCGAGTCGGCATCCTGTGCCAGCAGGCCTAGCAGCGCCAGCAAACGCTTGCGGGTGGTGCCGTCGCCCTGTTCCGCATCGGGCTCCTGGGTGCGCGGCATGTCGTCGCAGAACAGGGTGAAGCCCGCCTTGCGGCATGCGGTGGCGCGCCCATCGTCGGCCGCATGGGAGACGTTGCGCGCCAGGTGCGGGCCGGGCAGCGTCAGCATCGCCAATGCGCTGGGCAGGGTTTGGGCGCTATCGACATCCAGGCCGCGGATGCCGGCTTGCGCGGCGCCGATGCCGGCGTCGCCGTCCGCCATCAGGCGCAGGCCGCGCTCGGCCAGCTGCTTGCAGCGCCGTTGCACGGCGGCGTCGGCCAGGCTCTCGGCCGGCACGGTGCATACCATGCGCGCCAGCGGCAAACTATCGAGTTGCGCGGGCTCCAGGGCGAGCGGCGCGGCCAGGGGAATGTAGTAGTCGAGCGCACCCAGTTCGTCGGATTCAGGGCAGCAGAGAAGCGCTTGCAGCGCCGGTACCGGGACGGCGCCGGGCAGTTGAAACGCCAGTCCGACCCACTGGCTGTGGGCATTCAGGACAGGCTTGATTCCCACCAGCGGAAACGAATTTGGATCGGACGCAAACATCGGAATCTCGGTGTGGTAATGCCAACAATGGTAAATGGTCTATTGATGTAAAGCAACCATTGTGCGCGCGCTGACACACCTGTGTTACAAGACTTGTGGAATATAACAGAAATTGCCCAAAAGTCAGGTTCCGCGCCGTAGAGGACGCAATCGAATTGCCGGTTTGTGCCCGCTATGAGACAGTGGTGACTAATTTAACAAGATTCACTTGTTAAATTGTGCGTGCTGAACTGCAAACTTGATCAATTCTGCCTGGCCTTCGATACCCAGCTTGCGCTTGATGTTGAGGCGGTGGGTTTCCACGGTGCGCACGCTGAGGTCGAGCTGGCGCGCGATCGCCTTGTTCGATTCGCCATTGGCCAGGTGGCGCAGCACTTCCGCCTCGCGCGCGGTGAGCTGGTTGTCCTGCGCCATCGGCTTGGCCAGCTGCTGCGCCAGGTTGGCGCTGTAGTAGATGCCGCCCGCCATCACGGTCTCGATGGCGATCACGATGTCCTTGCCCGGCGCGTCCTTCAGCACGTAGCCGCGCGCCCCGGCCTGGATGGCTTGCGTCACGTATTCCAGCTTGTCGTGCATCGACAGGATCAGCACCGCAATGTGCGGGAATTGCTGCTTGAACTGGGCGGTGGCTTCGATGCCGTTGGTGCCGCGCATATTGATGTCCATCAGGACCAGGTCGGGATGGTGCTGGCGCGCCGCCTCCAGCGCCTCGGCCGCACTGCCGGCCTCCCCCACCACTTCAAACTGCGCCATCGCTTCCAGCCGCGCGCGCAAGCCGTCGCGCACCAGGGGATGGTCGTCCACCAGCAGGATCCTCGTCATGTGCTTCCCTTATTGTCTACGCGCGCCAGCACCACCGTGCCGGACTGCGAGGATTCGATGCGGAACTGGCCGCCGATCGCCTCCATGCGCTCCATCATATTCCGTAACCCGATGCCGCGCTTCGGATGGCCGGCGATGCCTTCGGCATCGAAGCCGCCGCCATTGTCGGCGATGCGCAGCGTGACGCCATCGGCGTCCCCTTGCAGGCCGATGGTAATGCGGCTGGCGCCCGCATGGCGTTCGATATTGGTCAAGGCTTCCTGCGCAATGCGGAACAGCACCGTGTTCGCCACGTCGGACAGGCGGTCGGTGCATCCAGCGGCGGCGAAGGCCACGTCGGCGCCGGTGTGGTCGCGGAATTCGGCCGCCAGGTGGTCCAGCGCCGCGGCCAGGCCCAGGTCGTCCAGGATGGCGGGGCGCAGGTTGTGCGAGATGCGGCGCACTTCGCCCAGCACGTTGTTCAACTGCTCCGCCGTGTGCTCGAAGGCCGCCTTGGCCTTGTCCTGCTGCGCGGGGTTGCCGAGGCGGATGATGCCGGCCTCGATCTGCAGCTTGATCGACACCAGCCACTGGCTGATGCCGTCGTGCAGGTCGCGCGACAGGCGCGCCCGCTCCTCTTCCTGCGATTCGACCACGCGCTGGGCCAGCACCTTGAGCTTGGCGTCGGCCACGCGGTATTCGCGGATATTCAGGGCCAGGCCGGACACGCCGACCGCCACCAGGGCCATCGCCGCGATGGCGGCCATCCACAGCAGGGTATTACGGATATTGCCGCGCTGCTGGGCATCCACCTTGGCCAGCGCGGCATCCACGTCATCGAGATAGATGCCGGTGCCCAGCATCCAGCCCCACTCCGGCAACGGGATCACATAACCGAGCTTGGGCGCCTGCTTGTGGGTGGAAGGCTTGACCCAGTTGTAGCGCTCCAGGCCGCCCCCTTCGCGCGCCCGCGCCAGCAGGCGCTGGATGGTCGGGTTGCCATCCTGGTCCTTCATCATGAACAGGTACTGCCCCACCAGCTCCGGCTGGCGCGGGTGCATCAGTGAATTGCCCTGCATATCGTAGACGAAGAAATAACCATCGTCGCCGAAACTCAGGGTCGACAGGATGCGCTTCGCTTCGTCCAGCGTGGCCTGGTCCTTGCGGCCGGATTTGACCAGGTGGGAGATCGAATGCGTGGCCAGCGTCACGTAGTGTTTGAGCTCGGCCTCCTTGCTGGCCAGGTAGGCCTGCTGGATGGTGTCGCGCTGCTGCTGGCCGAGCGTCACCGCCTGATAGCGCACCGCGATGGCGATCGCACACAGGGCCAGGATCAGGGGCGCAATGGCCAGGAACAGGAACTTCTGCCGCAGCTTCATGCCCGCGATTGTAAGCCCGGCACCGGCGCCCTGTCCTACGTAGTTCTACGGACGGCGTTTGCGTAGTGGTGCGCTTGTGACAGATATTCAATTCCTGAATACTGGCCATTCATCCTTGGAGGAGACCCCGATGAATCCCGTTATGAAGAAACTGGGCTGGGCCGGCATGTCGCTGCTGGGCGCCGGCGCCCTGGGCGTGATCGCCCTCAAGCGCGGCGAGCCTGTCAGCGCCATCTGGCTGGTGATCGCAGCCGTCTGCGTGTACCTGATCGCTTACCGCTTCTACAGCCTGTACATTGCCAAAAACGTCATGGGGCTGGAGGCGGACCGCCTGACCCCGGCCCACAAGTACAACGATGGCCTGGACTACGTGCCGACCAACAAGAACGTCCTGTTCGGCCACCACTTCGCCGCCATCGCCGGCGCCGGCCCGCTGGTCGGCCCCG